>NZ_JBAPMI010000049.1:0-19499 GCF_049278535.1 Mycobacterium sp. | reverse complement strand
GGATGCTCGCGGGCCGGACCCGGCGGCTGGCCTCCATCTGCACGGGGTCGTTCGTGCTGGCGCAGGCCGGCCTCCTCAACGGGCGGCGCGCCACCACGCACTGGCACGATGTCCGCTTGTTTGCGCGGGCGTTCCCCGATGTGACCGTCGAACCGGATGCGATCTTCGTCCGCGACGGCGATGTCTTCACCTCGGCCGGGGTGTCGTCGGGCATCGACCTGGCGCTGGCGTTAGTCGAAATGGACCACGGCATCGAGCTAGTCCGTTCCGTGGCCCGATGGTTGGTCGTATATCTCAAGCGCGCGGGTGGCCAATCGCAATTCTCGGTGCTGGTCGAGGCGGCCGTGCCGCCGCAGTCTCCACTGCGCAACATCACCGATTCAATCTCGGCCACTCCCGCGGCGGACCACAGCGTGAACAGGCTTGCCGTGCGGGCCTCCCTGAGTACGCGGCAGTTGACCCGGCTGTTTCGTTCCGAACTCGGGATGACACCGGCCCGCTACGTCGAGATGGTGCGCATCGATGCCGCACGTGCCGCGCTCGACGCGGGCCGCACCGTTGCCGACACCGCCCGCGTCGCAGGGTTCGGCAGCCCCGAAAGCCTCCGACGCGTATTCGTCGACCACCTCGGCGTCTCGCCGAAGGCCTACCGCGAGAGGTTCCGCACGGCATCGCGCGGCTGACATACTGATCCGCCATGCACGTCGATGCGATGACGATTCCGCAGCCGCTTGGTCAGATCGGTGACCTGGCCCGCCGAACGCAATCCGTCGGCTTCTCGGGCCTGCTGTTCACCGAGACGGGTCGCACGGCCTATCTCAACGCTGCCGTGGCCTCGCAGGCTGCACCGGGCCTGGAGTTGTCCACCGGCGTCGCGGTGGCTTTTCCGCGCAGCCCGTTCGTCACGGCAGCCGCGGCGTGGGAACTTCAGGAAGCCTCCGGCGGTAACTTCCGGCTGGGCCTCGGCACGCAGGTGCGCACTCACGTCGTGCGTCGGTACGGCGCGGCATACGAGCGGCCCGGCCCGCGACTACGCGACTACCTGCTCGCCGTGAAGGCGTGTTTCTCGGCTTTCCGCTCCGGGAAGCTGGACCACCACGGCGAGTTCTACGACCTGGATTTCATCACTCCACAGTGGAGCGCGGGGCCGATCGACTCGCCCGATCCCAAAGTCGATATCGCCGCGGTGAATCCGTGGATGCTGCGGATGGCCGGCGAGGTTGCCGACGGCGTGCATGTGCATCCGATCGGCGAGCCCGGCTACATCGCCCGGCATGTCCTGCCGAAAGTCGCTGAGGGAGCGCACAAGGCGGGGCGGTCTCCGTCGGATATCGCGATCATCGTGCCGGTGATGACGATTGTCGGCGATACCGATGAGGAGTGCGACAAGCAACGCGAGGTGGTGCGTGCCAGCATGGCCTTCTACGGAAGCACGCCGAACTACGCGTTCATCTGGGACGAGGCCGGATTCGACGGCACCACCGCCCGAATCCGCGAGAAGCAGAAGGCCGGCGACTTCGCAGGAATGGCGGCCCAAGTCAGCGACGACCACATTGCCGCCTTTGCCACCGAGTCGACATGGGACAAGCTGGCCGACATGTTGATCGAGAAATACGCCGGCAAGGCCACCCGCTTGGTGCTGTACAACGCCGTCGGTGATCCAGAGCACTTCGAACGATACGGCGACGCAGCGCGCCAGGTCAGCGACCGATCAACCGCTGCATGAAATCGGGATAGCGCGCACCCTGCACTTCGATATCGGCGGAGGCAGCATCGATCTCGCTCAGGTCATCGTCGCTCAGCTCGACGGCGGCTGCGCCGAGATTCTCCTCCAGTCGATCCAAACGCCGGGTGCCGGGAATCGGCACAATCCATGGTCGCTGCGCCAGCAGCCACGCCAACGCGATCTGGCCGGCCGTCGCACCTTTGCGGTCCGCGATCCTCTGCAACAGATCGACGACCGCACGGTTGGCCCCGCGGACATCGGCGGCAAACCGGGGGATGCTGTTGCGAATGTCGCCACTGTCGAATTGCGTGCTCTCACTGATACTTCCAGTGAGAAATCCTTTGCCCAGCGGACTGTAGGGCACGAAACCGATGCCGAGTTCGGACAGGGTGGACAGCACCCCAGTCTCCGGGCTCTCCGGTTCGCGCCACCACAGCGAGTACTCGCTTTGCACCGCGGTCACCGGCTGCACGGCATGTGCGCGACGAATGGTCTGCGCAGAAGCCTCCGACATCCCGAAGTGTTTCACCTTGCCGCTGTCGATGAGTTCCTTGACCGCTCCGGCGACGTCCTCGATCGGAACCTCGGGGTCGACGCGGTGCTGGTAGAGCAGGTCGATGCTCTCCACGCCGAGCCGACGAAGCGAATTGTCGGCAACCTCGTTGATGTGTTCGGGCCGGCTGTTCAGCCCTGTGATGTTGCCATCGGCGCCGAAGGCGAAACCGAATTTTGTTGCGATCACCACCTGCCCGGCGAGTGGCGCCAGCGCTTCCCCGACCAGTTCTTCGTTGTCTCCGTAGGCTTCTGCGGTGTCGAAGAACGTGACGCCACGCTCTACCGCGTCGCGGATCACTGTGATCATGTCCGCTTTGGCGCCCGACGGTCCGAAGCCCCGGCTCATGCCCATACAGCCCAAGCCGATTGCCGAAACCTCGAGGTTCTCGCCGAGGATGCGCTTGTCCATGTGTTACTCCCTGTTATGACAACGGCAGGTCGACCAGTTCGGCTAACCGGGCACGGTGACGGTAGGCGGTACCGAAGGCCAGCTGGTCGCTTTTGGCCCGCTTCAGGTACAGATGCGCAGGGTATTCCCACGTCATCCCGATGCCGCCGTGCAACTGAACGCATTCCTCAGCGGCGTGCACCGCGGCACCGCTGCAGTAGGCTTGCGCGACGGCCACCCCGATCGTCGCGTCTGGGTCCTGGCGGGCGCAGGTGTCCGCGGCGTACCGCGCAGCCGCCGCAACCGAATTGACCTCGACCCATAGATCTGCGAGCCGGTGCTTGATTGCCTGGTAGGACCCGATCGCCCGGCCGAATTGCTTGCGCTGCTTGGCATAAGCAAGCGTGGTTTCGAAACACCATTGCGCAACGCCCAATTGCTCGGACGCGAGCAGCGCCGCAGCGGTCTCCAGCGCCGCCGCGATCGCGGCATCAGCGGCCACAGAGCCGACCCGCGACGATGCGGCGCCGGAGAACTCAACATTCGCAAGGGGTCTCGTCATGTCGAGCGCGAGTATCGGCGATACGTCGAGACCTGCCGCGTCGCGCGCGACAGTGTGCAACTCCAGACCGTCGGGTCCGGCCACCGGTACCACCAACACGTCGGCCTCGTCCGCACCGGCGACGCTGGTGATCCGCCCGGTCAGACCGTTACTCCCGGTGCTGACGCCGGCAATCGGGTCACCCGGCGCGGTCGACAGCGGCACCGCCAGCGCACCGGTGATCGAGCCCGCCGCCAAGCCCATCACCGTGTCGGTGTCCCCGGCACCCAACAGCGCCACGGTGGCCAGCACCGCACTGGACAGAAACGGCACGGGCGCGACAGCGCGGCCGATCTCCTCCATGACGACGGCCGCCTCACGCGCGCTCGCGCCAGCGCCACCGAGCTGCTCGGGCACCAGCAGACCGGCCATACCCAGCTCTGCGGCCAGCGTGTGCCAAACACCGGAAAAGTCTTGCGGCGCAGCGTCGTAGATCCGCGTGATCGCTTCCGGCGGACAACGGTCGGCAAACAGGCGACGGACGCTGTCCCGCAACGCTTCCTCGGTGTCGGAGTACAGCAGGTCGCTCATCGGGCTGTTCACTTGTCCAAGTCCTTGTATGCCAACTCCTTATCGACCCGGTGTTCAGGTGGCAGACCGAGGATGCGTTCGGCGATGGTGTTGCGCAGGATCTCCGAGGTGCCGCCCTCGATCGAGTTTCCTTTCGCCCGCAGGTAGCGGTAGCCGGGATCGCGACCGACGAAGTCAACCGTCTCGGGCTGTCGCATCGTCCAGTCGTCGTATTGCAGGCCTTCTTCGGGGTGTAGTTCAATCTCGAACCCCGAAACCGCTTGTGCCAGTCGGGCAAATGTCACCTTCATGCCGGCGCCCTCGGGCCCCGGTTGGCCGACAGCCAGGCGCTGACGCAGTCGCAGACCGGTCAACCGCGCGACTTCTGCCTCCACCCACAGTCGCATCAGCTCGTCGTGCATCGCCGGGTTACGTAACTGCGGCTGTGCCCGCCAGGCTTCGGTGACCTTGCCGATGATGCCGTTTTCGCGGGCACCACCGGCCATCGAGCCGATCGCGACCCGTTCGTTGTTGAGCGTGGTGGTCGCGACCTTCCAGCCACCGCCTTCCGGGCCCAGGCGATTGGCGTCGGGCACCCGGACATCGGTGAGGAACACTTCGTTGAATTCGGCTTCGCCGGTGATCTGCCGCAGCGGCCGGACGTCGACGCCGGGGTCGGTCATGTCGCAGACGAAGTAGGTCAGGCCCTGATGTTTGGGAACCGTCGGATCGGTCCGCGCAACCAGGATTGCCCGCTGCGCGTTCTGCGCGCTCGACGTCCACACCTTCTGCCCGTTGACGATCCAGTCGTCGCCGTCGCGGACGGCACGGGTGGCCACGCCAGCCAGATCGGATCCGGCACCCGGCTCGCTGAATAGTTGGCAGTAGACATGCTCACCGGTGAACAACGGCCGCAAGAGCTTTCGCCGCTGATCGTCGGTGCCGTATGCCGCGATCGTCGGTGCGGCCATGCCCATTCCGATGCCATTGCGGGCGCCGCCGCCACCCGGCGGAGCTCCCGCGGCGGACAGTTCGTCCTCGACTTGCGACTGAAGGCCGCGGGGCAGGTCGAGTCCGCCGGAACCGGTTGGGAAGTACACCCAGGCCAGGCCCGCGTCGAACCGGGCACCAAGGAATTCGTGCGGATCGGTGCGCGCCGGATCGTGCTCGTCGAGCAGCGCCTGCACTCGTGCGTGCAGGTCGTCGGCGCTCATCGGAAGCCCGCCGGATCACCAAGCAGCCGGCCGCCGTCGAGTACCAATGTCTCGCCAGTGATCCAGCTCGACTCGTCCGACACCAGGAAGGCGACCGCGGCCGCCACATCGGGCGGCTCGCCGATACGGCCCAGCGCGCTTCCCGCCGACACCAGATCTTCGTGGTCTTTCCACAACGCCTCGGCAAGCTTGGTCCGAACCACCCCCGGGGCGATCGCGTTCACCCGTACTTTCGGCGAAAGTTCCAGTGCCAGTTGCTTGGTGACGTGGATCAGCGCGGCCTTGGTCGCGTTGTACATACCCATGTTCGGCGCCTGATGCATGCCGCCGATCGACGCCGTGTTGACGATCGCACCGCCGTGCTCCCGCATCCAGGCTTTGGCGGCCAGCGAGGTCCACAGCAGCGGCGCCCACAGATTGACGTCGAAGGTCTTGGTGAAGCGCGCGTGGTCCTGGTCGATGAGCGGACCATAGGCCGGGTTGGTGCCGGCGTTGTTGACCAGGATGTCGATGCTGCCGAATCGGTCGAGGGTCAACTCGACGCAGTGCCGGGCGGCGTCCTCGTCGACCGCGTGTGCAGCCACCCCGAGGGCGTTGCCGCCCACTTGCTGCGCGGCCTCGTCGGCACTTGCCTGCTTGCGCGAGGTCAGCACGATGTTGGCGCCGGCAAGGGCAAGGCGCTGAGCCACTGCCAGCCCGATTCCCCGGGAACCTCCGGTGATGATCGCGGTGCGGCCGTCCAGATTTGGTGTGTTCATGGCGCCTCCATCAAGCTGTGCTGGTAGCGGCGCATACCGCGCAGCCAACGGTCGTAGTCTGCGCCTTTGTGCCGGTACATCTCCAGCACCGCCGGATGCGGGAGGATCAGGAAGCGCTCTTCGTCGATGGCCGACAGTACGATCTCCGCGACATCGGCCGGCTCCAGTACGTCGCCGGCGCTGGTGACCGCACGGGTCGCCAAGCGGGCCAACGGGTCATCGGATTCGCCCGGCGAATGCAGCAGGGTGGTGTTTACCCCCATCGGACACAGGCAACTGACCCGCACACCTTGGTCGCCATAGGTGATGTTCAACCACTCGGCGAATCCGACCGCGGCGTGCTTGGTCACTGAGTAGGTTGCCGAACCGAGTTGGGTAAGCAGCCCGGCCGCCGACGCGGTGCTGACGAAGTAGCCTTCGCCGCGCTCGACCCATGCCGGCACCAACAGTTGCGCGGCGCGGATGTGGGCCCGCAGGTTGACGTCCAAGGATTGGTCCCATTCGTCCTCGGTGACGTCCAGGCCCGCGACTCCGGTGATACCCGCGTTCGCGAAGTACAGGTCGACGGGCCCGAATTCGTTCTCCGCCAGCGCGATCAACTGCTGGATGTGCGCGGTGTCGCAGACATCCCCACCGGATGCGACCGCAGCGCCGGAAAAGTCGGCGTTGATCGCTTCCGCCACCACATCGGCGGCTCGCGAGTTTATGTCGGCGACAACGACTCTGGCGCCCTGGCGGGCCAGAATGGCGGCCAGCGCTGCGCCTATGCCGTTGCCGCCACCGGTGACGATGGCGACTTTGTCGGCAACCTTCACGACCGATTCCCTTCTCCGTTGGACAGCAGCCGAGTGATCCAAACCCGGGTGTCTGCCGGGTCGATCACATCGTCGATTTCGAAGGTGGTGGCCGAGGTGAGCGCCTTGCCGTGTTGATAGGCGGCCTCGACCAGTTTGTCGAACAGATTCTGGCGTTCGATCGGGTCGGCGACGGCGGCCAATTCCTTGCTGAAACCCAGCCGGACGGCACCCTCGAGACCCATCCCGCCGATCTCCCCCGTCGGCCATGCGACGGTGAACTCCGGGGCGTGAAACGAACCCCCGGCCATCGCCATCGCGCCCAGCCCGTAGCCCTTGCGCAGGATGACCATCCCGAACGGGACAGTCAGCCGCGCGCCGACGATGAACAGCCGACTGAATCGCCGAACCGCGGCGTCGACTTCAGCGTCCGGGCCGACCATGAAGCCCGGCGTATCGCACAGCGAAATGATCGGCAGCCCAGCCGATTCGCACAGGGTCAAGAAGTCGGCCATCTTGTCCGCGGCTTCGGCGTCGATGGCCCCCCCGAGATGATGACTGCTGTTGGCCAGCAATCCGAATGCCACGCCTTCGACCCGGACCAGCGCGGTGACCACGCCCACGCCGTAGTCGGCCCGCAGCTCCAGCACAGATCCGATGTCGGCGACCGAGTCGATCGCGTGATGCACATCGTAGGCCCGTAATCTGTTCTCCGGCACGACATGTCGAGCTCGCCGCGGATCGGGGGCCTCCCAGTCGTCCAGCCTGGGTTGGAAATAGGACAAGTACTGTTTGGCCAGCGAAACCGCATGCGCCTCGTCACGGGCCGCCAGACCGACCACCCCGTTGCGGCGCTGCACGTCGATGGGTCCGATATCTTCTGGCCGGTATTCCCCGAGCCCGCCCCCTTCGATCATGGCCGGACCGCCCATCCCGATGTTGGCGTCGGGGGTCGCGATGATCACGTCGCAGGTGCCGGCCAGCGCGGCGTTACCGGCGAAACAACGCCCGGAGACGATCGACACCAACGGAACGTGCCCGCTGAGCGCACCGAGCGTGCGAAACGTCGGCACGTCGAGGCCGGCCACAGTGGCTACGTCGGTGTCGCCGGGCCGGCCACCACCGCCCTCGGCGAACAACACCACCGGTAGGCGTCGCCGGGCGGCGAGCTCAAAGACCCGATCGGTTTTGGTGTGGTTGCGCATGCCCTGAGTACCCGCAAGGACGGTGTAGTCGTAGGACAGCACTGCCGTCTCGACCCCGCCGATCCTCGCCACGCCGGCGACCAGCCCGTCGGCCGGTGTGTGGGTGATCAGATCCTCCTCTGAGCGCCGGCTGCGCTGTGCTGCTACCGCCAGAGCGCCGTACTCCACAAAACTTCCCGGATCGACCAGGTCGGCGATGTTCTCACGGGCACTGCGCCGATTCTGGTTGTGCCGCTTGGTAATCGCTGCCGGGCGGCCCTCATCGAGGGTGAGCAGATGCCGACGACGGACCTCGTCGAGGTCGGCGCGATCGCGGTCCAGGTCGAGGGTGGCAACGTCCTGCGCGCCGGCGCTTTCACCGGTGCGGGTGAACACCACCAAGGGGTCTCCGGTCCCGATCACCTGGCCGGGGCTCACCAAGGTACGGACAGTGCGGACCGCGTCGGGCGCGGTCAGGACGTGCTGCATTTTCATGGCTTCCAGCACGACCAGCTGCGCGCCCGCCGGGCAATCGGCCCCTTCGGCCGCAACCTCGATCACGGTGCCGGCCAGCTGCGCCCGTAACACCTCCTCACCCGGATACAGTTCCAGCGCTGCGAGCCGGGTCTCGTGTCGCCGAGACTGCGCGGCGCCGGTGAAGGTGGGAAGATTTTCGTCGATGAAACCGGTGGTGATCGAGCCGGTGTGAATTTGACTGTGTGACAGTACTTCTCGCAGGAATCCGATATTCGTCCGGATTCCGTCGATACCGAATTCTTCCAGTGCCGTCTGCGCCTTGCGCACCGCAGCCGAAAAGGACGACCCACGCACTCGGGTGATCACTTTGGCCAGCAATGAGTCATAGCGCGGGCTCGGCGTCAGCCCGGGACGGCCGAAGGTGTCGACGCGCACTCCGGGTCCGCTCGGCGGCGAAAACACCGTGAGGGTGCCTGCGGTGGGCAGAACCGACCCGTCGGCACCCATGGTCTCCATGTTGACCCGCGTCTGGATCGCGATACCGCGCACCGCTGCGAGCGCGCCGACCACTTCGCCACCGTCGGCGACGATGCCGGCGGGCAACCTCAGCTGGTGGAACGACGCGCCCTGCGCGATTCTCAGTTGCACCGCCACCAGGTCGACACCAGTCACCTCTTCGGTCACCGTGTGCTCCACCTGGATCCGCGGGTTGACCTCGAGGAAGACAAACTGATCACCGGTCACCAAAAACTCGACCGTGGCGATGCCGCGGTAGTCGGCCTGCGCGCAGAGCTGAGCCGCGGCCCGGTGCAGGTCGCGACGCAGTGCCGGCGAAATATTCTGTGCCGGTGCAATTTCGACCAGCTTCTGATAGCGCCGCTGAACGCTGCAATCCCGGTCGCCCAGTGCAAGCGCGCGTGACGGAGTGGCCACGATCTGCACCTCGATGTGCCGCGCGTCGGCCAGATGCGCCTCGGCGAACAGCGCCGGATCACCGAAGCCGAGCTGGGCTTCGGCGGCGCACTGCCGGTAGGCGTGGTCAATCTGATCGATGCTGTGGACTATTCGCATGCCGCGGCCGCCGCCTCCGGCGAGCGCTTTGATCACGATCGCGCCACCCTGGGCGGCGGCGAATGCACTGATGTCCTCGACGGTGCTGGGCCCGTCGGTGGCGGGCAGCACCGGCACGCCGGCCGCGGTTGCCGCACGGCGGGCCGACGACTTGTTGCCGAACAGTTCCAGCGCCGCGACATCGGGCCCGACGAACGTATAGCCCGCACTCGCGCACTCCCGTGCGAAACCGGGCTGTTCGCTGAGAAACCCGTAACCCGGATGAATCAGGTCGGCACCGGAGTCCTTGGCCGCCGCCAGGATCGCCGCGTGGTCCAGGTACGCGGCCGGGCCGGCCCCCGGCAGCGCGATCGCTTCATCGGCGGCGTGCACATGCGGGCTGTCGGCGTCATCCTCGGCGTAGACGGCGACGGTGCCGAGGTCCAACTCGGTTGCCGTACGGATGATTCGGAGCGCAATCTCACCGCGGTTAGCGATCAGCAGGCGCGTCACGTCGGGTCCTTCTTAGGGTCGATTCTGGTGGGAATCAGCGTCCATCCCGATCCCATCATGCCGCTACCGCGATCAGCAGACTATTGGCCCCCACCTCACCAGAGCACGAGTAGTTTCATGGCTGGCATCGACGCAAAGGAATGAGGCATGAGGCACCACCTATTCGCGGGATTGGCTGCCGTGCTGATCGCGGCAGGGCTGGTGGTGGCGGCCCCCACGGCCAGCGCCGGCCGCCTGTACGACGGCGGACTCTCCTCGAGTCGGTGCGACGGAACGGTCCAGCCCGACGGAACTTGGCAGCGGTGCGTGACATGGAATTCGCCCAGTACCGACTCCGGCTACCCACCGACGCACATCGATGATTGAGCCGGCACCTAGTAACCAGGGGAGATGACCTTGAGGCTTTTCGTCGTCGCAGGACTGGCCGCCGTAGTGGCGGCGGGCGGAGTTGTCACCGCAGCGCCGCAGGCGAGCGCGGGATGCGTTGATCCCAATTGGGCTCCGCACCCGATGGCGCAGATGTGCGACAGCCTCGTCGACCAGGACGGCATGTGGGAACGCTGCCTGTCGTATCACAACGGCGGGATCTACAGTCCCGAGCAAACCGACTGCTACGTGATGAGCGCGGGTGATCCCCCGAAGGAGGGCGACCCCATCCTGCTGACGCCGCCGACACACATCGATCCGTAACGGGCCGTTCGGCACTCAGCGTCGCTGGCTCGGGTCGGGCTGCTGCGGTAATTTCAGCCGGTGTCGATAAATCGTCGCAAGGTACTGGGTGGAGCGAGCCTGGCCGGCGCAGCAGCCGCGACCGGAGTGGGCGTCGATCGTCTCGTCACCGGCTATCGCACTGACCACGACGTGTCGCCGGCCGATGATGCGATGCGCTTCGGCGATCCCCGCATACCGGCCGAGACGATCACCTCGCAATCGCATCTGTTCCATCTCGGCGCCCAGCCCGTCAGCAGCTTCGACGGCGGCTCATTTCAGCAGGCCGACGAGGAGAGTTTCCCGATCCTCACAGGTCAAGCCGCCAGCATCGTCTTGCTGACGTTGCAGCCCGGCGGTATTCGCGAACCGCACTGGCACCCCAGCGCGTGGGAGATCAACATCGTCACCAAGGGAGTCGCCAGCTGGGCCCTGGTTGACGGGAACGGCAACCACGAGAGTTTCGACCAGAAGGTCGGCGATGTGGTGTTCGCACCCCAGGGTTCGTTCCACTATTTCGAAAACCGGGGCTCGGATGACATGAAAATCGTCATCGTGCAGAACACCAGTGCCCCCGAAGCCAAGGACAACATCGGCATCGGCGAGTCGATCAGCAAGTTGCCGCCGCGGGTTTTGTCCGCAATGTTCGGGGTTCCCGCCGAGACGTTCGACAAGTTCAAGAAGTACGACAAAGCGATCATCATCCTGCGGAAGCATTAGGAAGATTCGATGACTGATGAAGCCGAGCGCTTCGGTGATCCCCGCATACCCGCCGAGACGATCACCAATCGATCGCACCTGTTCGAGCTCGGCACCCTGCCCCCGGCCACGTACGACGGCGGCTCACAGCAGCAGGCACACGAACAGAACTTTCCGATACTTGCCGGCCAACAGGCCAGCATCCAGCTGATCACGTTGCGGCCCGGCGGTATTCGCGAACCGCACTGGCACCCCAGCGCATGGGAGATCAACCTGGTCACCAAGGGAGTGGCGAGCTGGGTCATCATCGACGGAAACGGCAACCACGAAAGTCTCGAGGCCCACGCCGACGACCTCGTGTTCGCCCCTCAGGGCTCCTTGCATTACTTCGAGAATCTCGGCACCGAAGATCTGGATGTGCTGATCATCCAGAACTCCAGCGCGTCAGAAGACAAAGACAACATCGGCATCGCCGAGTCGTTGAGTCAGCTTCCGCCCCAAGCGTTGTCGGCCATTTTCGGCGTTCCCGCGGAGACGTTCGAGAAGTTCAAGAAGTTCGACAAGGCGATCACCATCCTGCGATCGCGCTGAACAGTCACTCGGTTGGAAACGCAGTTACTTGAGGCATTGGCCCGCATCGATCGGCAGCGGGACACCGGTGATGTAGCGGGATTCGTCGGACGCAAGGAATAGCACCGCGTTGCTGATGTCCTGCGCCTCCACCCACGGGATCGGCAGCGTGTGGAACGTCTGGCAAAACGGGGCCAAATCGTCGGGGCCGGGATTCTCCAGGTCGGGGCGGACCATTCTGTAGAGCCCTTCGTTCAGCACCATCGGAGTGTTCACGAACGTGGGGTGCACCGAGTTGACGCGGATCATGTGCTGACCCAGTTCGACCGCGAACGCCCGCATGAGGCCAACGACACCGTGTTTGGAAGCCACGTAATGACCGAGATGAAGATTGCTATAAGCCTTGAACCCGTTGACCGAGCTCGTCAGCACGATCGAACCCCCGCCGCCGCCCGCCAATATATGGGGCACACCGGCTTTCACGGTCTTCCACACGCCGGACAGGTTCACGTCGATCATGTCCTGCCAGTCTCGTTCGCTGACTTTGTCGAGTGTGCCGCCATCGTCGCTGCCGGCGTTGCTGATGCCCGCATTGGCCACAATGACGTCCAGCCGGCCCAGCTGCTCCACCCCGCTGTTCACGGCGGCTTTGAGGGCCTCGTAGTCACGCACGTCGATTTCGGCGGTGACAATGCGGCGGTTGTGGCGCTTCACCAGATCCGCGGTCCTGGCCAGGTCCTCCAGCGTGGACGGCGGGTTCAAAAATCCTTCGATCGGCTTGCAGACGTCGATGGCAATGATGTCCGCACCCTCTTGCGCCAATCGCACTGCGTGTGCGCGGCCTTGACCGCGCGCCGCCCCGGTGATGAATGCGACCTTTCCGTCGACTCGCCCAGCCATAATTACCTCTATTCTCTGTTCTTACAGCTAAGTTCACGACACGAACGCCGGGATTGCTTCCCGGCCGCGCACCGTCGCCGTCCGAACCGCGGAGGAACTATGCGGGAGGGAAGCACCACGCCATCACGTCGTCACGAGCTCTCGAGCATGGCGGACGACTACGGGCGGCATGCCCTCTCGCAGTACGCCGCCTTCGAGGCGACCCACCCGGCCGTGCTGGCCGCGGCGCAGCGGTTGGCGAACGAGCCCGTGCTCCGGGTGGCCGATCTGGGCGCCGCCGACGGCGTTAACTCCCACGGCCTCATCCGCAAACTGATGGCGCAGCGTGCCGGCCGGCCGCTGATCTACGCGCTCGTCGACCTCCCGACGAACGCGTGGGGGGTCGCCGCCGCCCATTTGCGGGAGGCCTTCGACCCAGCAGCGGACGAGAGCGCGATCGTCGTGATCCCCGCCCTGGGCGAGGCCGGCGCAGACACCGGCACGGGCGCCCACTACGCCATGCCGGAGGCCCACGCCGAGGCCTGCCGGCGAGCACTCGATCGCGACCCGCCTCCGGCCACGGTCGTCTCCATGGCGGGAATCCCTCTGCACCAGGCGCCCTCCCTTCCACCGGGCACAGTGCACATCGCGGTGACCGGGACATGCATGCACTGGGTTCCCGACGCCGCCGGCCTGGCCTCGAGCGACTCGATCTTCCCCGGCCATCGAGACCATGTGAACGAGGACGAGCGGCGCGCCTGGCGCCTCGCCGCGGAACGGCACTGGAAGCGACTGCTGGAGATGCGCGCTGCGGAGCTGGCGCCGGGGGGATCGTTCATCGGCGCCATCCCGGCCGCCACCGCTCCGGGGCCGAACAGAACGGGGCTCTACGCCGAGATGATCGGAGACATGAATCGGCTGCTGGCCGACTGGCGCCACGCGGGCCGCGTCGGTAGCGCCACCGTCGAGGCGGCCGTCGTTCCGGTCTGGCCGCGCACGCTCGGCGAGTTCCGGGCGCCCTTCGACGCGGGCGGCGGGCGATTCGCCGGCCTCGAGCTCGAGAGCGCCGAGCTGTTCCGTCTCGACAACCCCTACTGGCACAACGATCCCGCGGTGTTCGCGCGGGAATACGTCCAGAGCGTGGCCGCATGGGGTGGGCCGCTCCTCCTCCGCGCCTTCGCGCACGAGGGTGAGGAGCGTGCCGCCGGTCTCCTTGCCGAGTTCCTCACGGAGCTCGAGGAGCGCGTCGCGGATGCCCCCGACCGCTATCGCTGGGACTACGTCGAGGCCCTCGTTATCTGCCGGAAGGCGAGCGAGTCGGGGCGAGGCCGCGCCCACGTCTCCTCGACCAGTTGACTACCCCATCAATGTCGCGGCAACTGTTGCGCCGACATTCCAGCACGCCTCCAGATCGGCCTTGCTCGGCTTGCCCATCACCACAACCGTCTCGGCAACCTGCAGCCAGCCGAGCCCGGTCGTGATGGCCGCGAGACCCCGCTCGGCTCCTTCGGTGCCCTCATTGCCATGTAGGTAGACGCCGAACGGGCGCCCTCTGGTGGTATCGAGAAGCTGGTAGTAAGCGCAGTCGAACGCGTGCTTCATCGCACCGCTGAGGTACCCGAGGTTAGCCGGGGTGCCCAGCAGATAACCGTCAGCTTCGAGCATCTCGACCGGCGACACGATGAGCGCCGGTCGTCGCACGACTTCAACGCCCTCAATGTCGGCATCGGTCGCGCCGGATACCACAGCCTCAAACAACTCCTGGCAATGCGGCGACGGTGTGTGGTGAACGATCAACAGCGTTTTACTCATTGGCGACCCTGTAGTTCGACGGCTTTCTTCATGGCTTCTCGTGCACGACTTCGATCTCCGGCGTAGTCGTAGGCGCGGGCCAGCCGGTACCAGCGACGCCAGTCGTGCGGATCGCTGTCGAGTTCGGCCCGGACGGTGTCGAAAAGCGTGTCGGCCGCGTCGCGTTCGATGCGTCCCGACGGCCGGTGCGGCAGCGCGCTCACGTCGAGTTCCATTCCGTCCTCGGCGATCAGATGGGCCAACTTCTGATGGGCGATGCCCGCGCGAACGGTCTCAATCATCGCCCACGCGCCAATAGCGGGCAGGATCAACAACGCTGCGCCCAAGGCAATGGCGACCGCACGTCCGGAACCGATCATCAGCACAGCCGTCCGGCCGAGCAGCACGAGGTAGATCAGCAGGGCCGCGCACATCAGCACGATCATCAGTTGGATGCGCACAACGCGCGACGGACCGGTCATTGCAGGTTGAGCAGCGATTCGATTCCTATTGTCAGACCAGGATGTTCGGCGACCCGACGCACCGCCAGCAGCACACCGGGAACGAACGACGTGCGATCGATGCTGTCGTGCCGGATGGTCAATGTCTCGCCCAACGTGCCGAACAACACTTCTTGGTGCGCCACCAGGCCGGCCAACCGCACCGAATGCACCGGCACGCCGTCGACGGCGGCGCCGCGTGCGCCCGGCAGGCTTGACGTGGTGGCATCTGGGTTGGGTGGCAACCCCTTTCGGGCTTCGGCGATCAACGCGGCGGTCCGCGCCGCGGTTCCCGACGGGGCATCGGCTTTCTGGGGATGATGCAGTTCGATGACTTCGACCGACTCGAAGAACGGCGCGGCCTGCTTGGCGAAATGCATGGACAGCACCGCCCCGATGGCGAAGTTCGGCGCGATGAGCACCGAGACGCCCGGCTTGGCAGCCAGCCACGACCGAACTTGCTGTACCCGCTCGTCGGTGAAGCCGGTGGTCCCCACGACAGCGTGAATCCCGTTGTCGATGAGGAACTCGAGGTTGCCCATGACCACGTCGGGGTGGGTGAAGTCGATGACGACCTCAGTCTTACCGTCGGTCAACAGGCTCAGCGGATCGCCGGCGTCGACTTCTGCGGACAAACTCAGATCTTCGGCGGCCGTTACCGCCTGCACCATCGTTGCGCCGACTTTCCCCTTCGATCCCAGCACCGCTACCCGCATGGTGTCACCCTAAAGTGTGGGCACTTTATCCACAGTTGCGGCTTTGTCCACAGCTTCCGTCTGAGCGCCGCAGGGTGTCGACCTACGAGCGTAATGTTTCGAACATGAGTTCGACTTGCATTGGTGTGCCGCCTGAGGTGGCCGCTGCCTTCGATGCGCTTTCCGCTGCCATAGCGACGATCGCCGAGTTGAACCTGGACAACTACGCTCCTGGGGTTCGGCTGCATGCGTTGGAACTGCTCGAGACCGCCCGACGTCGGCAGGCGGTGCCGAGCCACGATCTCATCGCGGGCTTGGCCGAGGAGGATGCGGCCGACCTCGGTGGGCCGGTGCACAAGGTGATCGCCGACTGGCTGCGGATCAGTTGCGCCGAAGCGCGCCGCCGGCTGCGCGATGCCGCTCAGCTCTCGCCGCGGATCACCATGAGTGGCGAAACCCTGCCGCCGGAGTTGCCTTCGACTGCCCAGGCCTGGCGGGACGGCGCGCTCGACCCGCAGCACCTGCGAGTGATTCAGACGTTCGTGCGTGATCTGCCGGCTGGTACTCCGGTCGACATCGCCGAGTGCGCTGAGCGTTTCCTGGCCGAGCAGTCGGCCACGCTGCGGCCGGATCAGCTGGAGAAGGTGGCTAATCGGTGCGCAGCACTGATCAATCCCGACGGAACGTTCTCCGACGTTGATCGTGCCCGTGAACGCGGCTTCACCTGGTCGCCGCAGCGGTCTGACGGTATGAGCATCGGGAAGCTGGTCGCTTCGCCGGAATTGCGCGCCAACCTCGACGCCTGGCTGGCGCGGTTCGCCGCCCCCGGTATGTGCAACCCCGACGATGAAAGCCCCTGCATCGCAGGCGAACCCGACAACGAGCCGGTCGGCAAAGATACGCGTAGTCACGCTCAGCGGCAGCACGACGCACTCAATGCGCTGGTGCGCGGCCAATTGGGCGATCCGAAACTCGGCGCGCATAACGGGCTACCGGTGACGGTCATCGTCTCGACCACGCTGCAGGAGATCAACGCGGGAGCCGGACAGGCGGTAACCGGTGGTGGAACGCTGCTACCCATGCGTGACCTGATCCGGATGGCAGGCCACGCGTATCACTACTTGGCAGTGTTCGACGAACATCAATGTCGGCCATTGTATTTAGGCCGGTCCCGTCGAATAGCCTCAGCAGACCAACGCGTGGTTCTCTACGCGAAGGACCGCGGTTGCACCGCCCCGGGCTGCGACGTTCCGGGGTACTGGACCGAAGTCCACCACACCGACGATTGGTCCCGCGGCGGCCTGACGGACATCGACAAGCTGACGCTGGCTTGCAAGGCCGACCACAAACTGGCCGATAAAGGCTGGCGGACAATCAAACTCTTCAACGGCGACACCCAGTGGATTCCGCCGCCCCATCTCGACTGCGGCCGGCAGACGACCAACGATTATCACCATCCAGAGAGGTTTTTCGCCCGCGACCGGTTGCGCAGCTAGCTCCTCACCTATTCGTCATCGTGCGTTCACCCTTCGGAAGGGGCCAAACACACCCGAATTGAGAGCCTGCTGTGATACCCAGCAAGAATGCCTGGCACACTGACCAGCTTGACGAAAGGAACCGGATCATGACGATCACACGCGGCTTGGCCGCAGGCGCGATGTTCGCCGGTCTTGCCCTGGTGATGACGGCTCCCGTAGCTAGTGCGGACCCCCTGGACGGGCACTACATCGAGACCGAGACCTACCCGGACGGTCACCAAAACCCCCCAGATGACTGGTTCATCACCTCCTGCGGCGACGGATGCGCGACGATCAAGCACCTCGGGACTGCGCATCTCGTCGACGGACAGTGGACGCTGGACGGCAAGGGCGGCGCGTCCTGTGAGCAAGGCGGCGACGTTCACGACGCCATCGCGTTCCACTACACCTGGGATCCGAACACGCTGGACGGCCACGTGCAGATCACCAACAACGTGGCGGCCTGCGGCAACCCGGCGGGCTACCAGGAGACCAACCAGCTGCACCTGGCGCCGGCGCCCTAGGCGTCGATCACCACGCGGCCGCCGGTCGCGCGTGAGACACACACCAACATCTCGCCGTCGCCTTCTGAGGTGCGGCCGCGACGGTCGACGTGACCGCCGAGCACCTTCACCTTGCAGGTGCCGCAGAACCCTTGCCGGCAGGAGTGCGCCGCGGTCGGGTCGTAGTCGAGCATGACGTCGAGCGCGGAGCGATTGGCGGGAACGTCGAGCACCCGCTGCGATCGAGCGAGCTCGAGTTCGAACGGAGTGCCGTCGACGACCGGGGGCGGGCTGAATCGCTCATAGTGCAGGGGCGCGTTCGCATGTGCATCGCGGGCGATGCGCACCGACTCGAGCATCCCGCTCGGCCCGCACACGTAGACCGCGGTTGTCGGTGACGCGCCGACCAGCAGATCATCGGCCGTGGCGAACCGACCGCGCTCGTCGTCGGCCCACACGGTAACCCGATCGGGATCCACCGAATTCACCTCGTCCAGCAGCGGCATGTATTCCCTGCTGCGGCCGGCATAGATTGCACGCCAATCCATTCCACGCTGCTGCGCCGCCCGCATCATCGACAGAATTGGCGTCACCCCGATCCCGCCGATCACGAACAGCACGTCGCGCTCGTCGCCGCCGAGATAGAACGCGTTGCGCGGACCCTCGAACACCAACGGGTCCCCCACCGCGAACGCATCGTGCATCTCGATCGATCCGCCGCCGCCATCGGCGATGCGGCGCACCGCGATGCGGTAATCGACTCGCCGTCCGGGCGGTCCGCACAGCGAGTACTGACGACGACGGCCCGAGGGCAGCTGAACGTCGACGTGGCTGCCCGGTGTCCACGACGGAAGCAAGCCCCCGTCGGGATCCGCGAACGTCAGTGCGACCACGTCCGGGGTGAGCAGCTCACGTTTGGTGATGACCGCGGTGCGCGTGCGGCCGACCGGCACCACCCGCGATGGCTTCCACCGCGTCGCCGAGGACAGCCCACCGAGGAGCACGCCCAGGCCCCACACCGCTGTGTAGAGCCGGTCCCGCTTCCGGCGACCGTAGATGTCGGCGGGCCTGCTGGCCCAAATACTCTGCGACACAAAAACCTTAAGGCCGGATGTCGTAGCGGGACATCAGCCGGATCAACGAGGGACTGATGCGGCGCAGCGCGTAGCCGACTCGCGATTCGGCCGCAATCGGCAGCACCGGCGGGCCGCTCTTGACGGCCTTGACGATCGCCTTCGCGGTGGCTTCCGGCGAGTAGTTACGACGACGGTAGGCGGCATCGGCCTTGTGCCGGGCAGTTTCCTGATCATCGGCCGACATCCCGGCATAAACGGTGTTTTTGGCGATGTTGGTGTTGACGAATCCCGGGCACACCGCGGTTACGGTGATGCCGTCGTCGGCCAGGTCGGCGCGCAACGATTCGCTGAACGCCAGCACGGCGGCCTTGGTGGTGCCGTAGGCGATCATCGACTTGGACGGGAGGAACGCCGCGGCTGACGACACGTTGATGATGGTGCCGCCCTGACCGCGATCGACCATTTGCGTTGCGAATGACCGACTTCCGTTGAGTACGCCCCGCAGGTTGACGCCCAGGATGTTGTCCCAGTGCTCCGGTGTCGTCTCAAGGAACCGGCCCGCCATCCCGATGCCGGCGTTGTTCACCAGAATGTCGACGACCCCATGCTTGTTGTTGACTTGCGCGGCAAGGGCATCGATCGCCTTCTCGTCGCTGACATCGGCCTCATACGCCGCTGCCGCGGCGCCGGCATCCCGGACCGCCTCGGCGGTGTCTTCGGCCGCGGCGAGATCACGGTCGACGATCACGACGGTCTCGGCGCCCTGACGGGCCAACTCGACTGCGGTGGCA
>NZ_JBAPMI010000048.1:0-9321 GCF_049278535.1 Mycobacterium sp. | reverse complement strand
CGCTCGTCCTCCCTGTCGTCGCCAAACCAAGACCAGGCTCGGTCTAGGTTGGTGCCTGCCGACCTACCCTAAATCAGCCGGCGGCAATCCCACCTGCCGGTGAACAGAAAGGCAGCTTCGTGACCGACACCGCACGCCTCGCGCCGGGCGACAAAGCACCCCCCTTCACCCTGCCCGACGCCGACGGCAACAAGGTCGCCCTCTCCGACTACAAGGGCCGTCGCGTCATCGTTTACTTCTACCCGGCAGCATCGACGCCCGGCTGCACCAAACAGGCCTGCGACTTCCGTGACAGCCTGGGCGAGCTCAACGGGGCCGGCCTTGACGTCATCGGCATCTCCCCCGACAAGCCGGAGAAGCTGGCCAAGTTTCGCGATGCCGAGAGCCTGACGTTCCCGCTGCTGTCCGACCCCGACCGCAAGGTGCTGGCGGCCTGGGGTGCGTTCGGAGAGAAGAAGATGTACGGCAAGACCGTCACCGGCGTGATCCGTTCGACGTTCGTCGTCGACGAGATGGGCAAGATCGCCGTCGCGCAGTACAACGTCAAGGCTGCACATACGACAACAAAGATCCGGCAGGTCCTGGAACGCACGGCAGCCACTGAGTGAGATTCCCGCACTGACCATTTGCTGACTCCATCCCGTGGAACTCCTCAAGGTCGCTGATCGCCTGACAACATGAGACAGCAGCGTTGGACCGAGCGATCCGCCTAACTCATAGAGCTCCACGTTCAAACCCCATCGCGGAGGTTTGGGTGCGCGTACGGTCCGCTGCATGCCCCTGCGTTACGTCGATCCGCACAAGAAGCACGGCAGCTGGTACAAGGCCTTCGAAAGCTTCATTCGCTCGCGGGCGGGAGAATTCTCGACGCGCCGCCTTTTCTCTCGCATCGACCCCTGGCTATATCGCGCAACCGGCGGCCGCTATCCAGCCGTGCTTGGCGGACTTACTACCGCGCCGCTGATGACCACCGGCGCTAAGTCGGATCAGCCGCGACAGACTCAAACCAACTACTTCCACGATGGCAGCGACGTCATCGTGATTGCCTCCAACTTTGGGGGACCGAAACACCCGCAATGGTATTTCAATCTCAAAGCGCACCCCGAATGTGAACTCGGAGACGAGAAATTCTCGGCAACCGAGGTAGCCGACCCCGACGACTACAAATACCTGTATGAACTAGCCACTCAGGTCTACGTAGGTTGGGAAGACTATCGCCTAAAGACAGATCCCATCGGCCGCCGTATCCCCGTCTTTCGCCTCACGCCCCGCTAGCCCCGAAGCGAAGTACAACGTGAAAGCCACTGGGCACGTAGCGAAACTGCGCCGCGACCTATCGGTCTGATGTACTACGCACGCAGATCATCGAGCGCTCGCAGGTGATCTGCCTGATCAGCAAACTGCCCTCGCCGCAGCGCGGAGACCAAGTGGGGCAAGTAGAACCCCCCGGCGTCAACTGCTAGCGATATAGCCGGTGGTTCTCGCCGATAGTCTGCAGGCTTACTGCCGCAATCACATCGGTCGCAGCCAGTTGCGGCAAGCTAGCTGTAAAACCGGCAGCGTTCGACAAGGATCTTCGCCAGCCGTTCTGGTTCGCCGACCATGAGCATGTGGCAGGTATCGATCGCGATGAGCTTCTGCACGCCACCAAGGGCCTCAATGTATTTGCGCTGCATCTTGGGCGAGAGCGCACGATCCCGGTTGGTCAGAATCCAGGTCCGCGGAACATCGATGGGCATTTCTTCCCGCGACACCTTCTCGCCAAGGATGCGGGCGGATTCCGGGTATAACCTGCCGACCATGAATTTGCGCTGTTCTCGTGGCACCCCGTTGAGGTATGCGAACCTGATTCCCAGGGAAGGTGTCTGGCTCAGCCCGCCTCTTTTCGCGTTGCGCCGAGCGGTTGGGGCGAACGGCCCAGTCAGTGTGTCCACAAGTGAATTGCCATCGGGCGGGACGAACGCTGCGGCGAAGACCATTTCGCGTACTTTTGACGATCCGAGTTTGGCGACTACGCCCGGGGTTGTCAGTCCGGCCATCGAATGACCGACCAGAACGATGTTGTCTAGCCCCGCGCGCTCGATATCGTCGACGACCGATTCAACGAAGTCGGCGATAGTTACCGTGGACAGATCGCCGGGCTTGCTGCGCCGACCCGGCAGGTCGACCGCGAGCACGGTTAACTCCGGTGCCAACCTGTGGATCTCGGTGACGGTCAACTCCCACGAATCGGCGGCACATCCGCCCCCGTGCACCAGGACCAAAGCGGGCAGTGCCATTGAGGGCCCCTCCTCTGGCGTCGTGCGCGCCGACCGCATCTTAGAGCTGGCAAAGCGCCCTCACATCCGGAATTCGCTGCGCTGGCCTACCCGGGACGGATGGGCTCAGCCGCGCGACTCCTTCTGATACTCGGCGACTGCTTTCGACAACTCCTGACGCAGGACCACCTCCGGCTTGGCCCCCTGGGGGCGTGACTTGAGCAACGGGGTCAGTCGTTTCGCCAGTTGGGATGGCAGGGCAGCGAGAATCGCCTCGACCGGCTGACGCGGCGGTACCCGAATAATCTTGCCGCCCAAATTAACCCATCCGCCCGCGTCGTTGATGACGCCGACCAGAATCTGCGCGACGAGTGTCTCGGACCAGTCTGGACGACCGACCGGCGGCGCTGCCACGGCGATCACCGTCACCGTGTTGGCGGAGTTGTTGGTGACGTACAGGGTGCTGCCGTCGCGGCTGATCGCGATTGCGGTCGGATACTCGCCGGCCGCAGTGGTGGCGGCGATCGCGTTGGTAGCGGCGTCGATGATCGTCACGGTGGCGGGGGCGGCGCCGCTTACGACGTACACATGGGCGCCGTTTGGGCTGACCACCGGCGCAATGGCGTCGCCGCTCACCGCGACGGTGGCGATCACCGAATTGTTAGCGGCCTTGATCACCGACAACGTGTTGTGGCCATCGTTGGCGACGTAGACGTGGGCGCCGTCGGGGCTCACCGCCACCCCAAACGGGTTGCCGGTTGCGATCGTGGCGGTGACGTGATGGGTGGCGGTGTTGATCACCGACAGGGTGTCGCTACCGGAGTTGGCGACGTAAAGGCGGCTTCCGTCGGGGCTGAGCGCCAAGTAGTACGGATGATCCCCGACTTTGATCGTGGCGGTGACGTCATTGGTGGCGGTGTCGACCACAGCCGCCGCTTTGCGGCCCGCTACTGCGACATAGAGGTGGCTGCCATCGGGGCTGAACACCAATTGGCTGGGGTCGCCCTCCACGCCGACGCCACCGGTCAACTGGTGGGTTGCGGTGTCAATCACCAACAGCGAACTGACATCGCTGAGATAGAGGTCCTTGCCGTCGAGGCTGACCGCAGCGCCGTACAGGCCGGCTGCGCGACACGGGATGGTGGCGGTGACCTGGTTGGCGGTTGTGTCGATCACCGACACTGTCCGGTCGCCGAGATTGGTGACGTAGAGGCGCTTTCCGTCGGGGCTGACCGCCATTGCGGACGGGTTCGCACCCACGGGGATGGTCGCCGTGATGGCGGGGAAAGGTCCCGTCACGTTCGGGCAACCCCGGTGCGGGGAGACATGCCGCAAACTTTAATGCGGTAGCTGGGCGAATGTCGGGCGCTTGGGCATTCCCGATCAACCCAGGTTGGCCAGCAGCAGCGCCTCGGCGGTCGCGGCCTTTTCCAGCACCCCCAGATGCAGGCTCTCGTTGACACTGTGGGCCTGCGTGGACGGATCCTCCACGCCGGTAACCAGGATCGCCGCCCTCGGGAACGCGGCGGCGAACTCGGCGATGAACGGTATCGACCCGCCCATGCCCATTTCGACCGGCTCGGTCCCCCAGGCCTGCCGGAACGCCGCCCGGGCCGCGTCGTACACCGGGCCGGAGACCTCGATGGCGTACGGCTGACCGATGTCACCGGGCGTCACCGTCACGTGTGCACCCCACGGCGCGTGCTGTTCCAGATGGCCGCGCAGCGCCTCCAGGTGCGCGGCGGCGTCACCGCCTGGGGCGACCCGCATACTCACTTTCGCCCGGGCGCGTGGGATCAGCGTGTTCGACGATGCCGCAATGGATGTGGTGTCGATGCCGATGACCGTGATCGACGGCTTGGCCCACATCCGCTGCGGCACTGAGCCGGAACCGATTTCGGCGACGCCGTCCAGCAGTCCTGAGTCAGCTCGCACGCGCTGGTCGGGGTAATCCACTGCCGCGGCGGTGCTTTCGTGCAAACCGGCCACCGCGACGTTGCCGTCGTCGTCGTGCAGGCTGGCCAGCAGCCGCACCAGCACCGACAGCGCGTCCGGGACCACACCACCCCACAACCCGGAGTGCAGGCCGTGATCGAGGGTGGCGACCTCGACCACGCAGTCGGCCAGACCGCGCAGCGACACCGTCAGCGCCGGGATGTCGGTGCTCCAGTTGTCGGAATCGGCAATCACGATCACGTCTGCGGCCAGCGCGTCACGATGGGCGGCCAGCAGACGGCCCAGCGACGGTGAACCGGACTCTTCCTCGCCTTCGACGAACACCGTGACCCCGACTGGCGGATTTCCGCCGTGCGCCCGAAACGCCGCCAAATGCGTTGCGATACCAGCCTTGTCGTCGGCGCTGCCGCGCCCGTAGAGCCGACCGTCGCGTTCGGTCGGCTCAAACGGCGGCGACGTCCACTGCGTGGGATCGCCCTCGGGCTGCACATCGTGGTGGGCGTAGAGCAACACGGTCGGCGCGCCGGGCGGCGCAGCATGCCGCGCGATAACCGCGGGCGCACCACCCTCGCTGACGATCTGCACGTCGCCAAAACCAGCCTGCGCCAACAGATCTGCGGTAGCTTGGGCGCTGCGGTGCACCTGGTCACGCCGGGCTGGGTCGGCCCACACCGACTCGATGCGGACCAGATTCTCCAAATCGTCGCGCACCGATGGCAGCACCTGGCGCACGCGTTCGACCAGATCGCTCATGGGCTCGAGGCTAGTCGGCCTCCAGGATGGCCACCGCAGCCGCGGTGTCGGCTTCGTGCGTCAACGACACGTGGATCGTCACATCCTTCAGATGCTTGGCGATGTCCCCGGTCAACCGAACGCGCGGCCGGCCCCACATGTCGGTGACCACTTCGATGTCGCGGTGGATGTCCTCGCGCAACACCGGCCTCTGCGAGAACCGCGACCCGGACCAGGCCTTGATCACCGCTTCCTTGGCCGCCCACCGTGCCGCCAGGTGGCGGGCCGCCGACGAACTCTTGTCCGAGGCGTCACGCCGCTCACCGGGCGTGAAGGTCTCGGCGAAGACTGTTCCGGGCTGGTCGACCTGCTCGGCGAACTCAGTAATGGAGACAAGGTCTATCCCCACTCCGACGATGCTCATCGTTGAGAACCTATCGGATGCTCACTGGCCGTAGACGTCGTCGTCGCCCAATCGCGCGTTCGAGTCGAGCAACATCGCCGCTTCCTGAAGCTTCTCGGACACCTCGTGGTCGAACCGACGGTCGGCGGGCCGCTCGTAAAGCGGGGTGCCGCCGGCGATCGCAGACGCCAGTCGGCGCTGACCGGCCAGCAGACGAGCGTCTGCCCTACGCAGGTAATCCGCGCGCTGATCGGCGTCCAGCGTGGCCATGAAGGCCTGCGGGTGCACCAGTGCGACCAGGCCGGACACGTGGCCGAACCCGAGGCTGGTCACCAGCCCGGCCTTCAGCGGGAATTTCTCGCCGAGCCGCAGCGTGTCACGTACCCAGACGAAGTGCGCGGAGTCCGCGAGTTCGTCGTCGACGCAATCCAGGCTGCGGTTGGGCGGGATCACCCCGTCGCGCAGGATCTGGCACAACCCCATCATCTGGAAGACCGCCGCGCCGCCTTTGGCGTGCCCGGTGAGGCTCTTTTGCGACACGATGAACAGCGGCGCCCCAACGGAACGGCCCATCGAATCGGCCAGCCGCTCATGCAGTTCGGTCTCGTTGGGATCGTTGGCCAACGTCGAGGTGTCGTGCTTGGAGATCACCGCGATGTCGTCGGCGCCGACACCCAGCTTGGCCAGCGATCGGGCCAGCTGCGAATCCTTGCCGCCACGTCCGGCACCCAACGCCCCCAGGCCCGGGGCCGGGATCGAGGTGTGTACGCCGTCGGCGAACGACTGGGCGTAGCCCACCACAGCCAGCACCGGCAGACCCATCTTGAGAGCCAGGTCACCCCGGGCCAGCAGGATGGTGCCACCGCCCTGGGCTTCCAGGAACCCGAGCCGGCGGCGGTCGTTGGGCCGGGAGAACTTCGAGTCGCTGATACCTCTGCCGCGCATCATGCTGGTGTCGGCGGTGGCGGCCATGTCGCCGAAGCCGATGATGGCTTCCAGCGTCAGGTCGTCGAACCCACCGGCCACCACCAGTTCGGCCTTGCCGAGGCGGATCTTGTCCATGCCCTCTTCGACCGAGACCGCCGCGGTGGCGCACGCGCCGACCGGGTGGATCATCGCGCCGTAGCTGCCCACGTAGGACTGAATCACATGTGCCGCAACGACGTTCGGCAGAACTTCCTGCAAGATGTCATTCGGCTTGTTCCGGCCGAGCAGGTTGCCGTGATACATCGTCTGCATCGATGTCATGCCGCCCATGCCGGTGCCCTGGGTGCTGCCCACCAGGCCTGGGTGCACCCATCGCATCAGCTCGGTCGGGGTGAAGCCCGACGACAGGAACGCGTCGACGGTCGCGACGATGTTCCACAGCGCCACCCGGTCGATCGAGCTGGCCATGTCTTGGCTGATGCCGAACACCGTCGGGTCGAACCCGGTCGGGATCTGCGCGCCGACGGTTCGCGACAGCTTGGTCTTGCGCGGAACCCGAATCTCGGTGCCCGCCTTGCGGGTAACCTGCCAGTCGCTGGAGCCCGGGACCGGCTGGACCACCGTGTGCTCGGCGTCGAACTGGGCGAACCCGCGGGCGTCGGCCTCCGAGGAGACGACGAACGTGAAGTCCTTGTCGAGGAAGACGCTCACCATCAGCGGCGACGCATGATCGGGGTCGATCGCTCCGTCGTCGACGAACTCGCGAATGCCGACGCGCTCGACCACGACGTCGTGATAGCGCTCGACCAACTCGGCCTCGTCGATCAGGTCGCCGGATTCGGTGTCATACCAGCCCGGTGTCGGATCGTCTTCCCACTTGATCAGCCCTGTGGTCCAAGCCAACTCGAGCACGCCGGCGGCCGACAGTTCATTGTCGACCTCCATCTCGAAGCGAGTCCGCGACGAGCCGTACGGCCCGAGCTCGGCGCCGCCGACGATCACCACCAACTCGGACGGGTCGACGTCGAGGTCGTCCCACACCGGCGGCGGGGCCGGGGTGAAGCCGCGTGGCGGCGACGGCAACGCGGGGATGGTGCCCTCGTCGGCGGCCTCGCCGTCGACGGCCGCTTCGGTGGTCATCTCCTCGCGCGCCTTGGCGGCCAGCTCGGCCATGTCCAGCTTGACGTCGCCGAGCCCGCCGGTGAAGTCCACCTTGATCGGCGAGGTGGCCGCGGCCGCCCTCGACTCGATGTTGCACAGCCCGAGCAGCATCGAGGCCATCTCGTCGGTGGAATACGTTGTCACACCGGCTTCTTCGACGGCGCTGACGATCGCGTCGTTGTGCCCCATCAGCCCGGTGCCGCGGGTCCAACCGATCAGCGCGTGCGCCAGGCTGACTCGCTGAGCCCACGACGACTCGGCGCCCCAGCGGGTCACCACCGCGTCCAGCGCCGACTTGGCTTCACCGTAAGCGCCGTCGCCGCCGAACATGCCGCGGTTGGGCGAGCCCGGCAGCACCACATGCAGCCGCGAGGCGATGTCCCGCTCGGCGCCGATTCGGGATAGGCCGCCGATCAGCCTCTGCACGGCCCACAGCAGCACCTTCATTTCCATCTCCGAGCGCGAACCCGCCTCGGACAGGTCGCCGACCACCCGCGGCGCCGCGAACGGGAACAGCAGCGTCGGGGTCTGCGCGTCCTTGATGTGAATCGACTGCGGCCCAAGGCTTTCGGACTGCTCGTGGCCGATCCACTCGGCTAGCGCATCGATGTCGGAGTAGGACGCCATGTTGGCGGCCACCACCCACAGGGATGCGCCGAATCGAGCGTGGTCACGGTACAGATTCCGGTAGAAGGCCAGCCGCTCCTCATCGAGTTTCGACGTCGTCGCGATGACGGTGGCACCGCCGTCGAGGAGCTTTCCGGCCACCGACGCGGCAATCGAGCCCTTCGACGCACCGGTCACCACCGCGACCTCATCGCTGTACCGACCGGCGTCCGGGTTCTCCGCGCCGGCAGCGATCCGGCCGTACAGCGACGCGTGGATTTGACGGCCGGCGGCCAGCGCCCTGCCCTGCCACCAGGTCGCCTGAGTCGCCACCACATGGCCGGCGCCCTCGAACCGCTCCGACAGTCGCGCCCAGTCGGCGTTGGCTTCGTCTTCGTCGATCAGCCACAGCTTGACCAGATCTTCACGGGCACTGGCCCAACGGTCGTCGAACACCACGGCCTTCTTGCCGTCGAATACCGGCGCAACCAAGCGCGGCCAGTCCGCCCCGAGTTCGGTTGTGACCAAGTCGATCAGCTCGGCATCGGTCGCGGCAGGCGGCACACTGACCGGGTCGTCGAGTCCGAGCTGACCCAGCACCAGTCGGGCCGCCGACGCCAGCACGCCGTCGCGGCCGGTGATCTGTTCCCTGAACTCGCCCAGCGCGGCCGCGTCGACGGTCGCACCGCCGCCACCGCCGCTTGACGGCAAAGCCACCGCGATCCCGCGGCGTGCGGCCACGGCCGTCACCGCGGCGTCGATGACGCTGTCGACGGCGGCGGCGTTAGCCAGCGCACCCTCGTGCAGGTTGCCCATTGCCCCACCGCGAACGCTGGTGCCCTCGCGGGTGCCCAACGCGACCTCGACCGTGACGTGCTTGACCCAGCCTTGGCCGAGTTCCCAGGTCTTGGTCACCCGCTCGGCGATCGCCGCGGGCCGCTTACCGGACGGACCCAGGATGGTCCGCAGCTGATCGTTGATCGCGTCGGAAAGCACTGGCCCGTAAGGCTTGTAGGTACGGGCCAGCTTGGTGACCTGCGCCCGCAGCCCGGCCAGGTCGGCCTCGGCAGCGCCGTCGATGGCCCCCAGGTTCAGCTCGGAACCAAGGTCGACCAGCAACTGGTTACGTCGCGACGAGGCGCCGTCGGTGATGGACTCGATGGAGTCCAGCTCCTCGATCTGGTCGATGCGCATCTTGGCCGACAACGCGATCAACGCCAGCGTGGCGTCGGCGGCGTCGAACCCGATGTCGTCGGGCCGTGGTGCGCCGGACGGAGC
>NZ_JBAPMI010000047.1:0-2042 GCF_049278535.1 Mycobacterium sp. | reverse complement strand
AGCTTGTTGATCGCCAGGAACAGCGGCACGTTCCAGGCCACGATCGCGCCCACCACGCCGAGCGGTTCACGATGGACGATGGTCTGCCCGTAGCCGCCGTTGCGGACTTCCTGCCACTTGACCTGATCGACAGCGGGCCCGGCGAAGAAGTTCAGGCATGCAATTCCGCTCATCCACTGCATGGTCTCGACGGACATCGGCGGCTGGCCGGTTTCGTCGCCGAGCAGCTTGACGAACAGGTCTTTGCGCTCCTCCATCAGTTTGAGCGCGCCGGCGATGACCGCCGCGCGCTCCTTGGGTGGCGTCGACGGCCACGGTCCGTTGTCGAATGCCGCGCGTGCCGCGGCGACCGCTGCGTCAACGTCGGCTGCTGCTGCCAACGGCACCTTGCCGACGTACTCGCCGGTGGCCGGGCAGTGCACCTCGATGACTTCAGATGTCGACGGCTCCGTCCACTTGCCGCCGATGAAAAGCTTGTCGTACTCCGTTGTAGCTTGCTCCGTTGTGACGTGGCTCATGGCCGCCACCCTACCCAAGCCGGAGCGAAACGAGAACACGTTTCATTACTGCGGCCGGAGCACCAGCACAAGATTGCTCACGAGGAACTCACGCAGCACCGGTACTGCGGTCAACCACCAGGCCCATTTCGGGTGGTAGCGCGGGAACGCCGAGATCAGCGTCCCTGTGCTGGCGGCCCAGTCCAGGCCGTCCGCAGCGGACACCGCGAACAACGACGACCCGTAGTTGTTTTTGGCCGGGTGGCCGTGTTTGCGGGCGTACCGTCCGGCGGCGCGGGCGCCGCCAAGGTAATGACTGAAGCCCATCTCGTGACCGCCGAACGGGCCGAGCCAGACCGTGTAGGAAAGCACGACCAGGCCGCCGGGCCTGGTGACCCGAAGCATCTCGCCACCGAGTTGCCAGGGTCGCGGCACGTGCTCGGCGACGTTGGAGGACAGGCAGATGTCCACGCTGTTATCGGCGAAGGGCAGCGCCATGCCCGACGCACGGACCAGGGCTCCGGAGCCACGCGCCAAAATCGGTCCCGCAGCGTGCATTTCATTCGGGTCCGGCTCCACGCCGATATACCGGAGGCCGGCATCGGCGAACGCCGTCGCAAAGTATCCGGGCCCGCCACCGACGTCGAGCAGGCTGCGACCCACCGGCCGCTCGCCGTGGATGCCCTGCCATAGGTCGCTGATCATGTTCGCGGTGTCGACCGCCAACGGGCCGTAGAACTTGGCCGGGGCAGGCTGCTCGTAGCGAAAGCTCGACAGCAGCCGCGCCGAGCGGCGCAAGGTCGCCCGCCGCGCGAACAGGTCAGTCACCGCCACCGGCCAACCCTAGAGCCCGGGCATCGCTAGGCTGACCGAATGTCCGGTGTGCGCTCGGTGCTGCTTTTGTGCTGGCGCGATACCGGACACCCGCAGGGCGGTGGCAGCGAAACCTACCTGCAGCGCATCGGCGCCCAGCTGGCCGCGTCCGGTGTGGAGGTCACGCTGCGCACCGCGCGCTATCCCGGAGCGGCGCGACGAGAAGTCATCGACGGTGTGCGGATCAACCGCGCGGGCGGGCGCTACTCGGTCTACGTGTGGGCGCTGCTGGCGATGGCGGCCGCGAGATTGGGCCTTGGACCATTGCGACGGGTACGGCCGGATGTGGTCGTCGACACCCAGAACGGCTTGCCGTTCATGGCCCGGCTGATCTACGGCCGACGGGTCGCAGTGCTGGTGCACCACTGTCATCGCGAGCAGTGGCCGGTGGCCGGCTGGTTCTTCGGCAGGCTCGGCTGGTTCGTCGAATCGTGGTTGTCGCCCAGGCTGCATCGGCACAACCAGTACGTGACGGTGTCCTTGCCGTCGGCTCGCGACCTGGTTGGCCTCGATGTCGATGGTGAGCGAATTGCGTTGGTGCGCAACGGGCTCGATGAAGCGCCCGTGGCATCAGTGGATGGTCCGCGCTCGGTCACACCACGGGTGCTGGTGCTCTCACGGCTGGTGCCGCATAAGCAGATTGAAGACGCACTGACCGCCACGGCCGAGCTG
>NZ_JBAPMI010000046.1:0-3311 GCF_049278535.1 Mycobacterium sp. | reverse complement strand
GCGGCGTCAAGCGTTCTGGCTACGGCCGCGAACTCGCGAACCTCGGCATCAAGGCGTTCTGCAACGCCAAGACGGTCTGGGTCGGCTAGCTCGCGACGTGATCAGGCCGATGCGCCGGCCAGCGACTTCTCGTCTTCAGCGGCGAAGGTGTCTTCCAGCTGCACCGGCGAGTAGTCGATGTCGATCTCGCCGAGCGGGCGGCCACGCGCACTGGAGATCGTGCCGAAGCGCCGCATGCCCTTGTCGGCGGCGTACTGCATGAACTCGTCCTGCACCAGATCGAACGGCATCACGTCGAACAGCGCGAAACCCTGCACGGTGGCCTCGAGCGCGAGCGGCATCAGCTCGTTCATCCGGGATTCGAACACTCCCCAGTTGGCGTCGTCGGCGGCGACGTGACGCCGGCAGGTGAAGGTGCCCCATGCCATGTGCCGGCGTTCGTCGTCACCGATGCGGCGCACCAATTCCTGCATGCCGGGCAGGATCCCGCGTGCCACGCAGATCTTGTGCCACGCGTAATAACCGGTGAGTGCGAGCATGCCCTCGACGACGTGGTTGTAGGTGACCGACGCCCGGATCTGGGCCGCGGGTGACGGGTCAGACGACAAGGCGTTGAGGCAGTCGGGTAACTCGTCGTAGAACATCGTCCGATACGCCGGCAGCGGTTCCAGGAAGCTCTGTAGGTTCCCGGTCATCCCGACGGCGTCGAGCCAGAGCCGGAAGACCTGGGTGTGCTTGGCCTCTTCGAAAGCGAACTGGGTCAAGTACATTTCGTCGCCGAGCCGGCCTTCTTCGCGCATCGCGGACATGAACGGCTGGATGTCCTCGGTGACCGCTTCCTCGCCGGCGATGAACTGCGCGCACAACCGGGTGGCGAAATCGCGTTCGTCCTCGTTCAGCTTTTCCCAGTCGGCGCGGTCGCGCGAGAAGTCGATATCGGCGGGATTCCAGAACTTGGCGTTGCCACCGGCAAACAGCTTGAGCGGCAGGCTGTCCCAGTTGAGCCCGCCGGCGACGAGTGAATTCGAACCAGTGCGTGACATCAGACCTCCTCAGATCTTTTGTGGCTGACTTGTGGTGCTGTCTACGGAGCTGAATGCGGCCGACAGGACGGCCACCAGGCGGCGTACCGCCAGCGTCGGCTGCTCCGCGCTGGGTTCGTCCAGACCGAGGATCGGGTCGAGGCCGCGCATGTACGGCGCCAGCGCCAGATGCGGAAAGATCAACAGCAGCAACGACAACAGCGCATCGATGTCGGCGTCTTTGCGGAAATCGCCGCGGACCTGAGCGTCATGCACCAGCGGCCGCAGCACCTCCAGGTAGTGGCGGTGAATGACGCTGCGCACGCTGACGCGCGCATCGGTGTCGACCTCCAGGCTCGCGGCCGCATGCAACGCACGTTCATGTGGATGGTCGGCGAAATACGCGACCCATGCGTCGAGCCAGTCGGTCAGGAAGTCGAAGAACGGCCGGCTCGGATCGAGTTGACGGATCCGATCCTCCATGTAGACCCGCACCCGTTGGCTGACGACATCGGTGATGTAGGCGTACATGTCGCGCTTGTCGGCGAAGTACTGGAACAGGCTGCCCTTGGCCACGCCCGCACGCCGGGCGATCACGTTCAGGCTGCCGCCGGAGAAGCCGTGCGCCCCGAACTCTGCCTCCGCAGCCTCCACGACCGCCGCGCGGCGCGCCGGGTCGACGCGAGCCCAAGTGACCGTCGGCATCAGCCCTCCTCCCTGGATGACCACTGGTCACTTTAGTGTGAGTCAGGTCACTTCTCAAGGGTCTGCGCCAAACAATTGGCGGCGGCACCTGCCGCAAACCCTGGAGGACGCGATTCAGGAAACTCCCGAAACAGGCTCGTGAGACCGCGATTCTCGCCATACTGCAACGCGAGGAGGGGCCATGGCGCATTACAAAGCCAACCTGCGTGACATCGAGTTCAACCTGTTCGAGGCGCTCGCTCTCGGCGACGTGCTGGATTCGGGGGAAGTCGGCGAACTCGACAGCGCCACCACCCGCGAGATCCTGGCCGAGGTAGCCCGGTTTGCTCAAGGTCCGGTCGCCGAGTCCTTTGTGGCAGCCGATCGCACGCCGCCGGTCTTCCTGCCGGACGAGCACACCATCACGGTGCCCGATCCGATCCGTAAGACGGTGCAAGCCATCTGGGATGCCGAATGGTGGCGGCTGGGTGTGGCACCTGAAATCGGTGGCACCCCGGTGGCGCGCACCGTGGCATGGGCGGCACTGGAGATGATCATCTGCGCCAACCCGGCGCTGTTCTTCTTCTACGCCGGCCCACCGATGGCCGACATCCTCTACTCGCTCGGCAACGACGAGCAGCAGGCGCTGGCCAGCGCGGCGATCGAACGGCGCTGGGGTGCGACGATGGTGCTCACCGAACCCGACGCCGGCTCCGACGTCGGAGCCGGACGCACCAAGGCCATCGAGCAGCCGGACGGCTCCTGGCATATCGAAGGTGTCAAGCGCTTCATCTCTGGCGGCGACCTGGGCGACACCGTCGACAACATCTTGCACCTGGTGCTGGCACGTCCGCAGGGAGCGAGCGCCGGCACCAAGGGCCTCAGCCTGTTCGTGGTGCCGAAGTATTTGTTCGACTGGGACAGCTTCGAAATCACCGAGCGCAACGGGGTTTACGCGACGGGGCTCGAGCACAAGATGGGCTACAAGGCCTCGCCGACGTGCGAGTTGACCTTCAGTGCACACGGCATCCCCGCGAAGGGCTGGCTGGTCGGCGACATCCACGACGGCATCGCGCAGATGTTCAAGGTCATCGAGAACGCGCGGATGCTGGTCGGCATCAAATCGTCGGGCACGCTGTCGACGGGCTACCTCAACGCACTCGAATACGCCAAGACGCGTATCCAGGGTGCCGACATGACCCAGATGCTCGACAAGAACGCTCCGCGGGTGCCGATCACCCGTCACCCGGACGTGCGCCGCTCGCTGATCATGCAGAAGGCCTACGCCGAAGGGTTGCGGGCGATCTACCTCTATACCGCGGCGCATCAGGATGCTGTTGTCGCCGAGGCGGTCTCGGGCGCGGACGCCGAGTTGGCGAACCGCGTCAACGATTTGCTGTTGCCTATCGTCAAGGGCGTTGGCTCTGAGCGGGCGTACCAGTACCTGACCGAGTCGCTGCAGACTCTGGGTGGCTCGGGGTTCTTGCAGGACTACCCGATCGAGCAGTACATCCGCGACGCGAAGATCGACTCGCTCTACGAGGGCACCACCGCGATCCAGGCGCAGGATTTCTTCTTCCGCAAGATCGCGCGTGACAAAGGTGT
>NZ_JBAPMI010000045.1:0-14342 GCF_049278535.1 Mycobacterium sp. | reverse complement strand
GTGCAGCTCGACCGCACCATGCAGCTCAACGTCGGCGGCAACATGGACTTCCTCAACATGCTCGAGCGTGAGCGGCTGGAGTCTAAGAAGATCTCCAAAACCCAGGCCGTCACGTCGAACCTGCAGCGCGAGTTCAAGACCAAGGATGTGCACATCGGCCAGTCCGACCACGTCGGCTGGCTTGATGACCGCAAGTGGGCCTACGTCCGTCTCGAGGGCCGCGCCTTCGGTGACGTTCCGCTGAACCTGGAATACAAGCTCGAGGTGTGGGACTCGCCGAACTCGGCCGGAGTCATCATCGACGCGGTGCGTGCCGCCAAGATCGCCAAGGACCGCGGCATCGGTGGACCGGTCGTGGCGGCGTCGGCGTACCTGATGAAGAGCCCGCCGAAGCAGCTGCCCGACGACGTCGCGCGCACACAGCTCGAAGAGTTCATCATCGAGGGCTGAGTTTTTTCGATCGAGCGGTGAGGTCGCCCGGTGCGGCTTCGCCGCTCTTTCGTTTCTGGGGATGCTTCGTTTCACCGACACGACGCTGTGCGGGTGCTTAGCATCATGTCTCGATGAAGGTTCAGCCCGCCGCATTCCTGCGCACCACCCTGCCGCTGGATTTGTCCCGGCTCGACGATCTGGACAGCGGCCGGTACCACTCGATCTGGCTGCCCGACCACATGGTCAGCTTCTGGCCCGACTCAATCTGGGCTCCTGAATTCACCGATCTGGCAACCGTTTCGCCGTCGCCGCATCGCCACCTCGACGGGCTGGCGGTGGCAGCCGCGGCAGCGGCCCTCACCACGAACGTGCCGCTGGTCTCCGCGGTGGTCGACACCGTCCGCCGCCACCCCGCGATGCTGGCCCAGACTGCGCTGACCATCGACCATCTGGCCCGTGGCCGATTCGTCCTCGGGCTCGGCAGCGGAGAAAGCGAGAACACGCTGCCGTATGGGTTCGACTTCCATCGGCCCGTCGCCCGGTTCGAGGAGGCGCTGCGGGTGATCCGGCTGCTCTGGGAGAGCGACGGGCCGATCGACTTCGACGGTCAGTTCTACACGCTGCACCATGCGCGACTGGATACCGAACCCTACGAGGGGCGGTTGCCGCCGATCTGGATTGGGGCCAGCGGGCCGCGGATGCTCGACATCGCCGGCCGGTACGCCGACGGCTGGTGGCCGGCCGGCGCCTGGACTCCGGAGCACTATGCCGAAATGATCTCCGCGGTAAGGACATCGGCCGAACGCGCCGGCCGCGACCCAATGGCGATCACACCGTGCTTCATCCAGGTCTGCTTGATCGCCCAGGACGACGCCGCGCTGGACGAGATCCTGCAGGCACCCCTGGTCAAGGCCTTCCTGCTGCAGGTCTCTGCAGAGACGTTGCACGGCTTCGGTTTTGACCACCCGATGGGTTCCGGCTGGCGCGGCTTTCAGGACATCGACCCCGCGGTGCTCACCCGTGAGCGGATCGTCGAGTTCCTGGCTGCGGTGCGTCCCGAGATGCTGCTCGCCGTCGTGCCGCACGGCACCCCGAAAGAAGTCGCCAACATCATCAAGACATTCGTCGACGCGGGCCTGCGGGTGCCGAAGATTCTCGACTACGGCGCGATGGCCGGTCTCAGTTATGCCCAAACATCGACGGCGAATGTCCTTGCGGCCGAGGATGAATTACTGCAGCTGTGCGGAGACCTTCGGTGACTGCGAACCTGGATGCCGCCGTCTTGTTGACCGCCGCGACCGCGGAGACCGGCCTGAGCGACTACGGCGATCCCACGTTGCCGGAACGCTTCGCGGTGGCCGTCGAGCACCTCAATACGCTTGGCATGGACGATGCCGGCGTCGCCGCGGCCGCGCAGGTATGCCGATGGCTGCTGACCTCGCGGCTGGTATTCATCGAAGACCGCAATGCCTATCCGATCGCCGACGAGGTAATCGCGGCACCGATGTTCGTCACCGGCGAACCACGTTCGGGCACAACGCTGATGCACGCGTTGATGTCCGTCGACCCCGATGCACGGGCACTGCGGTTCTGGGAGGTGATGTACCCGTCGCCGCCGCCCGGCCTGGCCGCTGCGAACGATCGGCGGCGCGAACAGGCCGACTCCGATTGGCGCGAGATCAATGCCAAGATGCCCAAGTGGCTGCACAGCCACCCGTACAACGACATGCTCGGCGACGGCCTTGCCGAAGACGAACGCACCTGGGCGTTCGACTTTCGGGTGATGACGCCCACCGCATGGTGGCGGGTGCCCATGCAGTCGCTGGTGGGTGGGCTGGCCACCGACGCCACCGCGCAGTACCGGTTGCACAAGGCCATGTTGCGGCAGCTGCAATACCGCCGGCCGCAAAAGTATTGGGTACTGAAGGGTTTTCACGGGTTCCGGCTGAAAGAGATGTTCGAAACCTACCCCGATGCGACGTTGGTCTGGTTGCACCGCGACCCGGTTCAGGTCGCCGCGTCACGCACGATGATGATGGCCGACATCATGGACGGCATCGTGGGGCCCGTCGATTTACACGCCGAGGCCAAGAAGCATCTCGAGATGACCCGCGCCAGCATCGCCAACACGATGAGCAACCCGATGGTCGACGATCCGCGGATCCTGCACGTCCGCTACGCCGATTTCATCGCCGACCAGGTGGCGACGGTGCGGCGCTACTACGCGTTCGGCGGCCGTGAGTTGACGACGGAAGCGGACTCGGCGATGCACCACTATCTGGCCGACAACCGCGGCGACCGGCACGGCAAATTCCGCTACTCCACGCAGTTGCTCACCGACATCGGCGAAAACCTCGACACGCTGCACGAGGAATTCCGGCCGTTCCGTGAACGATTCGGCGTCGAGATCGAGAACCGACCGTGACCCACCCCCGTTTGTCGGTGCACAACGTCACCTTCTACGGCGACACCCTGGCCGAACTGCACAAGCACTGGATCGACCTCGGCGTCGGCCGGTTGAGCATCCTGGACAACCAACTACTGGATCCCGAGTTTCCAAAGCTGTTGCAGTGCAATGGGTACGCTGTCGAGGCCGTGTATCACCTGTTCAATGAGCCGACCGCGCTGATGCGGGTGATCGGGGCCGCGGCCGACGTCGGGGCGCGAACGGTCTACCTGCTCACCGGCGGGCGGGGCTCCCTCACCTGGTCGCAAGCGGCGCAACGGTTTTGCGAGATGGTCGGGCCTTGCCTTCAACGCGCACAGGACGCGGGTGTGGGGCTGGCGATCGAAAACGCTTCCAGCCTCTACGCTGATCTACACATCGCCCACACGTTGCGCGACACCGTCACACTGGCCGAGATGAGCGGGCTGGATATCTGCATCGACCTGTTCCACTGCTGGGCCGAAGGCGATCTCGACGCGTTACTGCAGCGAGCGCTGCCGCGCACCCGGCTGATTCAGTTGAGCGATTACGTGCTCGGCGACCGGATGCTGCCGGGCCGCGCTGTTCCCGGCGACGGCACCATCCCGATCGAGGCGTTCGTCGCCGCGGCGCTGGCGGGCGGCTACCGGCATGGGTTCGACCTGGAGCTGATCGGTCCACGCATCGACGAGGAGGGACGGCTTGAATCGGCCCGGCGAGCATGTGATGTCGTAGGGACGATGCTCACCAAGTTGGGTGCTTGAGAATGGCATACGGCGACGGCCGCGACGACGCCGCGCTGCAGGCGGCGTGGGCAGCGTTCTGCGATCAGCTTCGCCGCGCCGGCGAACAGGTCTTCAAGGACGCCAACGCCACTACGGGCACACAACGCGTCGACGCGTTCCGGTTCCTCACCCAAAACCTGGGCCAGGCATTCGATTTGGCGCTGGAAACCCACGACACCCGGTACCCGGCGCTGCATGCGTTCTGCGGCCCGACCCGCAAGCTCGGCGGTGACTGCGGCGACTTCACCTACCAGCAGGCCTGGATCAACGGGCATTCGACGTACCGGTTGACCGGCAGCCGCGGCACCGCACGCTTTTTCAATGTCACCGTGCAGGGCGCGCGCATACCCGGCCCCGGCGTGTTGCACGAACCGTTCGGTGACACACCGGAGGCCAACCTCGTCGGCGAGCAGCTCGTCGTTGGCGACGACGGACAGTTCGACCTCTATATCGGCGGGCCTAAACGCACACCCAACTGGCTGCCCACTACCCCGGATTCTCGAAAGCTGTTCATCCGTCAGGGTTTTGACCGTTGGGACGAGCTACCCGCGCAAATGCGTATCGAGCGGATCGATATGTCGTCGCCCAAGCCACTTCCCAACGCCGAAGAGCTGACCGCCGCGATGGACTGGGCCGGCGACTTCATCACGGGTCTGATGTCGGACTGGCCGGAGTTTCCCTTCACCTACGGCGGGGTGGACGCCGGTCAGCCGAACACCTTTCCGCGCGTCGATGCGACCGGCGCCGACGCCAAGCGCGGCCGGTCGGCGGCCAACATGTACTGGGAGCTGGGCCCCGATCAGGCGCTGATCGTCGAGTTCGATGCGCACGACGGGCTGTGGATGCTGACCAATATGGGTGTGTTCTTCAACAGCATGGATTACCTGTACCGCCCGGTCAGCTACACACCGAGCCGGGCCGCCGTCGACGCCGACGGCCGGGTCCGGCTGGTTATGGCGCATCGTGATCCGGGGGTGCACAACTGGTTGGACACCCAGGGATTCGAGCGCGGCAACCTGACCTACCGGCACATGCTCGAGGGCCGGCCCGCTGTGCTCAGCACTCGGGTTGTCCCATCCGAAGACCTGCTCGACGCCCTACCGCCCGACATCACGATGGTCACCGAGGCGCAGCGGGCCGCCGCGATGTGGGAGCGATTCCGCGGCATTCGCCGTCGCTACGTCCTTTAGTGTCGAGTGTCATGACCGACATCTCCGACGACGAACTGGTGGGGCTGTCCGAGTTCGCGCTGCTGCCCGAGAACGCCGAGCAGGCCGGCTTCACCGGCCCGCTGCCCACCGTGCGACGGGTCGAAGCCAACGGCATCAGCGCCCTGCAGTGGGGCGACGCCGCACCGCGGGCGGTGTTCTTCCACGGCGGCGGACAGAACGCGCACACCTGGGACACTGTGATCGTCGGTCTGGGTGTGCCCGCACTGGCGGTCGACCTGCCCGGCCACGGGCACTCGGCGTGGCGCGACGACGGGGACTATTCACCGCAGAACAACGCGGCAGCAATCGCGCCGGTGATCAACGACCTCGCGCCGGATGCCAAGCTGGTCGTCGGCATGTCGCTGGGCGGGCTCACCGCGATCGGGCTGGGCGCCATCGCCCCGCAGCTGGTGCGCGAACTCGTGCTGATCGACGTCACCCCGTCAGCGTTGCGGCGCTATGCCGAGATGACCACCGACCAGCAAGGCACCGTGGCGCTGGTGGCCGGGGAGCGCAACTTCCCCAGCTTCGACGCGATCCTTGAGGTCACCACCGCTGCGGCACCGCACCGCGATCGGAAATCATTGCGGCGCGGCGTGTTTCACAACTCCCGCCGACTGGATGACGGCACCTGGACCTGGCGCTATGACAGCATCCGCAAGATTCCCGACTTCGAAAGCCTCTGGGGCGACTTCGCCGGCCTGGCGGTGCCGGTCCGGCTGGTGCGCGGCGGGACGTCGGGCTTCGTCACCGACGAGGACGCCGACGAACTGGCCAGGCGTGCACAGCGATTCCAGGGCATTCAGGTCGTGGAGAACTCGGGTCACTCCGTGCAGAGCGACCAGCCCCTGGTGCTGACCGAGATCCTGCGCGGCGTACTCGCCGGCGGCTGAGTTACTCGGGCCAGCTGCTGCCGAGGATGTTGTCGACAAAGTTGTCGCCGATGAACGTCGGGTCAAAGCGTTCCAGGACATCGGCGTTGCAGGTGCCGAACGTGGATTGAGGGCGGTGCTTCATGCCGTCGTTGAAGGCCGCCAAGATCTGCCGCTTGAAATCGGGCCGCGGATGCGCGGCGGTAACCGCCGCAAGGTCTTCCGGGCTCAGGTCGTCGCGGCCGATCCCGAGCACATCGGTCTCGACGCCCGCGGTGACCAACGCCGTCTCGGGCGCCAGGAACTCCGGTACGCCCGGCGTCGTGTGCAACGCGATGCCCAACCACACCTTCGCGGCGTCGGCCTCGTCGATCTCGTGTTCGAGCAGAAAGTCACGAGCCGCGTTGGCGCCGTCAACCTCGAAGCGCAGTGTCGAATCGCGGTACCGCTCGGTGAGCCCGATGTCGTGGAACATCGCGCCGGCGTAGAGGAGATCGGGGTTTGGTTGCAGTCCGCGGCGCCGGCCCTGCAGCACCCCGAAGAGGAACACGCGTCGAGAGTGGTTGAACAGCAGATCGTTTTCGACGTCGCGGATGTGCGCCGTAATCGCCCGCGCCAACGGCGTATCGGGGATCTCGACGCCGGCGATACTGCCGGCCGCGGTACTGGACATTTGCCGCTGAGCTTATCCCGCAACGCGCCGCGCCTACGGTGGAAGCATGACTTCTTCCGACCGTCCGATCCGCATCGGCGTTCAGCTGCAGCCGCAACACTCCCCGACCTACGGCCACCTGCGTGACGCCGTGCGCCGGTGCGAAGACATCGGCGTCGACGTCGCCTTCAACTGGGACCACTTCTTCCCGCTCTACGGCGACCCCGACGGCGCGCATTTCGAGTGCTGGACCATGCTCGGCGCCTGGGCCGAACAGACCTCGCGAATCCAGATCGGCGCGCTGGTGACCTGCAACTCCTACCGCAATCCGGAGCTGCTGGCCGACATGGCCCGCACCGTCGACCACATCTCGGACGGCCGGTTGATCCTTGGCATCGGATCGGGCTGGAAGGAAAAGGACTACGACGAATACGGCTACGAGTTCGGCACCGTCGGCAGCCGGATCGAGGACCTGGCCGGCGCGCTGCCGCGGGTCAAGTCCAGGCTGGCCAAGCTCAACCCAGCGCCCACCCGCGACATCCCGCTACTGATCGGCGGCAAGGGCCCGAAGAGAACCCTGCGACTGGTTGCCGAGCACGGCGACATCTGGCACGGGTTCACCAGCGTCGACAGCTATCCGCAGGCGGCGGCCGTGCTGGCCGAACACTGCGCCGCGGTCGGTCGCGACCCCCAGACCATCGAACACTCCGCCGGCGTCAACAAGGACCAGGGCGGGCTGATCGCCGACGCGGAGGGGCTGGCCGCGCTGGGCGTGACGCTGCTGACCGTCGGGGTCAACGGCCCGGACTACGACCTCAGCGATGCCGAGGAGCTATGCCGGTGGCGTGATCGGGCATGAGGATCGGCGCGTCGAAGCTGGCCGCGCTGGTCGTCACCATCCTGCTGAGCTACAGCCTGGCTCCGGTTGCGCCGGCCGCGGCGGACAACAACCTGTGCAAGCCGTCGGGTAAAGACGGCGCGATCGCCTTACCGCGGAAGCTGGCCACCGCCCACCGGTCACCGGAAGACAAGTACACAACCGCCGACGTCGAGCCGTTGAATTCGGTCAACATCGACGCGCTGGGTCTGCGCACGCCGCGCACACTGATCGTCGGCACCCAGCCGGGAGGTCCGCCGACCAGCTGCCTGAACTCGGCCGGGCGCTTCACCGGCTATGACAACGAGCTGCTGCGGGCGATCGCCGCCAAGCTCGGCTTACGGGTGGTCTTCGCCGGTACCGAATTCTCCGGGCTGCTGGCCCAGGTCGCGGCACGCCGCTTCGACGTCGGCTCGTCGTCGATCATGGCCACCGAAGCACGCCGTCGCACAGTCGGATTCACCAACGGCTACGACTTCGGCTACCTGTCGTTGATCGTGCCGTCCGGTTCACCGATCGACAGCTTCGAAGCGCTGGGACCGGGGCAGCGGATCGGCGTGGTTCAGGGCACCGTCGAAGAGGCCTACGTGGTCGACACCCTGCACATCGAACCGGTGAAATTCCCCGACTTCACCACCGTGTACACCAGCGTGAAGACCCACCAGGTCGACGCGTGGGTGGCGCCGGCCATGGAGGCGACCAACGTGATGCGGCCCGGCGACACCGCCGTGATCGCCGCCTACACGTTCGGCCTCGGCAACTTCGTGGCCTACGCGGTGGCAAAAGACAACCAGCCGCTGATCGCCGCGCTCAACGCCGGCCTGGACGCCGTGATCGCCGACGGCACCTGGTCGCAGCTGTACACCGACTGGGTTCCACGCCCGCTGCCGCGGGGCTGGAAACCCGGATCGAAGTCGGCACTGACGCCGCACCTGCCGGATTTCGCGGCGATCGCCGAGCGCAATCACCGTTCGGTGGACGAGGTGCCCCCGCCCAAGTCGATCCTGGCTCAGCTGCGGGAGTCGTTCTTCGACTGGGACCTGTACAAGCAGGCCGTTCCGGCGATGCTGACCACCGGCCTGCCCAACACGCTGATCCTGACCGTGAGCTCGGGCGTGATCGGGCTGGTGGTCGGCATGGCGCTGGCAGTTGCCAGCATCTCGCGGACCCGTTGGCTGCGCTGGCCGGCGCGGGTCTACACCGACATCTTTCGCGGGCTGCCCGAAGTGGTGATCATCTTGCTGATCGGCCTTGGCATCGGCCCGATCGTGGGCGGATTGACGAACAACAATCCCTACCCACTGGGCATCGCCGCGCTGGGTCTGACAGCCGCGGCGTACGTCGGCGAGATCTTCCGGTCCGGCATCCAAAGCGTCGAGCCCGGGCAGCTGGACGCCTCGCGCGCACTGGGGCTGAGCTACCACACGTCGATGCGCATGGTGGTGATACCGCAGGGCGTCCGCCGGGTGCTGCCCGCGCTCGTCAACCAGTTCATCGCGCTGCTGAAAGGCTCCGCGTTGGTGTACTTCCTGGGACTGATCGCCGGGCAGCGCGAGCTGTTCCAGGTCGGCCGCGACCTCAACGCGCAAACCGGCAGCCTCTCGCCACTGGTGGCGGCCGGGGTGTTCTACCTGGTGCTGACCATCCCGCTGACCCACCTGGTCAACGTCGTCGACCACCGGCTACGGCACGGCAGGTCTGCCGGCGAGCCGGAGGATCCACTTGCATTGACCGCCGGCCAGGAGATGGTATGACGTCAGTATCGTTGGCGGGCAAGGGAATTCATCTCTCGTTCGGCCCCAATAAGGTGCTGCGCGGGGTGGATATCGGCGCGCCCGCTGGAAATACGGTCGCGGTGATCGGACCGTCGGGCTCCGGAAAGTCCACCCTGCTGCGCGTGCTGAACCGGTTGTACGAGCCCGACAGCGGCGACATCCTGCTCGACGGTCAGTCGGTATTGGACGACGATCCGAATACCGTGCGCCAGCGGATTGGCATGGTGTTTCAACATTTTAACCTTTTTCCGCACCTCAGCGTCCTCGACAACGTCGTGCTGGCACCGCGCAAGCTCAAGCGCCTGTCCGGCGACGCCGCCCGCGAGTTGGGGCTGGCACACCTGGACAGGGTTGGCATGAAACACAAGGCCGATAGCCGCCCGGGCGCCTTGTCGGGCGGCCAACAGCAACGAGTGGCGATCGCTCGCGCGCTGGCCATGACACCGCAGGTGATGCTTTTCGATGAAGCCACCTCGGCGCTGGATCCCGAACTGGTCAAGGGAATTCTGGCGCTGATCGCGGATCTGGGCTCCGAAGGCATGACCATGCTGGTGGTCACACACGAAATGGCTTTTGCGAAGTCCACATCCGACACCGTCGTCTTCATGGATCACGGTCAGGTGGTGGAAACCGGGCCGCCTGCGCAAATATTCGAGGCGGCGGCGACCGAGCGCCTGCAACGCTTCCTGTCGCAGGTCCTGTGACCGGCAAAGACGAATTCTAGGTCCCCGAACTGCAGACAGGTTAGACTGTCGAACTATGGCGGAAACTGAAGCCACCGTGCCCGAGCTCACGGAGCTGGCAGAGGGACTTCACCGCACCCTGTCCAAGCTGTTCGCGATCCTGCGCCGCGGCGATCGCAGTGTCGGCGCAGCTCAAGCAAGCGACCTCACGCTGGCACAGCTGTCGATACTGGTCACGTTGCTGGACCGCGGGCCGATCCGGATGACGGACCTGGCCGCGCACGAACGCGTTCGCACACCCACCACGACGGTGGCGATCCGCAGGCTGGAGAAAATCGGTCTGGTGAAGCGCTCGCGTGACCCCTCGGATCTGCGTGCCGTGCTCGTCGACATCACCCCGCGTGGCCTGGCCGTTCACCGGGAATCGCTGAGCAACCGGATCAGCGCTCTGGTCTCCTTGCTGAGCCAGCTCAGCCAGCCCGAAGTGGAGTCGCTGACCAAGGCTCTGGCGCCGCTCGAGCACCTGGCCGCCAGCGAATCGGTGGCCAGCCCGGCCGCCGCGTCCAACGGGGACGCCACCGCGTAAATCCTTGCGGCGCTTGAATGCCGGGGCGACCCGCTGCGCTCGGCTCCGCCGCGCTTGCGATCCCCCTTAAGCTGGCAACCATGCAGACTGCGCTCATCACCGGTGCCAGCCGCGGGATCGGCGCCGCCATTGCCGACGCACTGGCCCCTACCCACACCTTGTTGTTAGCCGCAAGGCCCTCGCCTACGCTGCAGGCCACCGCGGATCGGTTGGGCGCCACCGCGCTACCGCTGGACGTCACCGACACCGACGCAATTGCAACCGCTACCGCGGCGATTGGCGAGCTCGACGTGCTGGTGCACAACGCCGGGGTGTCCCATCCGGGCCCGGTCGCCGAGTCCACTGTCGACGAGTGGCGCACTACCTTCGACGTCAATGTTGTTGGTGCAGTTGCTGTTACGCTGGCTCTGCTGTCGGCCTTGCGCCGCGCGCAGGGTCAGGTGGTGTTCATCAACTCCGGGGCGGGGCGCAAGGCGTCGGAGAACATGGCGGCGTATTCGGCCAGCAAGTTCGCGCTAAGGGCGTTCGCCGACTCCCTCCGGCTCAGTGAACCGGCGCTGCGGGTCACCACCGTCTACCCCGGCCGCACCGACACCGACATGCAGCGCGAGCTGGTGTCTTTCGAGGGCGGCGAGTACGACGCGGATCAGTTCCTGCGTGCCGACACGGTGGCCGAGGCGGTCGCCCGCGCGATCGACACCCCTCCCGACGGGCATCTGCACGAGGTCATCCTCAGACCACGCGCCCGCTGACGATGCGGGCCGGAACGGCCCGAGAAACGAGGCGGGCTAGATCACGAGGTTGACCATTTTCCCGGCGACCACGATCACCTTCTTCGGTATCGCGCCGGCCAGGAACGCCTGCACCTTCTCGTCGGCAAGCGCCGCCGCCTCCACCGCATCCGCGTCGGCACTGGCCGACACCGTGATGCGGCCGCGCACCTTGCCGTTGACCTGGATCGGATATTCCACGCTGTCTTCGACCAGGTAGTCGGGATCGGCCACCGGGAAGGGGCCGTGGGCCAGCGATTCCGGATGGCCCAGTCGCTGCCACAGCTCCTCGGCCAGATGCGGCGCCAACGGCGCCAGCATCAGCACCAGCGGCTCAGCCGCCGCCCGGGGGACCGAGTCGCGGTGCTGTTTGGTGAGGTGGTTGGTGTACTCGATCAGCTTCGCCACCGCAGTGTTGTTGCGTAGTGCCGCAAAATCTTCGGCGACCCCGGCGATGGTGCGGTGCAACAGCCGCAGCGTATCGGTGTCCAGATCCGTGTCGTCGGTCACCCGTGCTTCGCCGGAATTCTCGTCGACCACCAGCCGCCACACCCGCTGCAGGAACCGGTGCGCCCCGACGACGTCCTTGGTGGCCCATGGCCGCGACGCCTCAATCGGGCCCATCGCCATCTCGTACACCCGTAACGTATCGGCGCCGTACTCGTCGCACATCTCGTCCGGGGACACCGAATTCTTCAGGCTCTTACCGATTTTGCCGAATTCCTGGAAAACCTCGATCTCCCCGTCCGGATCGGGATAGAAGAACTTGCCGTCCCGCTCGACGACGTCGGCGGCCGTCACATAAGACCCCCGGGCGTCGGTGTAGGCGAACGCCTGGATGTATCCCTGGTTGACCAGTCGTCGGTAGGGCTCGCGCGAGCTGACGTGTCCGAGGTCGTAGAGAACCTTGTGCCAGAACCGGCAATACAGCAGGTGCAGCACCGCGTGCTCGGCGCCGCCGACGTACAGATCGACGCCGCCGGGATCGTCGGGACCGTGTTCGGCGGGCCGTGGGCCCATCCAGTAGGCCTCATTCTCCTTGCCGCAGAACCGTTCCGCATTGTGCGGATCGGTGTAGCGCAGCTCATACCAGGAGCTCCCCGCCCACTGCGGCATGACGTTGGTGTCGCGGGTGTAGGGCTTCAGGCCGTCGCCGAGGTCGAGCTCGACGTGCACCCACTCGGTCGCCTTGGCCAGCGGCGGCGACGGTTCGCTGGCTGCGTCGTCGGGGTCGAACGACACCGGCGAGTAGTCCGGCACGTCGGGTAGCTCGACTGGCAGAGCGGCGTCGTCCAGCGCGTGGGCGCGCTCGTCGCTGTCGTAGACGATCGGAAAGGGCTCGCCCCAGTACCGTTGCCGGGCGAAAAGCCAGTCGCGCAACTTGTATTCGATGCGCGCCTTGCCGCGGCCCTCGGATTCCAGCCGCGCGGCGATGGCTTCCTTGGCGGCCGCGACGTTGAACCCGTTGAGGTAGTCCGAGTTGACCAGGGTGCCGTCTCCGACGTACGCCGCCTGCGAAATGTCGCCGCCGGCAATGACTTCGACGACCGGCAGCCCGAATTGGTGGGCGAACTCCCAGTCGCGCTGGTCGTGGCCGGGTACGGCCATGATCGCCCCGGTGCCGTATCCGGCCAGGACATAGTCGGCGATGAAGACCGGCACCTGCTCGCCATTGGCCGGGTTGGTCGCATAAGTGCCCAGGAATACGCCGGTCTTGGTCCTGTTCTCCTGACGCTCCAGGTCGGACTTCGCGGCGATCGCCTTCCGGTAGGCGGCGACGGCCTGCTCGGGGGTGCCGGCGGCGTAGGTCCAGCGCGAGTCCACTCCGGCCGGCCACTGCGACGCCACCAGCCGGTCGGCCAGCTCATGCTCCGGGGCCAGCACCAGATACGTTGCGCCGAAAAGCGTGTCCGGCCGCGTCGTGAACACCTGTAGGTCGACCGTTTCGCCATCGGTGGTGTCCGCCGAGAACAGCACCGCCGCGCCGGTGGACCGCCCGATCCAGTTGCGCTGCATGACTTTGACCTTTTCCGGCCAGTCCAGCACGTCGAGGTCGTCGAGCAGCCGGTCGGAGTAGGCGGTGATCCGCATCATCCACTGCCGCAGCCGCTTACGAAAGACCGGGAAGTTTCCCCGGTCGCTGCGGCCGTCGGCGGTGACTTCTTCGTTGGCCAGCACGGTGCCCAGGCCCGGACACCAGTTCACCAGCGAATCGGCCCGATAAACCAGGCGGTGCGCGTCGATGACGTCGGCACGCTCGCCTGCCGACAGCGCCGACCAATCCCGGTTGTCTTCCAATTGACGTGCACCGGAATCGAATTCGGCGACCAGTTCGGCTATCGGACGTGCCTTGCCGGCGGCGGTGTCGAACCACGCGTTGTAGATCTGCAGAAAGATCCACTGCGTCCACTTGTAGAACTCGGCGTCGGTGGTGGAGAAGCTGCGCCGGTTGTCGTGGCCGAAACCCAGCCGGCCCAGCTGGCGCCGGAAGTTGACGATGTTCGCCTCGGTACGGGTGCGCGGGTGGGTGCCGGTCTGCACCGCATACTGCTCAGCGGGTAGACCGAAAGCGTCGAAACCCAACGCGTGCAGCACATTACGGCCCAGCATCCGGAAGTAGCGCGCGTAGACGTCAGTCGCGATGTAGCCGAGCGGATGACCGACGTGCAGACCTTCGCCCGACGGATACGGGAACATGTCCTGGACGAACATCTTGTCGTCAGGAACCGGTGACCCGTCCGTCGGCGCCAGCGAACCCACCGGGTTGGGCACATTGAAGGTCCCCCACCGGGTCCAGTTGTCCTGCCAGGTGTGTTCGATGCGGCCGGCGAGGTCCGCGGTGTAGCGAAACCGCGGTGCGTCGGGGTCGGCCTGCTCGGCAGGGGCGATCGGGGAGTCGGTCACGCCCAACAGGTTATAAGGGCGGCGTCGAGCGACCCGCCGACCACCGACGGTCTCGTTTGGATTGCAGACCGGTCAGGGGTTTATCCCAGGTGTGTTCCAGGTCGGTTCCGGTGCTAGAAGTCGCCGTTTACCCCTGGTTACAGTCGCTTTCTGCGACTCCGACGACGACCCGAGCGACCTGCCGGACCAACTGGGAAGGACCGACTCTCATGAAGCAGACTGCCCGTAGCTGGCGAGTGACGGTCGCGGGTCTGGCCGTCGGTGCTGCCGGTGTGCTGGGCCTTGCCAGCCCCACCGCGTCGGCCGATCCGGCGTATCCACCCCGGCCCAACCCCGTTCCCGCCCCGATGCCCCAGGCCGTCGGCAATCC
>NZ_JBAPMI010000044.1:0-20137 GCF_049278535.1 Mycobacterium sp. | reverse complement strand
GGGCGAAGCTCGGCGTCGCGACGATCCCGGTAGCCGAACCCACACTGGTCCGCTGGCTGCACCGCAGGAAAGCGGTGGCCGCGGTGCTACGTCCCGACGGATTCGTCTATGCCGCAGCCGGATCCGGCCAGCCGCTACCGCCGCCACCGGCCGGCTGCACCGGCAACGTCGTCGCGGCCCCGAACACGCTCGCCGTCAGCGCGTGACGACCACCGCCGTACGCGAACACACCGTCAGCGTCGCGGGCAAGCCGATCTTCGTCGTCGCGGCCGCTGACGAGCACGGCATAAGCGGCTCACGGGTCAGGCCGGGTCGGGCGCGTCCCACGGGACCATGCCCGATACCCAGTGAGTGATGAGCTCCTCCTGGTCGTTGCGGTGCAGATGCCGCGGTGGCTGGGCGAAGGTTTCGTACGGCCGGCAGCGCACGACGACCCGATCCTCTTCTGCGGCCATCGCTTCAACGAATGGGCGGGCTTCCTCGCCGAGCGGCTCGCCGGACATCCGCCCTGCGACAGCCATCATGACGTCGACGACCAGGTCGCGGTCACGCTCGATCACCGCGTCGGCGTACACCTGCAGGTAAGCGAACGGCCAGCGCTCGTCGATCGCACAGATACTCACCTTGCCGTCGCGGGCGATGACGCGGGCCTTACCGCGCCCGGCCATCGTCGACACCAGCAGTTCGTCGTCATCGGTGGGCACGTAGTACACGATCGACATCCCCGGGCCGTCTTGCCGTCGGCGGTAGCCGAATACGCAGGTGCGGTGAGTGCGCACGAAAGTACGCCGCTCCGAGGGCAGCATGTCGCGGTCGGCGGGAACCGTGAATGGCTCGTTTGAAAGAGGAAGCAGCATGGTGAACCGTTCTCGTCGGTAGTTAATGGATACAGTGTTGCCGTTATTGCTATCGCTGTCAAGAGTCGCCATACTTGCCCGGTGACCACCAGCCACGCACGCTCCCGCGGTCGTCCACCCGTACCGCTGGATCGGATCGTCACGACTGCGCTGCAGATCGTCGACGACGAAGGGGCCGACGCCCTGTCGATGCGGACGCTTGCGCAGCGACTGAATTCCGGCACTGCCACGCTGTATCGGCATTTCGCCAGCCGGGCGGACCTGATCGCCGCTGTCGTCGACGCCATGTTCGGCGCCATCGATCTGGACGTCGCCGCGCTGAGCGAACTGCCTTGGCAAGATGCATGTAAAGCCGCTGCCCACAGCATGTTTGACGTATTGCGCGACCACCGAAACGTGACGCCAATGCTGGCCGGCGATGTGCCGATCGGGCCGAACGCGCTCGCCGCCAGAGAGCAGATGCTCGCGTTTCTGCTCGACACCGGTTTTTCATCCGCACTCGCCGCGCGGTCCTATGCCACGCTGGCTCGTTACGTCCTTGGGTTCGCCATGCAACTCGACAACAGCCACGGAGATCTCGGCGACGCGAAGCTGGCGCAGATCTTTCACGACCTCGACCCATGCGAGTTCCCCGCCACCGTCAGCGTCGCGGACAGTCTCCCGGTGCCGTTCGAAGAAGAGTTCGCCTTCGGACTCGACCTGATCGTCGACGGACTGACCAAGGCACTTCAATACGAACGGCCGCAGGGAAAGTCGAAGCGTAGCGGCCAGGCGTCTGCGCGAACGCCGCGGCCGATGACGCCAACCCAAAACCACGGGGCTAACGTCAAGCGCTAGCGACATTCAGCGTGACGACGGAGGTGCCATGCGCGCAGCACAGTTGACTCGACTCGACGGTCCGGAGGCGGTCGAGGTCGGCGAGATCGATGAACCCACCGGCGACGGGGTGGTCGTCGAGGTGCACGCCGCGGGAGCGGCCTTCCCCGACGCATTGCTGACCCGCGGCCTCTACCAGTACCGGCCCGATCCACCGTTCGTGTTGGGCGCCGAGATCGCCGGCGTGGTCCGGTCGGCCCCGGAGGGCGCAGGTGTGCAGCCCGGCGACCGGGTTGTCGGCCTGACCATGCTCACCGGAGGGATGGCCGAGGTCGCGGTGCTGGCACCCGACCGGGTGTTCAAGCTGCCGGACAACGTCAGCTTCACGGCCGGTGCGGGCTTGCTGTTCAACGATCTGACCATGTACTTCGCGCTGACCGTTCGAGGCCGGCTGCATAAGGGCGACTCCGTATTGGTGCACGGCGCGGCCGGCGGGATCGGCACGTCGACTCTCCGGCTGGCGCCGGTGCTTGGCGCGTCACGCGTGATCGCGGTAGTCAGCAGCGAAGACAAGGCCGACATCGCGCGAGCAGCGGGCGCAACCGACGTCGTGCTGGCTGACGGGTTCAAAGATGCGGCAAAGGAATTGACGGACGGCCGCGGGATCGACATGGTGGTCGACCCGGTCGGTGGCGACCGGTTTACCGATTCGCTGCGCTCGCTTGCGCCGGGGGGCCGGCTGCTGGTCATCGGTTTCACCGGCGGGGAGATCCCAACGGTGAAAGTCAACCGCCTGCTGCTGAACAACATTGACGTCGTCGGCGTCGGCTGGGGAGCCTGGGCCGGCACGCATCCCGATGCGCTGACCGAGCAGTGGGCCGACCTGGAGCGGTTGCTAGCGTCCGGGCAGCTACCTCCTCCCGAACCGGTGGTCTACCCGCTGGAGGAGGCCGCCGCCGCGATCGCCTCGCTGGAGAATCGCACCGCGAAAGGCAAAGTCGTCCTCCGCGTGCGGGATTGAGCAATCACTGGGTCGCGGCCAGGTCGGACAGATGCTTGAGCGAGTTCTCGAGATGCGCGGGGTCGAACGGCGGGAATGGAATGTGCTCCCGGAGTTCGGGCGGTACTGCCGACCAGTCGTAGGTGAGCGTGACGTCAGCTTCAGAAGGTCCCGCGTCGCGGATGTCATAACGCCAAATCCAGCCGCCGAAAGAAAGGTTCCCGTCTCCCGCGGCGTCCTGGCCGGGTTCCCAGGCAATCGCGTGGGGGCGGTCGAAGACGACCACCTTGTTGGCCATCTCATAGTTCTTGGCGGGGTGGTTCTCGTGGTACATCGCGATCCGGAATATCTGGTCGATAGCCGTCACAGATTTGCCGTCGAGGGATTCTCGTACCCAGCCGGTCCCGTCGATGGCGGCATGAGTCGTAGGGTCGGCCAGCACGCCGAACACTGCCTCGGCCGTTGCGGGAATCGTGATCTTGGCGTTGATGGTGTCGTTGGTCATGCCCTACAGACTGCGCCCGGCCGGGAAATTCATCGGGGTTTCCGCCAATGGCCCTTGTGCCGGGTCAGAACAAAAAGTAATGTCACTTTTAGTTTTCTGCCGGCACCATATCAGCGCCCCCGGGAGCCCACCATGGAATCCTTCATTCACCTGCGCAAAGGCAAGACACCACGTCGCCTGCACGCCGACCTCGACGGCCTGAAGGACGACGAACTCGGTCGCGGCGGATTCACCGGCCGCACCGCGAACATGTACCGCCGCAACGACCCCACGGCCTACCGGTCGGAGGGTCCGCTGCGTCCCCTCGACGTGCTCTCCAGCGAACTCAAACCCAGCGACGCAACCGACGCCGACGGCGGCCCGCTGTTGATGTTCACCAACCAGGACTGCCGCATCTCGCTGTCCCGCCGCGAGCAGCCGATGCCGTTCTTCGTTCGCCACGTCGACGGCGATCTGCTGTGCTTCGTGCACCGCGGGACCGGCCTACTGGAGACCGAATTCGGGCCGCTGCGCTACCGCGACGGCGACTGGGTGTATCTGCCCAAGGCATGCACCTGGCGTCAGGTCCCCGAAGCCGAGACGACGTTGCTGATGATCGAGGCCACCGACGAGTTCCGCGTTCCGCCACCCGGTTCGCTGGGCCGGCACTTTCCGTTCGATCCCGCACAGGCCGTCATCCCCGAGCCCGAACCGGTCGATGACGACGGCCGCGACGAGTACCAGGTCCGGCTGATCCACGAGGGCGGCCCGACAACGCTGTTCTATCAACACAATCCGCTCGACGTCGAAGGCTGGCGCGGCGACAACTTCGCGTTTACCTTCAATATCGACGACTACAACGTGGTGACCTCCGACAGCGTCCACCTCCCCCCGACCGTGCACCTGTTCATGCAAGCCGCCGGCGTGTACGTGATGAACTTCCTGCCCAAACCCGCCGAAGGCGTGCCGGGTACCGAGCGCACGCCGTGGTATCACCGCAACGTCGACTATGACGAGATCGCCTTCTTCCACGGCGGTTCGCTGTACGGAATCGCCATGCCACCCGGCCTGATTTCCCATGCGCCGCAAGGGGTTCACCACGGGGCACCGGAAAAGGCGCGGGAACGCGCCCGCCGCAAGTTCGACGAGCACTCCCGCGTCGACTGGCAGGTAATCGCCATCGACACCCGCAGGCGGCTGACGCCGTCGGCAGAAGTACTGGCCAACGACCTAGGACAACATTGATGCAGACCACAGCGCCCGTCAAGCACGACTACGACCGGATCCCCTATCTTGTTGCCTTCCAGAACAATTCCGGGGTCCGCGACGTTTACGGCGGCCTCGCCGAAATCGTCGTGCTGGAGAGCTATCTGCTCAAGCCGAAAGACAACCCGTCGGACACCGTGCTGGTGTTCATGCACCCGATCGGCGGTGGCGCGTACCTGCCGATGATCAACGCACTGGCCCGGGCCGGCCACCACGTCATCTACTGCAACAGCCGGTTTCGCGGTACCGATTCGGCCCTGCTGATGGAGAAGGTGATCGAGGATCTCGGCGCCGCCATCAAAGACGCCAAGGAACGCCTCGGCTATCAGAAGGTGGTGCTCGCCGGCTGGAGCGGCGGCGGGTCACTGTCGGTGTTCTACCAACAGCAGGCCCAGCGCGCGACCATCACGTCGAGTCCGTCGGGTGACGGCCCCGACCTCACGAAACTCGACCTGCCCGCAGCCGACGGGATCATGTTGCTGGCCGCGCACGTCAGCCGGCACGGCACGCTGACCGAATGGCTGGACGGATCCATCCTGGACGAATCGGATCCGACCAAACGCGATCCCGAACTGGACCTGTACAACCCGGACAACGCGAACCAACCGCCCTACAGCGAGGAATTCCTGGCGCGCTACCGGCAAGCCCAGATAGACCGCAACCGCCGTATCACGGCCTGGGTCAAGGACAAGCTTGCCGCGTTGAAAGCCGCGGGCCGTCCCGACGACGAGTTCGGCTTCATCGTGCACGGCACCATGGCCGACCCCCGGTGGCTTGATCCAACCGTCGATCCCAACGAACGCGTTCCGGGAACGTGCTATCTGGGCGATCCTCAAGTGGTGAACATGGGTCCGGTCGGACTGGCCCGGTTCTCCACGCTGCGCAGCTGGCTGTCGCAGTGGAGTTACGACGATGCGCACGGCGACGGGGTGGACTGCGGTCGCGATATCGCGGTGCCTGCGCTGGTGATCGGGAACCTCGCCGACGACGCGTGCACACCCAGCCACACCCGGCGCCTATTCGAAGCGATCGGTCATCCGGACAAAGAAATACACGAAATTCACGGCGCCACACACTATTACGCCGGGCCGGATCAGCGCGACAAACTGCGCGAAGCCGTCACCGTCGTCACCGACTGGCTGGTGCGGCATAAGTTCGTGGGCATTACATGACTCCGACGGGTCCGCTGGACGGCATCCGGGTGCTGGAGTTGGGCACCCTGATCGCCGGACCGTTCGCCGGCCGATTGCTCGGCGACATGGGTGCTGACGTCATCAAAATCGAGCCGCCGAGCACGCCAGACCCCCTGCGCACCTGGGGGCAGGCCGAAGTCGACGGGCATCACGTGTTCTGGACCGTGCACGCGCGCAACAAGCGGGCCGTCACCCTGGACCTGCGGCGCCCGCGTGGCCGCGAACTGTTCCTAGATCTCGTCGAGAAATCTGACATCGTGGTGGAGAACTTCCGCCCGGGCACGCTGGAAAAGTGGAACTTGGGTTACGACGTCCTCAGCCAACGCAATTCAGGCATCATCCTGGTCCGGGTGTCGGGCTACGGGCAGACCGGACCCGACGCCCACAAAGCCGGTTACGCCTCGGTGGCCGAGGCGTCCAGCGGGCTGCGTTACCTCAACGGGTTCCCGGGCGGACCGCCGCCGCGGCTGGCGCTGTCGCTGGGTGACAGCCTGGCCGGGATGTTCGGTGCCCAGGGAGCGCTGGCGGCGCTCTACCGGCGCAGCGTTACCGGGCATGGCCAGGTGGTCGATGTGGCACTCAACGAATCCTGCTTGGCAGTACAGGAATCGACGATTCCGGACTACGACGTCGGCGGGGTGGTGCGTGGACCGTCCGGCACCCGCCTGGAGGGCATTGCACCGTCGAACATCTACCAAAGCGCCGACGGCTCCTGGGTGGTGATCGCCGCGAACCAGGACACCGTGTTCGCCCGGCTGTGTCGAGCGATGGGACGGGCCGAACTGGCCACCGACGACCGCTTCGCGAACCACGTTGCCCGCGGCCGCAATCAAGACGAACTCGACACGATCATCGGCGCCTGGGCCGCCGAGCGTGAGCCGGGCGACATCATCGAAACCCTCAGCACCGCAGGCGTAATCGCGGGACCGATCAACACCGTCGCCGACGTGGTGCTAGACCCACAGCTGCGGGCCCGCGGCATGCTGGTCGAACACCACGACGAGCGCCTGGGTCGGCCCGTGCTGGGGCCCGGGATCACGCCGGTGCTGTCGGAATCCCCGGGCAGTGTCCGTTGTGCCGGCTCGGCGCGTCCGGGCCAGCACAACGACGACGTCTACATCGGCCTGCTCGGCAAGACCGCCGACGAGATCGAGGAACTGCACGCCGAGGAGGTGGTCTAGGTGACACACGTCGATATTCGCGAGGTAGCCCTGCGCGACGGTTTGCAGATCGAGAAGCCAATCCCGTTGTCCGCCAAGCTGGAACTGCTGGCAGCGGTGGCCGCGACCGGGGTTCGCGAGGTCGAGGCCACCGCGTTCGTGTCCCCGTCAAAGGTGCCGTCGATGGCCGATGCCGCCGAGCTCGCCGCTGAATTGCAGCACTACCCCGACATCGAATTCTCGGCGCTGGTCGCCAGCCCCAACGGCGCCAAACGGGCCGTCGCCGCCGGACTGCGTTCAATCGAATACGTGGTGGCGTCCAGCGACGCGTTCAGCGAAGCCAACGTCGGACGCAGCAGTGCCGAGGCCACCGACCAGATCGGCGAGATCATCGCGATCGCGCACGACAGCGATGTCACCGTCGAGGTGATCGTCGCCACCGCGTGGGATTGTCCGTTCGAGGGACCCACGCCGGCTAGTCGAGTGCTCGACATCGCAAGGGCCGCAGTCGATCGCGGCGTAGACCGGTTCTCGATCGCCGACACCATCGGCACGACCACACCGGGACGGGTGCGTTCGCTGATCACACAACTGCGCCCGGTGATCGGTGAAATGCCACTTGGTGGGCATTTCCACAACACCCGCGGGGCGGGTCTGGCCAGCGCCTACGCGGCGGTCGAGTCGGGCGTCACCCGGCTGGACGCCTCGGCCGGCGGGCTGGGCGGCTGCCCGTTCGCCCCCGGCGCTACCGGCAATATCGCCACCGAAGACCTGGTTTATCTGCTGCGTGACAGCGACGTCGACGTCGACATCGATCTCCAGGCCGCCATCGCTGCGGCCGGTGTGGCGAAATCGGTTGTCGGCCATGACTTGCCGAGTGCCCTACTGCGCGCCGGTGACCGGATAGGACACTGATGCCGGAGGCCAGAACGTCGCAGGAAGCGCTGACTGCAAAGGGCCGCCAGACCCGAGCGGCCATCGAGCAGTCCGCCCGCAAACTGTTCGCCGAGCGAGGTTTTCACGGAACCACGCTGGCCGACATCACGTCTGCTGCCGGCAAGTCGGCGGCGGTTTTCTACCGGTACTTCGACGACAAAGAGGATCTGCTCGCCGCGCTCGCCGAGTCGTTTCTGCATGACGTCTTGACACCGTCCGGGCTGAGCCTTCACCTACCCGACTCCCCTGACGACGACGCGTTCTTCACCTCGGTGGTCACCGGCTACTGGAACATGTTCAAGCAGAACATCGGCATCATGATCGGGGTCGCACAGCTGGCCACCACCCAGCAGCGATTTGCCGCCGTTCAGAACCAATTTCGGCGATTCGGCATGGATATCGTGGCTGCCTCGGTGCGACATGTCCAGCAACACGGCTACGCATCCGATCTCAATCCCCAGCACATCGCGACCGCCATCGCGCTACTGTTCGAGAACTTCACCACCGTGTTCGTAGGGCCGCCCGAGTCCGGAAAACTTGGAATGGAGATCAGCGACGAGGATGCCATCGCGACCCTCGCGACGGTGTGGAAGAAAACGTTGTACGGCAGATAGATCTCAGGAGAAATCAGTGGATTTCACGTTGCCCGAACACCTACCGGCGTTGCTGGCCGACATGGATGCGTTCATCGATCGCGAGATTGCTCCCTTGCAGGCGGAGAACATGCAGTACTTCGACCAGCGTCGTGAGCATGCCCGTACCGATTGGGACAACGATGGCATCCCCACCCGCGAGTGGGAGGACCTGCTCTCCGAGATGCGCCGCCGGGCCGACAAGGCGGGCTGGCTGCGCTACGGGCTGCCGAAGTCGCTGGGCGGCCGCGACGGGACCAACGTCGACATGGCAGTGATTCGAGAGCATCTGGCGCACAAAGGCCTCGGGCTGCACAACGACCTGCAGAACGAGTCGTCGATCGTCGGGAATTTTCCGCAGGTGATCATGATGGAGCGGTTCGGCACCGACCAGCAACGCGCAGCGTGGTCCGAGGCGCTGATCACCGGCGAGCGCTCGATGGCCTTTGGGCTCACCGAGCCGCTGCACGGCTCGGACGCCACCTGGCTGGAGACCCAAGCAAAACCCGACGGCAACGACTGGATTATCAACGGCTCCAAGCGATTCAACACCGGCGTCCACCGCGCCACGCATGACTTGATCTTCGCCCGCACATCCGGCGAGCCTGGACAGGCCCAAGGCATCACCGCTTTCCTGGTGCCCACCGAAACGCCCGGCTTTCACGTCCCCTACTACTGGTGGACGTTCAACATGCCCACCGATCACGGCGAGGTCGAGCTGAACGATGTGCGAGTGCCCGCCGACGCGGTGCTCGGCGAGGTGGATCGGGGTCTGGAGGTCGCGCAGACGTTCTTGCACGAGAACCGTATCCGGCAAGCCGCCAGCAGTCTGGGCGCGGCCCAATACTGCATCGATCGTGCGGCCGAATACGCCGGCACGCGTATCGTTTTCGGTAAGGCGCTATCTGCCAACCAGGCAGTGCAGTGGCCGCTGGCCGAGCTGCAGACGGAAGCCCAGATGGTACGGCTTTTGGTGCAGTACGCGGCGTGGCACCTCGACCGCGACCACCACATGGAGGTGTCGGACAAGGTGTCGATGGCCAACTATCGCGCCAACCGACTGGTGTGCGATGCGGCCGATCGTGCGATGCAGATCTTCGGCGGTCTTGGCTACAGCCGCCACCAGCCGTTCGAGCACATCTATCGGCACCACCGCCGCTACCGCATCACCGAAGGCGCCGAGGAGATCCAAATCCGCCGAGTGGCCCAGCGACTGTTCAAGTTCGGCCGCAAGTGAGCGGTGCAGAAGAACTGGCGCCGAAACTGGCCGGATTGCTGGAACCGGCCCTCGGCGCCGACACGTCCGTCGACAATCTGCACACGCTGACCGGCGGCGCCAGCCGAACCACCTGGGCGTTCGACGCCGTCAGCGGCGGGCAACGGCGGTCACTGATCCTTCGTACCGGTCCACCCGACGAGGTGCATGCCGGCATGGAACTCGAAGCCCGGGCGCAGCGGGCGGCAGCCGCCGCCGGCGCGCCAGTCCCCCATATCGTCGTCGCTGACGATTCTGTTGCCGCACTTGGTAATCCATTCCTGATCTGCGACGCGATCGACGGCGAGACCATTGTGCGTCGCATCCACCGCCGGCTGGACGACGCCGGCCGTGCCCGACTGCTGTACCAGTGCGCCGAAGCGTTGGCCGCGATCCACCGGGCCGACCAGAATCTGCCCGGCATCAGCGACGAGGATCAGATGGCGCGGTGGCGCGACGAGCTGGACACGATGGGTGACACCACCGCCACCTTCGAGTGGGCATTTCGCTGGCTGGCCGACAACCGGCCGGCACCGTCACCGCCGCATTTGGTGCACGGCGACTTTCGGATGGGCAACCTCATCGTCGACGGATCCGGCCTGGCCGCCGTGCTGGATTGGGAACTGGTGCACGTCGGTGAGTTCTACGAAGACCTGTCCTGGTTCTGTATCCGGGCCTGGCGGTTCGGCGCGCCCTTGGATCTCGCCGCCGGCGGCCTCGGCAGCATCGAAGATTTCCTTCACGCTTACGAAAAAGCCGGCGGGGCCACAGTCGACCGGGCAGCGTTTCACTGGTGGTTGGTGCAAGCCACGCTGCGCTGGGGTGTCATCTGCCGCTACCAGGCCGAACGCCACCTCAGCGGACAGACTCCCTCGGTGGAACTTGCGACGATCGGCCGTCGCGTCTGCGAGACCGAATGGGACTTGCTCAACTTGCTCGAGAAGACGGTCGCGCGTGCCGGTTGAGAGCCTAGGGTTGTGCTGTGGTCACTCCTGATCAGGCAATCGACGCAATACGCGAAACGGGCGGGGCACAACCCGGCAACCGGGCACTGCACGCCAAGGGCAAGCTCTACCGAGGCACCTTCACCGCGACCCCCGAGGCCGCCCGGCTCTCCCGCGCCGCCCACCTCAACGGTGCGACGGTGCCCGCACTGATCCGGTTCTCCAGCGGCTCAGGCAATCCCCGGCAACCCGACAATGCTCCCGGTGTGCGTGGAATGGCGGTGAAGTTCACGCTTCCGGACGGGTCCACCACCGACGTATCCACCCAGACCGCCACGCTGTTTCCGGCCAGCACACCCGACGGCTTCGTCTCGCTGCTGCGGGCCATGCGGCCCGGCCCCACCGCTCCGCTGCGGCTCATCGGGTACATCGCCAGCCATCCACGATTCCTGGCCGCGCTGCCGGTCGTCCGTGCAGCGAACAAAGTGCCGGCCAGCTACGGCACCGTCGCCTACCACGGCCTGCACGCATTCCGCTGGACCGCGGCCGACGGCACCGACCGGTTCGTGCGCTATCACCTCGAGCCCGAAGCCGGCGAGGAGTTCCTTGCGCCGGACGTCGCGAAGAGCAGAGGCGCCGACTTCTTGATCGACGAACTCGACAAACGCCTTGCGTCCCAACCGGTCCGGTTCGACTATCGGGTCCAGATCGCCGCGCACGGCGACTCGACCGTCGATCCGTCCAAACCTTGGCAGAGCACCCAGACCGTCACCGTCGGCACTCTGGAAATCACCGGCGCCGACACCGAACGTGAGCACGGCGACGACATCGTCGTGTTCGACCCGATGCGCGTCACCGATGGCATCGAACCCTCCGACGATCCAGTCTTGCGGTTCCGCACACTCGCGTACTCCGCCTCGGTGAAACTGCGCACGGGCGTCGACCGCGGTCCCGAGGCACCCGCGACCTGATGACGTCCGCGCATGGTCGACCCACCGCGGCGGAGCTGATCGCAGCCGTCGCCGAGTTCCTGGAGACCGATGTGCGGGAGTCGACGGCGGGCCAGATCAATTTCCATTCCCGGGTCGCGGCCAACGCGCTGCGCATCGTCGAACGAGAGCTGCTCGCCGATGCCGATGACGGGGTCGACGACGCGCTGGCCGGCGTCGGGTGCGTCGACGAAGCCCAGCTGGCGGCCGCCATCCGGGCCGGCGAGCTGGACGGGGGCAGCGAACGGGTGCAAACGGCCCTGCGCGCGCTGGTCGGTCGCCGACTGGCCGCCGCGCACCCCGGCTACCAGGACGAATAAGGAGAAACGCCATGCCCGCTGCCGAGGTCGTCGTCGATCTGGCCGATGAGTTGTTTTCGGCCATCGAGCGCAGTGACGAGGCGCGACTCGACGAGCTCTTCGACAGCGACATCTCGGTGTGGCGGGTCGGCGCGAGCCGCGACGACGACAAACAGCGCGCGCTGAAGGTCTTGCGGTGGTTCATCGGCGTCACCGCCGGGCGCAGTTACGAGATTCTGGACCGCCAGCTGTTCCCCGACGGCTTCGTGCAGCAGCACATCCTGCACGCCACCGGGACCAACGGCGGATTGATCGCGCTACGGGTCTGCATCGTGATCAAGTTGGGCGGCAACGCCCTGATCAGCCGAATCGACGAGTACTTCGATCCCGCCGAACTCGCGCCGATCATGAGCTGACCGGCAACAACGAAGGAGCGCCCATGAATGTCGACACACTGCTGAACGATCCCGACACCGCCGGGGTGTGGAGCCTGGACCCGAAGCGCTCGACGGTCAATTTCAAGATCAGAAACTTCTGGGGCCTGGTCAACGTCAAGGGCCGATTCACCGACGTCACCGGCGACGGCCAAGTCACCGGCAAGGGCGCCATCTTCGGCCGCCTCGACATCAAGGTCGCCTCGCTGCGCACCGGCATCGGTAAACGCGACCAACACCTGCGGTCGGCGGACTTCTTCGACGCCGACCGGTATCCAGACATCAGCGTGGTGGTCACCGCGGTCGAACCCGGCTCCGGCGATGCCGCCGAGCTGCAGTCCACTTTCAGCATCAGAGGGGTGACCGCACCCGTGCCACTGCCGGTACACGTCAGCACGCTTCATGACGGCTCGATACAGGTGTCGGCGACCACCGAGATCGACCGGGGCCAGTTCGGCATCGGCTGGAATCAGCTGGGCATGGTCGCGAAGACGGCGACGGTCTCGGCCGACGCGTACTTCGTGCGGGCGCCGCAGTAAACGTCGCCGGGCGCTACGATCTGGACCGTGTCTGCCACCGGCCCCTTGCGGATCCTCGTGTACAGCGACAACGCCAACACCCGTCAGGAAGTCATGCTGGCGTTGGGCAAACGGGTGCATCCGGATCTGCCCGAGCTGAGCTACATCGAGGTCGCGACCGGGCCGGTCGTTGTCCAGCAGGTGGACGCCGGCGGCATCGATCTGGCCATCCTGGACGGCGAGGCGACCCCCGAAGGCGGCATGGGCATCGCCAAACAACTCAAAGACGAAATCGACCAGGGACCGCCGATCGTGGTGCTGACCGGCCGGCGTGACGACGCCTGGCTGGCCAGCTGGTCACGCGCCGAGGGCGCGGTCCCCCACCCGATCGACCCGATCCAGCTCAGCCGGACCGTGCTCGAGTTGCTGCGCACCCCGGTGCAGTAGTCACTTACCCCGCCCGGAAAGCCGGCATAGCCCCACCTCTGGGCGAGGCCCGGCTTCATCGCCGCAATCGGCTCCCAAAAGGGCCAAATATTCTTGCGCCGTTAACAATTCGCAACTCGTCAACAGTCGCCGGTTTGGCGCACACTGATACCGGCTGATCATCTCACTGACTGTGGCTGAGGTCACATCTAACCTGCTGAGCGCGCGGCCGCACACGGTCGCTAGGCTGTGGTTGCGCTCACAGTCCAGCCCATAGACCACAGTGAGGAAGCGTCTTCGCGGGATGAATCTTTACCTGCCCATCCTCGTACTCGGAGGGATCGCCGCAGCCTTTGCGCTCGGCTCGGTCGCGCTCGCCCAGATCACCGGCCCGTCGCGGTTCAACCGCGCGAAGCTAGAGGCATACGAATGCGGGATCGAGCCCAGCGACCAGCCGGCCAACGCGCCGCACGCCGGCAGCGGCCAGCGGTTTCCGGTGAAGTACTACCTGACGGCAATGCTGTTCATCGTCTTCGACATTGAAATCGTGTTCCTGTACCCGTGGGCGGTCAGCTATGACCAGCTGGGACTGTTCGCGCTGATCGAGATGGTGGTGTTCATGCTCACCGTCTTCGTGGCCTACGCATACGTGTGGCGCCGCGGCGGCTTGACGTGGGATTGAGGTAAATCGTGGGCCTGGAGGAGAAACTGCCAAGCGGCTTCTTGCTGACAACTGTCGAACAGCTGGCGGGCTACTTTCGCAAGAACTCGTTGTGGCCGGCCACATTCGGACTGGCCTGCTGCGCGATCGAGATGATGGCGACGGCGGGCCCGCGATTCGACATCGCACGCTTTGGCATGGAGCGGTTTTCCGCGACACCCAGGCAGGCTGACCTGATGATCGTCGCCGGCCGGGTGAGCCAGAAGATGGCGCCGGTGCTGCGCCAGATCTACGACCAGATGGCCGAACCCAAATGGGTGCTGGCCATGGGCGTGTGCGCCTCATCCGGCGGCATGTTCAACAACTACGCGATCGTGCAGGGCGTCGACCACGTCGTCCCGGTGGACATCTACCTGCCCGGCTGCCCGCCGCGCCCGGAGATGTTGCTCTACGCAATCCTCAAGCTGCACGACAAGATTCAGGAGATGCCGCTCGGCGTCAACCGCGAGCAGGCCATCGCCGAGGCCGAACAGGCGGCACTTGCCGCCCGGCCGACGATCGAGATGCACGGACTGCTGCGATGAGTTCACCGGAACACGACCCCAAGCGCGCAGCCAGCGAAGTCGGCGGAACACCGGTTGGCACCGACACCTCCGACGCCGAGCTGATCGGCGTCCGCCGCGGCATGTTCGGCGTCCGTGGCAGCGGTGACACCTCGGGCTACGGACGGCTGGTTCGCCAGGTCACCATCGACGAGGGAAGTCCGCGCCCCTACGGCGGATACTTCGACGAGCTGGTCGACCGGTTGGCCGAGACGCTGAAAGCCGACGAGAACGTCGAATTCGCCGACGCCGTCGAGAAAGTCGTCGTCTACTGCGACGAGCTGACGTTGCACGTGCGTCGCGAGCTGCTGCCGCAGGTCGCACGCCGGCTTCGTGACGACCCGCAGCTGCGCTTCGAACTGTGCCTGGGCGTCAACGGCGTGCACTACCCGGACGAAAGCGGTCGCGAGCTGCACGCGGTGTACCCGCTGAACTCGATCACCCACGGCCGTCGTGTCCGACTGGAAGTTGCTGCGCCAGACGGTGATCCGCATATCCCCTCGCTGTTCGGGATCTACCCGACCAACGACTGGCACGAGCGCGAGACCTACGACTTCTTCGGCATCATCTTCGACGGCCACCCGTCGTTGACCCGAATCGAGATGCCCGACGACTGGCAGGGGCACCCGCAGCGCAAGGACTACCCACTCGGCGGCGTCCCGGTGGAATACAAGGGCGCGCAGATTCCCCCGCCCGACCAGCGGAGGTCCTACAACTGATGAGCGACACCATGAACGCCGCCCACGAGGATGACTCGGACACCCTGATCGCTCTCACGGGCCAAGATTGGAACAAGATCGTCGAGGCCGCCCGCACAGGCGAACCCGGCGAACGGATCGTAGTCAACATGGGACCCCAGCACCCGTCCACCCACGGCGTGCTGCGGCTGATCCTGGAGATCGAAGGCGAGACCGTCACCGACGCCCGGTGCGGAATCGGCTACCTGCACACCGGAATCGAGAAAAACCTGGAGTACCGGTACTGGACCCAGGGCGTGACGTTCGTAACCCGAATGGATTACCTGTCACCGTTTTTCAACGAAACCGCCTTTTGCCTGGGCGTGGAGAAGCTGCTCGGGATCACCGACGAGATCCCCGAACGGGTCAACGTCATCCGGGTGATGATGATGGAGCTCAACCGGATCTCCTCGCATCTGGTCGCTCTGGCGACCGGCGGTATGGAGCTGGGCGCGATGACGCCGATGTTCACCGGCTTCCAGGGACGCGAGATCATCCTCACGCTGTTCGAGTCGATCACCGGACTGCGGATGAACAGCGCCTACATCCGGCCCGGGGGTGTCGCGGCGGACCTGCCGCCCGACGCGAAAACCGAAATCGCCGAAGCCCTCAAGAAGCTGAAGGTCTCGCTGCGCGACATGGGCGACCTGCTCAACGAGAGCGCCATCTGGAAGGCACGCACCAAGGACGTCGGCTACCTGGACCTGACCGGCTGCATGGCCTTGGGAATCACCGGGCCATGCCTGCGGTCCACCGGGTTGCCACACGACCTGCGCCGCGCCGAACCATACTGCGGATACGAGAACTACGACTTCGACGTGATCACCGATGGCGGTTGTGATGCGTACGGCCGTTACATCATTCGCGTCAAGGAGATGTGGGAGTCGGTGAAGATCGTCGAGCAGTGCCTGGACAAGTTGCAGCCCGGCCCGACGATGGTGGAAAACCGCAAGATCGCCTGGCCGGCTGATCTGAAGGTCGGCCCGGACGGGCTGGGCAACTCGCCTGAGCACATCGAGAAGATCATGAGCGGCTCGATGGAAGCGTTGATCCACCATTTCAAGCTGGTCACCGAAGGCATCCGGGTTCCGGCCGGGCAGGTCTATGTCGCCGTCGAATCGCCCCGCGGCGAATTGGGCGTGCACATGGTCAGCGACGGCGGCACGCGTCCGTACCGGGTGCATTACCGGGATCCCTCGTTCACCAATCTTCAAGCCGTCGCCGCGATGTGCGAGGGCGGCATGGTCGCCGACGTGATCACCGCGGTGGCCAGCATCGACCCGGTGATGGGCGGGGTGGACCGATGACCGCAGCACAGACTCCCGGCGCCAGCAGCAACGGCGAACGGGTGTTCATCCGGCTTGGGCCGCCACCGGAGGAACCGGGGCAGTTTGTCACCGAGGGCGCACCGCAGTCGTACCCGGCCGACGTGCAGGCACGGCTGGAGGTCGACGCCAAGGAGATTATCGGCCGCTACCCCAGCCCCCGCTCGGCGTTGCTGCCGCTGCTGCACCTGGTGCAGGCGCAAGACGGTTACGTGACACCGGCCGGTGTGGAGTTCTGCAGCGAACAGCTCGGCTTGACCGGAGCCGAAGTTGCAGCTGTCGCAAGCTTTTACACCATGTATCGTCGCGGGCCCACCGGCGAATACCTAGTCGGCGTGTGCACGAACACACTGTGTGCGGTGATGGGCGGCGACGCGATCTTCGAGTCGCTCAAAGAGCACCTGGCCATCGGCAACGACGAGACTACGGACGACGGCGCGGTCACCCTGCAACACATCGAGTGCAACGCCGCGTGCGACTACGCACCGGTTGTGATGGTCAACTGGGAGTTCTACGACAACCAGACCGTCGAGTCGGCGCGCAAGCTCGTCGACGGGCTGCGTTCCGGCAAGCCTCCCGTCCCCACCCGCGGCGCACCGTTGTGCAAATTCAAAGAGACCGAACGGATTCTGGCCGGTTTTCCCGACCAGCGGCCCGACGAAGGTCAGGGCGGAGCTGGGGCGGCCACGCTGGCCGGGTTGCGGGTTGCCAAGGAGCGCAACATGACCGCACCACCGGTCGACGGTTCTGGGGAAGGTCAGTAATGGGGTCGCCAACGCCATTGGCTCCGGTGCTGAGCCGCTTCTGGGACGACCCCGAATCGTGGACGCTCGAAACTTATCGCCGCAACGAGGGCTACCAGGCGCTGGACAAAGCGCTGAAGATGAAGCCCGACGCGGTAATCACGGCCGTGAAGGATTCCGGGCTGCGTGGTCGCGGCGGCGCGGGCTTCTCCACCGGCACCAAGTGGTCGTTCATCCCGCAGGGCGACAGCGGCGCCGCCGCCAAGCCGCACTACCTGGTGGTCAACGCCGACGAATCGGAACCTGGTACCTGCAAAGACATTCCGCTGATGCTGGCCACCCCGCACGTGTTGGTTGAGGGCGTGATCATCGCGTCGTATGCGATCCGTGCCAGCCACGCCTTCATCTACGTGCGGGGTGAGGTACTGCCCGTGCTGCGTCGGCTGCAGAACGCGGTGGCCGAGGCGTACGCCAACGGCTATCTGGGCCACAACATCGCCGGATCGGGCTACGACCTGGAATTGGTGGTGCACGCCGGCGCCGGTGCATACATCTGCGGCGAGGAGACGGCGCTGCTCGACTCATTGGAGGGCCGACGTGGCCAGCCGCGACTCCGGCCACCGTTCCCCGCGGTGGCCGGCCTGTACGGCTGTCCGACGGTGATCAACAACGTCGAGACCATCGCCAGCGTTCCATCGATCGTCCTCAACGGTGTGGACTGGTTCCGATCGATGGGCAGCGAGAAATCGCCTGGCTACACGCTGTATTCGTTGTCGGGCCACGTGACTCGGCCCGGCCAGTACGAGGCGCCGCTGGGCATCACGCTTCGGGAACTGCTCGATTACGCGGGCGGGGTGCGGGCCGGACACCAGCTGAAGTTCTGGACGCCGGGCGGATCGTCGACACCACTGCTCACCGACGAACATCTGGACGTACCACTGGATTACGAGGGCGTCGGATCAGCCGGGTCGATGCTGGGCACCAAGGCGCTGGAGATTTTCGACGAGACCACCTGCGTAGTGCGCGCGGTCAGCCGGTGGACCGATTTCTACAAGCACGAGTCGTGCGGCAAGTGCACGCCGTGCCGCGAGGGCACGTTCTGGCTGAGTCAGATCTACCACCGTCTGGAGGCTGGCCAGGGCACTCCTGAAGACCTGGACAAGCTCGAGGACATTGCCGACGCGATCCTTGGAAAGTCGTTCTGCGCCTTGGGCGATGGCGCGGCAAGCCCGGTAGCTTCGTCGATCCAATTCTTCCGCGACGAATACGTCGCACACATCGAGGGCGGCGGCTGCCCGTTCGACCCCAAGCTGTCCATGCTCGCCCCGAACGGAGCCTCATGACCCAAACCGCCGACACCGGAGAGAAGGTCACCGAGCCGGAGCTGGTGACGCTGACCATCGACGGCACCGAAATCAGCGTTCCCAAGGGAACTTTGGTGATTCGGGCGGCAGAGTTGATCGGTGTGCAGATCCCCCGGTTCTGCGACCACCCGCTGCTTGACCCGGTCGGGGCGTGCCGCCAATGCATCGTGGAGATCGAGGGTCAGCGGAAACCGATGGCGTCGTGCACCATTCCGGTCGCCGACGACATGGTGGTGCGCACGCAGTTCAGCTCGGAAGTTGCCGACAAGGCGCAGCACGGGGTGATGGAGCTGCTGCTGATCAACCACCCGCTGGACTGTCCGATGTGCGACAAAGGCGGCGAGTGCCCGTTGCAGAATCAGGCGATGTCCAACGGCCGCCCGGACTCCCGCTTCCACGACGTCAAGCGCACGTTCACCAAGCCGATCAACATTTCCTCGCAAGTGCTGCTGGACCGCGAGCGCTGCATCCTGTGTGCGCGCTGCACCCGGTTCTCCGACCAGATCGCCGGCGACCCGTTCATCGAGATGCTCGAGCGCGGTGCGTTGCAACAGGTCGGGATCTACGCCAATGAGCCATTCGAGTCGTACTTCTCCGGCAATACCGTGCAGATCTGCCCGGTTGGGGCGCTGACCGGCACCGCATACCGGTTCCGGGCCCGTCCGTTCGACCTCGTCTCCAGCCCGAGCGTGTGTGAGCACTGCGCCTCGGGATGCGCGCAGCGCACCGACCACCGCCGGGGCAAGGTGCTGCGCCGGCTGGCCGGCGACGAGCCAGAGGTCAACGAGGAGTGGAACTGCGACAAGGGCCGGTGGGCGTTCAACTACGCCACGCGGGGTGACCGGATCACCACTCCCCTGGTCCGCGACGGCGGTGATCCCAGCGGCCCATTGGTCGCTGCGTCCTGGCCGCATGCGGTGGCCGCCGCGATCGAGGGGCTCACCGCAGCGCCCGGCGGTGCCGGCGTATTGCCCGGCGGCCGGCTGACCGTCGAAGACGCCTACGCATACTCCAAGTTTGCCCGAATTGTGTTGGGCACCAATGACATCGACTTCCGCGCCCGCCCGCAATCCCAAGAGGAGACGCAGTTCCTGGCGGCCCGGGTCGCCGGCAAGCTGATCACCACCAGCTACTCCGATCTGGAGTCGGCGTCGGTGGTCCTGCTCGCCGGCTTCGAGCCGGAAGAAGAGTCGCCGATCGTGTACCTCCGGCTGCGCAAGGCCGCCCGCAAGCACGGCCTGGCGGTGCACGCGATTGCGCCGTTCGCCAGCAACGGATTACAGAAGATGCACGGCACGCTGATCCAAACGGCGCCCGGTGGCGAGGCCGCCGCATTGGAGGGGCTGGCCGGCGGTGACGGGGAGCTGCTGCCTCTCCTATCTAACCCCGGGGCGATCATCCTCGTCGGCGAACGGCTGGCCAACGTGCCCGGCGGCTTGTGGGCCGCGGCCCGGCTTGCCGACAGCACCGGCGCGCGGCTGGCGTGGGTGCCGCGC
>NZ_JBAPMI010000043.1:0-23707 GCF_049278535.1 Mycobacterium sp. | reverse complement strand
GCCGCCCACCGCGCCCGAGCCCCGAACCGGACCGCCGCCCACCCCCGCCACGCCGGCCGCGCTCGCCGCGGCTCGTCGGGCCGAGGCGGACAAATGACCGAAACTCCCGAACCGGTCACCATCGAGGTGGCCGTCGACCCGCCGTACCCGGTGCTGATCGGCACCGGGCTGCTGGGCGAGCTCGGCGAACTGCTGGCCGGCCGGCACCGGGTTGCCATCGTGCATCAGCCGGTGTTGGCGCAGACCGCTGAGGTGATTCGAAACCACCTGGCCGACAATGGCATTGATGCGCATCGCATCGAAATTCCGGATGCCGAAGACGGCAAGGACCTGCCCGTCGTTGGCTACATCTGGGAAGTGTTGGGCCGCATCGGCATTGACCGCAAGGATGCGCTGGTGAGCCTGGGCGGCGGGGCCGCTACCGACGTCGCCGGCTTCGCCGCCGCGACCTGGCTACGGGGCGTGTCGATCGTGCACGTGCCCACCACGCTGCTGGCGATGGTTGACGCGGCGGTCGGCGGCAAGACCGGTATCAACACCGACGCCGGCAAAAACCTGGTGGTCGCATTTCATCAGCCGGCCGCCGTGCTGGTCGACCTGGCAACCTTGCAAACCTTGCCGCACAACGAAATCGCGGCCGGTATGGCCGAAGTCGTCAAGGCCGGTTTCATCGCCGACCCGGGGATCCTGGATCTGATCGAGGCCGATCCGCAGGCGGCGCTGGACCCGTCGGGGGCGGTGCTCCCCGAGTTGATCCGGCGCGCGATCGCCGTCAAGGCCGAGGTGGTCGCCGCCGACGAGAAAGAAGCCGAGCTGCGCGAAATCCTCAACTACGGACACACATTGGGGCACGCCATCGAGAGGCGGGAACGTTATCAATGGCGCCACGGCGCCGCGGTCTCGGTGGGGATGGTGTTCGCCGCCGAATTGGGCCGGCTGGCAGGGCGTCTCGACGATGCCACCGCACAGCGCCACCGCAGCATCCTGACGTCGCTGGGACTGCCGACGAGCTACGACGCCGATGCATTGCCGCAGTTGCTGGAAGTCATGGCCGGCGACAAGAAAACCCGGTCTGGGGTATTGCGATTCGTGGTGCTCGACGGCCTGGCGAAGCCCGGCCGGCTGGAGGGTCCGGACCCGGCGCTGCTGGCGGCCGCCTACGCGGAGGTGGGGAATCGATGACCGTCAATGTGATCAACGGACCCAACCTCGGTCGGCTGGGCCGCCGCGAGCCCGACGTCTATGGCGACACCACCCACGACGATCTCGTCGCACTGGTCGAACGCGAGGCCGCCGAGCTCGGACTGAAAGTTCTTGTGCGGCAGAGCGATAGCGAAGCCGAGCTACTGGACTGGATCCATCAGGCCGCTGACGCAAAAGAGCCGGTGGTGCTCAACGCGGGCGGGCTGACGCACACGTCGGTGGCCTTGCGAGACGCCTGCGCCGAGTTGAGCGCGCCGTTGATCGAGGTGCATATCTCCAACGTGTATGCCCGCGAAGAGTTTCGGCACAACTCCTACCTGAGCCCGGTTGCGACCGGGGTCATCGTCGGATGCGGCGTCCAGGGGTATCTGATGGCCCTGCGTTACCTGGCCAGCCTCGACCGCTAGTGGTCGTCTGACGTCGGCTTTTTGATGTGCTCGGTGGCCGGCTCGGACGTCTCGTGGGCGGGCAGCGCCTCGGTCTTGTCGGAGCTGTGCGCCTTGGGAACCTCGGCGGTCTCTTCGGCTTCGCGGCTGTAGGCCGTCGGCGCTTCGTACTCGTCGCGTTCGGCGGTCGCCACCGCGCTGTGCTGCTCCTGCGGCCATTCGGCGGCCTCAGTGCCCGCCTGGTCCGACCGGACCGCTGCGAACACGTCGGTGTCGGCCCGCTCGTCGTCACCGCCGCCGCCTTGCGGCTTGTAGTCGCCGGTGCGATCGACGCGCCAGCGACCAATGGACACGCCGGCGATCGCACCCATGAACACCACCAGGGCGGTGAAGGCAGCGAACGTCGTGAGCTCGTTGATCAGTCCACCGACGTAGACCGCCTTGTAGAACACCGAGATCAGCCATGTGACCGCGCCGCTGAGCAGCCCAGCCACCAGACCGGCGAGCAGCCACGTCATCGCCAAATCGCCGCGCCGGTCCGGGTCGGGGTTGGCGGCAGCGTCCTCGCGCCCGTCCATCAGCCCCCAGACGACGACGCCGGCCAAGAAGAGCACGAGGAGGACGATGCTGATCACCGCGGCCTGTGTTTGCCACACGCTGATCAGCGTCCCCTGAAACAGCCGAACGACGACCATCGCGCCGCCGAAGACCAAGCCGCGCAGCATCCAGTTAGTCATGGGGCCACAGCGTAGCGAGTAGCGTCATCTGGCGTGACACATTCCCAGCGGCGAGCCGCTCTCGGAGCTCGGCTCCGGGCGGCCGAACTGGACGCGATGCTGGTCACAGACCTGATCAACGTCCGCTATCTGTCCGGATTCACCGGGTCAAATGCGGCGCTGCTGGTGTTCGCGGACGACCACGACGCCGTATTGGCCACCGACGGTCGCTACCGCACGCAGGCCGCCCAGCAGGCACCCGACCTGGAAGTGGCCATCGAGCGGGCCTGCGGACGCTACTTGGCCGGGCGCGCTGCGGCCTCGGGGGCGCGCCGGCTCGGCTTTGAGAGCCACGTGGTAACGGTGGACGCCTACGACGCGCTGGCCGCCGCCTCGGCGGAGTCTGGCAGCACCGAGTTGGTCCGTGCCGCACAGACCGTCGAAGCGCTGCGCGAAATCAAAGACGCCGGCGAAGTCGCGCTGCTGCGGCTGGCCTGCGAAGCCGCCGACGCCGCACTGGCCGACCTGATCGCCAGCGGAGGGCTGCGGCCAGGCCGCACCGAGCTCGAGGTAGCCCGCGAGCTGGAGGCGCTGATGCTCGAGCACGGCGCCGACGGCATCTCGTTCGAGACGATCGTGGCCGGCGGGGCCAATTCCGCGATCCCGCATCACCGACCCACCGAGGCGGTGCTCGCAGCCGGCGACTTCGTCAAGGTCGATTTCGGCGCCCTGGTCGGCGGCTATCACTCCGACATGACCCGCACGTTCGTCTTGGGCAAGGCCGCCGACTGGCAGCTGGAGATATACGAGCTGGTCAGCGCCGCACAACGAGCCGGCCGGGTTGCGCTGGAAGCCGGGGCCGAACTGGCCGACGTGGACGCTGCGGCCCGTGAGGTGATCGACGACGCCGGGCATGGCGCGCACTTCGGTCATGGCCTTGGCCACGGGGTGGGGCTGCAGATCCATGAAGCGCCCGGTATCAATGCCACCGCCGCCGGTACACTACGTGCGGGCTCCGTGGTGACGGTGGAGCCCGGCGTCTATTTGCCCGACCGCGGCGGCGTCCGCATCGAGGACACGCTGGTCGTGGCAGACGAAACCTCCGGGCACGCACCGGAATTGCTCACCCGGTTCCCCAAGGAACTGGCGATCCTGTAGGAGATTCACCGACTGTGGCAAGCACTGCCGATTTCAAGAATGGACTCGTGCTGGTGATCGACGGCCAGCTGTGGCAGATCGTCGAGTTCCAGCACGTCAAGCCCGGCAAGGGTCCGGCGTTCGTACGTACCAAGCTGAAGAACGTGCTCACCGGCAAGGTCGTCGACAAGACCTACAACGCCGGGGTGAAGGTGGAGACCGCGACGGTGGACCGGCGCGACACCACCTTCCTCTACCGCGACGGCACCGACTTCGTGTTCATGGACAGCCAGGACTACGAGCAGCACCCGTTGCCGGAGTCGCTGGTCGGCGACGACGCCCGGTTCCTGCTGGAGGGTCTGCCGGTGCAGGTGGCATTCCACAACGGCGCGCCGCTCTACCTCGAGCTGCCGGTGACCGTCGAACTCGTGGTCACCCACACCGAGCCGGGTCTGCAGGGCGACCGGTCCAGCGCCGGCACCAAGCCGGCGACCGTCGAGACCGGTGCCGAGCTTCAGGTGCCGTTGTTCATCAACACCGGCGACAAGCTGAAGGTCGACTCCCGCGACGGCAGCTACCTGGGACGTGTCAACGCGTGAGCCGGCCCGTCAAGGGACGGCATCAGGCGCGTAAGCGCGCCGTCGACTTATTGTTCGAAGCCGAGGCTCGCGGATTGACGCCGGCCGAGGCGGCCGACGCCCGCAGCGCGTTGGCAGAGGCCAAACCCGATGTGGCGCCGCTGAACCCGTACACGGTGACAGTGGCTCGCGGCGTCACCGAGCACGCCGCCCACGTCGACGACCTGCTCGCGTCGCATCTTCAGGGCTGGACGCTGGAGCGGCTGCCGGCTGTGGACCGGGCCATCCTGCGGGTCGCGGTCTGGGAGCTGCTGCATGCCGATGACGTGCCGGGGCCGGTCGCCGTCGACGAGGCGGTGGAGCTGGCCAAAGAGCTCTCGACCGACGATTCCCCGGGCTTCGTCAACGGGGTGCTCGGCCAGGTCATGCTGGTGACACCGCAGATCCGGGCGGCCGCCCAGGCCGTGCGTGACGCCGGCGAGTCATGACCCGGCTGGAGTTGCGCGCCCTGATCGCCGGCGTTCTGGCCGCGACGGTGGTGCTGGGGGCGGTGATGTGTGCAGCCTACGGGCAGGCGGCGATCGCTGCCGCCTTGGCGATTTACGCGCTGGGCGTCGGAGCGTGGCTGTATCACTCCATCGAGCGCCTCGTGCTGGCCCGCCGCATCGAGACGGTTCGCACTGCGGTCACGCCCTTGCGGCCGTTGCTTCCGGTGATGGCGGCGATCATGGCGTTGACCCAGGCCGTGGTGCGATCGCTCTCCGATGTCACCGAGGTGACGCCGCGCCGCTGGATACCGATCACCCGGGGCCGGAAAGACGACGACGAGTTCGAGGTCTGAACGGCCTTCGATCGGATCGTGATTCCAGTCGCCGAGAGACTGCTGTGGCAGGTGGGGCAATGCGGGTAGAGGTGACCAAACGCCCGCATCTTGGTTAACAGAGGGACACACTGGCGACATGGACCGCGACGGCAGACACCCGCGACGGCTGTGTGTTTCCGCGTTGGCGGCGGTGGCCAACCCGTCGTACTCGCGCCTCGACACCTGGAATCTGCTCGATGACGCGTGCCATCAGCTGGCCGTCGTCGACCGTGCCGGGCTGGACACCAGCCACGAAGCCGCCCGGGTGCGGCGTCTGCTCAACCGTCTCAGTGCCTATGAGCGCTACTGGATCTACCCGGGGCCGGAAAACTTGGCGAGCTACTGCGGTTATCTGGACCAGCTCGCCACGGTGAGCCTCGCGGAGCAGGTGTCGCTGGCGGTGCGGCTGCTGTCCGAGTACGGCGACCGGGCGGCCCTATTCGACACGTCCTCGTCGCTGGCCGATCAGGAATTGGTATCGCGAGCCAAGGAGCAGCAGTTCTACACTGTGCTGCTCGCTGACGACGCGCCGGTCAACGCGCCAGAAGGATTGGCGGAAAGCTTGCGGGCGATCCGCGACATCGGCGACGACGTGCAATTCGAACTGCTGGTGGTTACCAGCGTCGAGGACGCCATCACCGCGGTCGCGCTGAACGGCGAGATCCAGGCCGCCATCATCCGGCATGACATCCCGCTGCGCTCCCGCGACCGGGTGCCGCTGATGACCACCCTGCTCGGTCCGAACGACGAGGTGGTGGCGACCGACCGAACTCACGACTGGGTCGAGTGCGGCGAGTGGATCCGCGAGCTGCGCCCACACATCGACCTCTACCTGCTCACCGACGAGTCGATCGCCGCTGAGACCGAGGACGATTCCGACGTCTACGACCGCACCTTCTATCGGCTCAACGACGTCACCGATCTGCACAGCACCGTACTGGCCGGTATCAGGAACCGTTACGCCACACCGTTTTTCGATGCGTTGCGGGCGTATGCCGCACGGCCCGCCGGTCAATTCCACGCATTGCCGATCGCGCGTGGCGCCAGCATCTTCAACTCCAAGACGCTGCAGGACATGGGAGAGTTCTACGGCCGCAACATCTTCATGGCCGAGACCTCGACTACCTCGGGCGGTCTGGACTCACTGCTCGACCCGCACGGCAACATCAAAAAGGCGATGGACAAGGCCGCGCATACCTGGAATTCCGATCACAGTTACTTCGTCACCAACGGAACCTCGACCGCGAACAAAATCGTCGTACAGTCGCTGACCCGGCCGGGCGACATCGTGCTGATCGACCGCAACTGCCACAAGTCGCACCACTACGGCCTGGTGCTGGCCGGCGCATACCCGCTGTACCTCGACGCCTACGAGCTGCAGCAGTTTGCGATCTACGGGGCCGTCTCGCTGCAGACCATCAAGAAGGCTCTGCTCGACCTCGAGGCGGCCGGGCAGCTGAGCAAAGTGCGCATGCTGCTGCTCACCAACTGCACGTTCGACGGCGTCGTCTACAACCCGCGTCGGGTGATGGAGGAGGTGCTGGCGATCAAGCCGGACATCTGCTTCCTGTGGGACGAGGCGTGGTACGCGTTCGCGACCGCGGTGCCATGGGCGCGGCAGCGCACCGCGATGATCGCCGCCGAACAGCTCGAGTCGATGTTGTCGTCGCCGGCCTACGCCCGGGAGTACCAGCAGTGGCGGGGGTCCATGCAGGGCATCGACCGTGCCGAGTGGGGCGAGCACCGGTTGCTACCCGACCCCACCCAAGCCCGCGTCCGGGTCTATGCCACCCATTCGACGCACAAATCGTTGTCGGCGTTGCGGCAGGCGTCGATGATCCACATCCGCGACCAGGATTTCAACGCGCAATCCCGCGACGCGTTTGGTGAGGCGTTCTTGACCCACACCTCGACCTCGCCCAACCAGCAACTGCTCGCCTCGCTGGATCTGGCCCGCCGCCAGGTCGACATCGAAGGCTTCGAGATGGTGCGCCACGTCTACGACATGGCGCTGGTCTTCCGTCACCGCGTCCGCAAAGACCGGCTGATCAGCAAGTGGTTCCGCATCCTCGACGAATCCGATTTGGTGCCAGACGAATTCCGGCTTTCGGCGGTCAAGTCCTACCGGCAGGTGCGCCAAGGCGCGCTGGGGGAGTGGAACGAGGCGTGGCGTTCCGACCAGTTCGTTCTCGATCCGACTCGGGTCACCCTGTACTTGGGTCAAACGGGTATGAACGGGTACGACTTTCGCGAGAAGGTCCTGATGGAGCGGTTCGGCATCCAGATCAACAAGACGTCGATCAACAGCGTGCTGTTGATCTTCACCATCGGCGTGACCTGGTCGAGCGTGCATTACCTACTCGACGTGCTGCGCCGGGTGGCCGCCGATTTCGACCACATCCAGGACGCGGCCAGCCGAGACGACCGCGCCCTGCACCAGCGCCGCATCGAGGAGATCACCGAGGATTTGCCGGCGCTGCCCGACTTCAGCGAATTCGACGGGACGTTCCGGCCCGACGATGCCAGCTCGTTCGGCGATATGCGGTCGGCGTTCTACGCGGGCTACGAGGACGCCGACCGGGAACACGTCATGATCGGGGAGGCGGGTCGGCGGCTCGCCGACGGAAAGTCGCTGGTGTCCACCGGATTCGTGGTGCCTTATCCACCGGGATTCCCGGTGCTGGTGCCCGGCCAGGTGGTGTCCAAGCAGATCCTGTATTTCCTGGCTCAACTCGACATCAAGGAAATCCACGGATACAACCCCGATCTGGGCTTGTCGGTGTTCACCGAGGATGCGCTGAAACGGATCGCCGCGGCGCGGTGCTCGGACACCATAATCGGATAGTCGTCGCTAGGCTTACCGCCCATGGTGTCTTCGGCGAGCCCGACCAATTCCCGGCTGTCGGTGGACGACTGGGTGCAAGAGGGTTTCCGGGTGCTGGCCGAAGACGGTGTCAAGGCCCTGACCCTCGGGTATCTGTGCAGCCGTCTGGGCGTCACCAAAGGCAGCTTTTACTGGCATTTCAGTGACATGACCGCGTACCGCACAGCGCTGATCGACACCTGGGCCGTGGTCCGTGACGAAGACAGGTCTTTCGACGACCTGGTGAGTCAGCCACCCCGACAGCGCCTGTCGCGGATGATGACGGCACTGGTCGGTCCGCGGCACTGGATGCTTGAGCGCGCCATGCGGGAGTGGGCACGATCGGACGCCACCGTGGCCGCCGCTGTGCGGGCCTCCGATCAGAAAGTGGTCGCCGCCGTCCGGCAGGCCTTCCTCGATGACGGCTTCGACCGCGAGCAGGCCGAGATGCGCGCCACCGCGACATTCGCTGCGGGCATCGGCTTCTTGCACCTGTCGGGTTCGCGGCCCAGCCCCCTGGCGGCCGGCCGACGCGAGGAGTTTCTGGAAGTCATGCTGCGGCACTGATTTCCGATGGCCCGTACCATACCAAAAGGTATGGTACGGTCGTGAGCATGACGCCACCGCAGACGTCGCTCCCCGAGGTCAGCGCCGATTTCGTCGCGCGCCTGGCTGATCGTGCGGGGGAGGCGGAGAAGCTGCGCCGGCTGCCGCAGGCCACCGTCGACGACTACCGCAACACCGGTCTGGCCCGGCTGCTACTGCCGAAGCGCTACGGCGGCACTCAGGCAGAGTTTCCCGAGATTCTCCAGGTAGTGCGGCTGATGGCGCACGGCTGTGCTTCGAGTGCATGGACGCTCGGCTTCTACACCCTGCACAACTGGATGCTTGCGTTGTTCGGTGAGCGGGCGCAGGACGAAGTGTTCGCCGACGGCCCCGTGCTATGCCCGGCTCCCTTGGCGCCGACCGGGCGTGCGACCCCGGCCGACGGCGGCGTGCGGTTGACCGGGCGGTGGTCGTGGGCAACCGGGATCATGGACGCCGACTGGGTGATGGTCGGCGCTATTTGCGGACCCGACGACGCGCCCTACCCGGCCCTGGCGTTGCTGCCCGCGAACGATGTTCGCGTGGAAGACATATGGCACACCGCCGGTATGTGCGCCACCGGATCCAACGACGTCATCGTCGACGACGTGTGGGTGCCCGAACATCGGCTGGTGGCCGTGGCCGACATCTACGGCGGCACGACTCCGGGCGCGGCACTGCACGATGCTGCGGTCTATCGCTGGCCGATGGTGCCGGCATTGGCGCTGACCGCCGCGATGCCGGCGCTGGGCTCCGCCGAGCTGGTGGCAGATCTCTTCGCCCGTCGGCTCAGCGAACGCGTCCTCGCGTATTCCGGTGCAGCACAGAAGGATCAGCCCGCAGCGCAGGTGCGCCTCGGCGATGCCCGGGTGCGGCTGCGCGCCATGCGTGGCCTGACCGACGCGGCCGCCGCCGATATCCAGGCTCGAATCAGCAGGGGAGAGCACGTTGGCCGCAAGGTGCGATCGGGTGTGCGTGCCGCCGCGGCGCACGTCGTGCATGAATCCCGCGCGGTGATCGCCGACCTGCTGGAAGCCTCCGGTGCCAGCGCGCAATTCCTCGATCATCCGCTGCAGCGGGCCAAACGCGACGTCGACGTGATCTCCGGGCACGTCGTCTTCGACTACGACGGCAGCCGCGAACTGGCCGGCGCGCTGGAGATCGGCGCGGAAGTCTCTCCGTTCGCGATGGTTTAGCGCAGCGCTTTGGCGTACAACAGGCTGTCGCGCGGTTCGGGCCCGAGATTGGGGTAGACCGCGTGACGGGCCAGTCGGCCCTCCAAGGCGAATCCGGCTCGCTGCAGCAGCCGCGTCGAGCGCTCGTTATCGACATTGCAGGTCGCCCAGACCCGGTAGACGTCGGGATCGGCATCGAGTGTACCCAGCACCATGTCGAGCGCTTCGGACATCAAACCTTTTCCCCACCAACGTCTTCCGATGCAATAGCCAATTTCGGCGGAGTGTCGGACCGGGCGCCAGCAGCTGATCATTCCGATGATCTCGTCGCTGTGCTGCAGCACGATGGCCCAGGTTCGGTCATGTTCGCCGACGTTGATTCTTTCGGTGATCACTCGCCGGGTTGCTGCGACGTCGGGGTGTGGTGTCCAGAGCAGATATTTGGTGACCTGGGGGTCGCGGGCGATGCGTTGAAACAGCGCGCCGGCATCGTCGAGCACGGGCAACCGCAGCAGGAGTCGCGGTCCGGCGATGCGTTCGGGCGTGTAGTCGGCCATTTATAAACCGAGCGCGCGATAGGTACGGTGCACGAATTTCGGTTGTACTGCTTGAAGTTTCGCCCGAGATGTGTTGCCCGCAACCGCGGCGGCGGCATCGGCCGACAGCGCGGGCATGTTCTGAATCAGGTAAAGCAGGATCAGGTCAGCGGCCGGATCGGCCTGCCACCATGTTCCATAGGCGCCGGGCCAACTGAATGTCCCGACGCCGCCGGGACCGAATAACGGCGCCGATTTCGCCGGGTCGGTGACCACCGAAAGGTTCAGCCCGAAACCGCGCCCGATCCAGAACGGCGATCCGAGAAAGTTGTGCCGCTTGTGCTCGTCGGTGAGCCGATCGGTGCGCATCAGCCGCACCGACTCCGGTGAGAGCACCCGCACACCGTTCAATGTCCCGTCACGCAACAACATTTCGATGAAGCGCAGATAGTCGTCCGCGGTTGACCACAGCCCTCCGCCGGCATTGCAGAACGCCGGCGGCTTGATGTGCGGCTGACCCATCACGTCGTGCTGAAGTTTGTCGTTTCCGTCGAGTTGGTACATGGTCGCGGCGCGACGGCGGCCCTCGAGGGTTACATGGAAACCGGTGTCAATCATCCCCAGCGGCTGCAGGATTCGCTCGTCGAGCACTTCATGGAACGGCTTTCCCGCCACGCGCGAAGCCAGCACGCCGACCACGTCGGTGGAATGGCCGTACGTCAGTCGTTCGCCCGGCTGATGCACCAGTGGTAGCTCGGCGAGTGCGGCCAGCCACGGGTCGGGTCCCTGGCCGAACGGCAGCCGGATGTACGCGCGGGAGATAGGTCCGCCGACCGAGAATCCGTAGCCCAGGCCGCTGGTATGAGTGAGCAGATCCTCGACCAGGATCGCCCGTTGGGCCGAATGGGTTCGATCCAGCGGTCCGCTCGGGTCGTCGAGCACCCGCATGTCGGCGAATTCGGGCAGCCAGCGCACGATCGGGTCGCGCAGCGCCAGCTTGCCCTCGTCGACCAGGCTCATCAGGGCGGCGACGGTTACCGGTTTGGTCATCGACGCGATACGAAACAGCGTGTCGCGCTGCATGGGCAACCGCGCGTCGACATCGCGGTAGCCGATCTCGTTGACCTGCAGCATTTTTCCGTGCTGCCACACCATCGTCGCGGCTCCGGCGAGCAGTCCCGCATCACAGGCTTCGCGAATAGAGGCCTGATTGCCCTCGAGGTTCACAAAATTCAGGCTAGTGGGCGGGTGGCAGCCGGGGGAAACGCCACCACCAGTGACGGCGATGCTGTAAGAGAGACTGCTATGCGGTCGCGAATGGCGCTTGTCTTGGCGGTGCTGGCGACCGGCTGCCTGCCGCTGACTGGGGTTGCGGTCGTGGCCCGCGCCGAGGAGCCCGTGTTCGTGACGAACCCGGCCGGTCATGTCGATACGCTGATCGGTACCGGGTCGAGCGAGATGGGTGGGTCGGTCAACAACTTTCCCGGGGCTGCGGTGCCGTTCGGGATGGTGCAGTATTCGCCGGACACCACCAGCACCTACGCCGGCTACGACCACGACAACGAGCGCTCGACCGGATTCAGCATGAACCACGCATCGGTGGGCTGCAACGCGTTCGGCGACATCCCGATGCTGCCCACGACCACCCCGATCGGCTCGCAGCCGTGGAGCGCCTGGGAGAAGATCGCCCACGACGACTTCGAGGCGGGCGTACCCGGTTATTACCGGGTGCGGTTTCCCGACACCGGAGTGATGGCGGAACTAACCGCCACCACCCGCACCGGTGTCGGCCGGTTCACATACCCCGACAACGGTCGGCCCGCGCTGTTCCACGTGCGCACGGGCGGGTCGCTGGCGGGCAACTCCGCCGCGACCATTCAGATCGGCGAGGACAACACCACGGTCACCGGATCGGCGACCACCGGCGACTTCTGCGGCAAGAACAACGTCTACACCGTGTATTTCGCCACGCAGTTCAGCCGGCCGTTCATCGCCCACGGCACCTTCGAAGGCAACTCGGTCTTCGCCGGTGGTCGTAGCGCCAATTCACGTTGGGCCGGGGGATGGGTGGAGTTTCCGGCCGGCTCAGTGGTCGTGGCACGTACCGCGCTGTCCTACGTGAGCGTCGCCGCAGCGCGGGCGAACTTGGCCGCCGAGGCTGGGCCGGGCTTCGACGACGTTCGCGCACACGCGTCGACCGAGTGGAACGCCGCGTTGTCGCGTGTTGCGGTCGCCGGTACCAACGCCGACAACCTGAAGACCTTCTACACATCGCTGTACCGATCTTTGCTGCATCCCAACACCTTCAACGACGCAGACGGGCGGTACATCGGGTTCGACGGTGCCGTGCACACCGTAGCCAGCGGGCATACCCAGTACGCCAACTTCTCCGACTGGGACACCTACCGCTGCCTTGCCGCCCTGCAGGCACTGCTCTTCCCGGAACGAGCCAGCGACATGGCGACGTCGCTGGTGAACGACGCGGGGCAGAGCGGATCGTTGCCGCGTTGGGCGTTGGCTTCCTCAGCGACCGGCGAGATGACCGGAGACAACGTGGTTCCGCTCATCGTCAACCTCTACGCGTTCGGCGCGAAGGATTTCGAGCTCAAAAAGGCGCTGTACTACATGCTGAAGGGGGCAACCGATGGCGGTGCCGGTCTCGGCGGCTACGTGGAGCGGCCGGGAATCACCTCCTATCTCCAGCACGGTTACGCTCCGCAGACCGAAGAATTCCGCGCCGACCACGGGATCGACGGCGGTTCGATCACGCTGGAGTGGTCGGTCGACGACTTCGCCATCTCCCGATTCGCCGACGCGCTGGGCGAGCACGCGATCGCCGCCGAGTTTCAGAACCGGGCGCAGTACTGGCACAACCTGTTCAACCCGCTCACCCGCGAGATCACGCCGCGCACCGCCGAGGGTGTTTTCCTGCCGTGGCCCGGGTCCTCCGGACCCACATCGGATTTCGGACAGGATGGGTTCGAGGAAGGCAACGCCGCGCAGTACCTCTGGATGGTGCCGCACAACATCGCCGGTCTGGTGGCCGCCCTCGGCGGCCGCGAAGCCGCCGCCGAGCGGCTGGACAGCTTCACTGCGGAGGTCAACGCCGGCCCCTCCGACCCCCTGCTGTGGCTCGGCAACGAGCCGGGCTTCGGCGTGCCGTGGCTGTACAACTACATCGGACAACCATGGAAGACGCAGCAGGTAGTCGATCGGGCGCGTAGCGAACTGTTCGGCCCCACTCCCGCAGGCGAGCCCGGCAACGACGACCTGGGAGCGATGGCCAGCTGGTACGTATGGTCCGCCCTCGGTTTGTATCCCAGCACACCGGGAACCGCGATCCTCACCCTGAATACACCGCTTTTCGATCGCGCCGAGATCGCGCTTCCCGCAGGCAAATCCATCCGAATCTCCGCCCCTGGCGCATCGAGCGGGCTGAAGTACGTCAGCGGCCTCGGTATCGATGGCAAGGCCACGGATCAGACATTTCTTCCGGAGTCGATCGTCCGCACCGGTGGTGACGTCGCGTTTACGCTGTCCGAGCTCCCGAACACGGTCTGGGGGACCGCCGAGTCCGCCGCGCCGCCGTCGTGGCCGTAGTTGCGGTTATTCGAGGCCGGCCAGGTCCAACCCCGACAGTCCTGCTGCTCCATCAGAAGTTTCTGACTGAACAAATGGACGAAGATGACGGCGCGTCTGGTGCGTCGGGCTCCCGGCCTCGCCGTCGGTGTGTCTGCCGCACGTGTAGTCGCCTTGCCACTCCACTTGCTCCCCCGCGGCGACCTTTGCTACCTGCTCGATTTGTTTCGCCACGTCACGTGAGCGAAGAAAGAACTCGTGCTTACGCTGCAGATCTTGATCAGAGTCGATGCGCCTCAGTTCAGGGGTGAACTCTTCAAGCTCGGCTCGCCGTTGCGGGACGATCATGCAGATCGGTTCGTCGACCTCGAATCGCACCGGCATCAGTTTGCGGGTGATTTTCCAGCTCATGCTGAAACTCGCGCTTGCCCAGTCGGTTTCAACTACGCCCTCTAACGGACATACGCCGTCCTTCGGATAGTTTGCCGGTCCGCGGGCCAAAAGGTTGTAGCCCGCCGGAGTGCGGAACAGCAACGGCAGATTCCAGGTCAGGATGCCGCTGCCGAAATGGCTGACCGGCAGGAGCTGACCGGCGTCGCGCTTATCAGGCACGATCATCACGTCCACGCTATTTTCTTCACCGAACCACGTAGCGGTGAACGCGCACGGATTGAGTAGCTCCCAGCCGCTTTGGTTGGCGATGAGCATCGGCAGACACCGATTTGGCCAACCCTTGCGCGCCTCTGAGATCTTTGACATCCATGCCCGGCTGACCGGTCCCGGGCTGATCTGTGGCGGGTTATCCCGGGTGGTGAACCCGATCAGCGGACGCGCCGGCCCGTCGGGCCTGTCTTTCATCGATGCAGATTAGCTGGGGATTCGCTTTGCCACCGGCATTGAAAATTCTTCGGCTAAACCCCGGTGCACTCGCGACCGGTGGAATACTCTCCTCGCCGTTCACCTCGGTGCAGGGGGTCGAAATCGGCAGCGGATTTCGCAGAACACGTCGAGCCTGTCATTTTCGCTGGGCCTGCGCGAGGTGCTACGCTGCGCGGCAGTCGACATCCTTTAACGATCCGTCCAGAGAGGCGGAGAAGGAGGTCAAGATCTCGCATGAGTGCCCCGGGTGACGCCGCCACCGGCCGCGAACTGATGTCGGCGGCCGACGTGGGTCGCACCATTTCCCGTATTGCGCATCAGATCATCGAAAAGACCGCTCTGGACGGCGCCGACGCACCTCGGGTGGTGCTGTTGGGAATCCCTACCCGTGGTGTGACATTAGCCGACCGGCTCGCGGCCAACATCGCCGAATTCTCCGGCGCCGAAATCGCCCATGGCGCGCTGGACATCACGCTCTACCGCGATGACCTGATGACGAAGCCGCCGCGCCCGCTGGAGAACACGTCGATACCGGCCGGCGGCATCGACGACGCATTGGTGATCCTCGTCGACGACGTGCTGTTCTCCGGACGGTCGGTGCGTTCGGCGCTGGACGCGCTGCGCGACGTCGGCCGCCCACGGGTAGTGCAGTTGGCCGTGCTGGTTGACCGCGGCCACCGCGAGCTGCCGCTGCGCGCAGACTATGTCGGCAAGAACGTGCCGACGTCACGCACCGAGAGTGTGCACGTGCTGCTGGCCGAGCAGGACGGCCGCGACGCTGTGGTCATCTCCCGAGGGGGTGCCTCATGAGCAGGCATCTGCTGGCCGCCGGAGATCTGTCCCGCGACGAGGCCACCGCGATCCTCGACGACGCCGATCGCTTCGCGCAGGCCCTGGTCGGGCGAGAGGTCCGCAAGCTTCCGACGCTGCGCGGCCGCACCGTGATCACCATGTTCTACGAGAACTCCACCCGCACCCGGGTGTCCTTCGAGGTTGCCGGCAAGTGGATGAGCGCAGACGTGATCAACGTCAGCGCCGCGGGATCGTCTGTGGGCAAAGGGGAGTCGCTGCGCGACACTGCGCTGACCTTGCGTGCCGCCGGTGCCGATGCGCTGATCATCCGCCACCCAGCTTCCGGCGCGGCGCACCGGCTCGCGGACTGGACTGGGTCTTCCGAGACGGGCGCGGCGGCCGGCCCGTCGGTGATCAATGCAGGCGACGGCACCCACGAGCACCCGACCCAGGCGTTGCTGGACGCGCTGACCATTCGGCAGCGACTCGGCGGCATCGAGGGCCGCCGTGTCGTGATCGTCGGCGACATCCTGCACAGCCGGGTCGCCCGGTCCGACGTCATGCTGCTGGCCACCCTCGGAGCCGAGATAGTGCTGGTCGCGCCGCCCACTCTGCTGCCGGTCGGCGTCGCCGACTGGCCGGTGACGGTGTCCTACGATCTGGACGCCGAGCTGCCCGCCGCCGATGTGGTGCTGATGTTGCGCGTGCAGGCCGAGCGAATGAACGGCGGCTTCTTCCCCTCCGCGCGTGAGTATTCGGTGCGCTATGGGCTGTCCGACCGGCGCCAGGCGATGCTTCCCGGTCATGCGGTTGTGCTGCATCCCGGGCCGATGCTGCGCGGCATGGAGATATCGTCATCGGTGGCTGATTCGACGCAATCTGCTGTGCTGCAACAGGTTTCCAACGGGGTTCACGTCCGAATGGCGGTGCTGTTCCATCTGCTGGTCGGCACCGAGTCGGGCGTTAAAGAGGTGATGGCGTGAGTGTGCTGTTGCGTGGAGTGCGGCTCTACGGCGAGGGAGACCAGCTCGACGTACTGGCCGACGACGGCCAGATCGCCGACATCGGATCCGGGCTCGCGATTCCCGACGATGCCGACGTCATCGACGCCACCGGTCAGGTGCTGCTGCCCGGGTTCGTCGATCTGCACACGCATCTGCGGGAGCCCGGCCGCGAATACGCCGAGAACATCGAAACCGGCTCGGCTGCAGCGGCTCTGGGTGGATTCACCGCGGTGTTCGCGATGGCCAACACCAACCCCGTCGCCGACAGCCCGGTGGTCACCGACCATGTCTGGCACCGGGGGCAGCAGGTCGGACTGGTCGACGTGCACCCGGTTGGCGCGGTCACCGTCGGACTGGCCGGAACCGAGCTCACCGAGATGGGCATGATGGCTGCCGGCGCCGCGCAGGTGCGGATGTTCTCCGACGACGGCAAGTGCGTGGACGACCCGCTGATGATGCGGCGTGCGCTGGAGTACGCCACCGGTCTGGGCGTACTGATCGCCCAGCACGCCGAGGAGCCGCGACTGACCGTCGGCGCCGTCGCGCACGAGGGCCCCAATGCCGCCAGACTCGGACTGTCCGGCTGGCCCAGGGCCGCCGAAGAGTCGATCGTGGCCCGTGACGCCCTGCTGGCCCGCGACGCCGGCGCACGGGTGCACATCTGCCACGCCTCCACCGCGGGCACTGTCGAGATCGTCAAATGGGCTAAGTCGCAAGGGATCTCAATCACCGCCGAGGTGACGCCCCATCACCTGCTCCTCGACGACAGTCGACTGGCCAGCTACGACGGCGTGAACCGGGTCAACCCGCCGCTGCGCGAGGCCGCCGATGCTGTGACGCTGCGCCAGGCGCTGGCCGACGGGGTTATCGACTGTGTGGCCACCGATCACGCACCGCATGCCGAACACGAGAAGTGCGTCGAGTTCGCCGCCGCGCTGCCTGGCATGCTCGGTCTGCAGACGGCGTTGTCCGCGGTGGTGCAGGCGATGGTGATCCCCGGCCTGCTGACGTGGCGCGGCATCGCGCGGGTGATGAGCGAGAACCCGGCCCGCATCGCCGGACTGCCCGACCACGGTCGACCGCTGGAGATCGGGGAGCCGGCCAACCTGACCGTCGTGGATCCGGATGCCACCTGGACGGTGGAGGGTGCCGAGATGGCCAGCCGCTCGGCCAATACCCCCTACGAGACCATGACGTTGCCCGCCACCGTGACCGCAACCCTGCTGCGCGGCAAGGTCACTGCCCGCGACGGAAAGAGCCCGGCATGAATTCCGGAACGCTGATCGCATCGCTGATCATGGCCGGGGTGGTGGTGTTGCTGATCGCGTTCATCATTCGGCTGATGATGCGCGGCTGGCGGGATCGTGCGCGCCGGCAGGCCGAGTTGATCGGCACACTGCCCGAGATGCCGGCCCGGGTCGGCCCCGCGGCCATCACCACCCCCGGCGTCTATGTCGGCTGCACCATGGCTCCGGCCTGGAGCCAGCGGATCACCGTCGGGGACCTGGGCTACCGCACTAAAGCAGTGCTGACTCGCCACCCCGAGGGCATCCTGGTGCAGCGGATCCGCGCACGGCCGATCTGGATCCCGAGCGGGTCGATCTCCGGCATCCGGACCGAGCACGTTGTCGCCGGAAAGCTCGCCGCCCGCGACGGAATCCTTGCGATTCGGTGGCGGCTGCCGTCGGGTGTCAAGATCGACACCGGCTTTCGCGCTGACAACCGCGACGAGTACAAGGGGTGGCTGCAGAGCTGGCCGGAAGGAGTCGCGCTGTGAAGGCCATGCTGGTACTCGACGACGGCCGGACCTTTACCGGGACGGCGTTCGGTGCGATTGGCCAAACACTCGGCGAGGCAGTCTTTTCCACCGGCATGTCCGGTTACCAGGAGACGTTGACCGACCCGAGCTATCACCGGCAGATCGTAGTGGCCACCGCCCCGCAGATCGGCAACACCGGGTGGAATGGCGCGGACGGCGAAAGCCGGGGCGACAAGATCTGGGTCGCCGGTTACGCCGTGCGCGACCCCTCGCCGCGAGTGTCGAATTGGCGAGCCACCGGAACCTTGGACGACGAGCTGGTCCGCCAGAACATCGTCGGGATCGCCGGGATCGACACCCGCGCGGTGGTGCGCCATCTGCGCAGCCGCGGCTCGATGAAAGCGGGCGTTTTCTCCGGACCGGCGCTGGCGACGCCCGAGGAATTAGTCGAACGGGTGCGTGGCCAACAGCCGATGCTCGGTGCCGACCTGGCCGGGCAGGTCAGCACTGCCGACGCCTATGTGGTGGAACCCGAAGGCCTGCAACGGTTCACGGTGGCCGCGATAGACCTGGGTATCAAGACCAGCACCCCGCGTAATTTCGCCCGCCGCGGTGTGCGGACCCGCGTACTGCCGTCGTCGGTGACCTTCGAACAGATCGCCGAACTCCACCCCGACGGGGTGTTCCTGTCCAACGGCCCGGGAGATCCGGCCACCGCCGACCACATCGTCGAGGTAACCCGCCAGGTGCTCGGTGCCGGTATCCCGTTGTTTGGCATCTGTTTCGGCAACCAGATTCTGGGCCGCGCGCTGGGACTGTCGACCTACAAGATGACGTTCGGTCATCGAGGCATCAACATCCCGGTGATGGACCACGCGACCGGCCGGGTCGCGGTCACCGCACAGAACCACGGCTTCGCGCTGGAAGGTGAGGCGGGGCAACGTTTCGACACGCCGTTCGGCGCAGCGGTGGTCAGTCACACCTGTGCCAACGACGGTGTGGTGGAGGGTGTCAAAATTGTTGACGGCAGGGCATTTTCGGTTCAGTACCACCCGGAGGCCGCGGCTGGACCGCACGACGCAGAGTACTTGTTCGACCAATTCGTCGACCTGATGACGGGGGAGAGCGGGTAATGCCACGACGGACTGATATCAAGCACGTCCTCGTGATCGGCTCGGGGCCGATCGTGATCGGACAGGCTTGCGAATTCGACTACTCGGGCACCCAGGCCTGCCGCGTGCTGCGGGCCGAGGGTCTTCAGGTGAGCCTGGTCAACTCCAACCCGGCCACCATCATGACCGACCCCGAATACGCCGACAACACCTACGTCGAACCCATCACTGCCACCTTTGTGGAGAAGGTCATTGCCCAACAGGCCGAGCGGGGCAACAAGATCGACGCGCTGCTGGCCACCCTGGGCGGTCAGACCGCGCTGAACACCGCGGTCGCGCTGTACGAGAATGGCGCGCTGGAGCGCCACGGCGTCGAACTGATCGGCGCCGACTTCGACGCCATCCAGCGCGGCGAAGACCGGCAGATGTTCAAGGACATCGTCGCCAAGGTCGGCGGCGAATCAGCCCGCAGCCGAGTGTGTTTCACCATGGACGAAGTTCGCGAGACGGTCGGCGAACTCGGCCTGCCGGTGGTGGTCCGGCCGTCGTTCACCATGGGCGGCCTGGGTTCGGGCCTGGCGCGCACCGCCGAGGAGGTCGACCGGATGGCCGGCGCGGGGCTGGCCGCGTCGCCGAGCGCCAACGTGTTGATCGAGGAATCGATCTACGGCTGGAAAGAATTCGAGCTGGAGTTGATGCGCGACGGCAAGGACAACGTCGTGGTGGTGTGCTCGATCGAGAACGTCGACCCGATGGGCGTGCACACCGGTGACTCGGTGACGGTGGCGCCCGCGATGACTCTGACCGACCGCGAATACCAGCGGATGCGGGATCTGGGCATCGCCATCCTGCGCGAGGTCGGAGTCGACACCGGCGGTTGCAATATCCAGTTCGCAGTCGATCCGCGCGACGGTCGACTGGTCGTCATCGAGATGAACCCACGGGTGTCACGGTCAAGTGCCTTGGCTTCCAAGGCCACCGGCTTCCCAATCGCCAAGATCGCCGCCAAACTGGCCGTCGGCTACGCCCTCGACGAGATCCTCAACGACATCACCAAAGAAACTCCGGCCTGCTTCGAGCCCACCCTGGACTACGTCGTGGTGAAGGCGCCGCGGTTCGCGTTCGAGAAGTTTCCCGGCGCCGACCCCACGCTGACCACCACCATGAAATCGGTTGGCGAAGCAATGTCGTTGGGCCGCAACTTCGTTGAGGCGCTCGGCAAAGTGATGCGCTCGCTGGAGACCAGCCGCACCGGCTTCTGGACTGCGCCGGACACCGAAGGCAGCGCCGAGGACGCCCTGGAGAGGCTTCGGACACCCACCGAAGGCCGGCTCTACGACGTCGAATTGGCGCTGCGTCTGGGTGCCTCGGTGGACCGGGTTGCCGAAGCCTCCGGCATCGACCCGTGGTTCGTCGCGCAGGTCGCCGAGCTTCTGGTGCTACGACAAGAAATCAGCGATGCTGCCGTGCTCGACGCCGACTTGCTACGCAGGGGTAAGCACAGCGGCTTGTCCGACCGTCAAATCGCAGCGCTGCGACCAGAATTGGCCGGCGAGGACGGGGTCCGCTCGCTGCGGCGCCGACTCGGCATCCACCCGGTGTACAAGACCGTGGACACCTGTGCCGCGGAGTTCGAGGCCAAGACGCCGTATCACTACAGCACCTACGAGCTCGACTCCGCCGCCGAGAGCGAGGTGGCCCCGCAGACCGAACGACCCAAGGTGCTGATCCTGGGTTCGGGCCCGAACCGGATCGGGCAGGGCATCGAATTCGACTACAGCTGTGTGCACGCGGCAACAACGCTGTCGCAGGCGGGTTTTGAGACCGTGATGGTCAACTGCAACCCGGAGACAGTGTCCACCGACTACGACACCGCCGACCGGCTCTACTTCGAGCCGTTGACGTTCGAGGACGTCCTGGAGGTGTTCCACGCCGAGGAGCTCTCCGGCGCCGGCGGTCCTGGCGTGGTCGGCGTGATCGTGCAGCTCGGCGGCCAAACCCCGCTGGCGCTGGCACAGCGGCTCGCCGACGCAGGTGTTCCGATTGTCGGCACCCCGCCGGAGGCCATCGATCTGGCCGAAGACCGTGGCGCGTTCGGCGACCTGTTGTCGGCGGCGGGCCTACCGGCTCCCCGGTACGGCATGGCGACGACGTTCGCGCAGGCCCGGCGGATCGCCGCCGACATCGGCTATCCGGTCCTGGTTCGGCCGTCCTATGTGCTGGGTGGGCGCGGCATGGAGATCGTCTATGACGACGAGACGCTGCAGGGCTACATCGCCCGTGCCACCGAGTTGTCGCCCGAGCATCCGGTGCTGGTGGACCGATTCCTGGAAGATGCGATCGAGATCGACGTCGACGCTCTCTGCGACGGCGACGAGGTCTACATCGGCGGCATCATGGAGCACATCGAAGAGGCCGGCATTCACTCCGGCGACTCGGCCTGCGCGCTGCCTCCGGTAACCCTGGGCCGCAGCGACATCGAGAAGGTGCGCACAGCGACGGAGGCGATCGCGCACGGTATCGGCGTGATTGGCCTGCTCAATGTGCAGTACGCGCTGAAGGACGACGTGCTTTACGTGCTGGAGGCCAACCCGCGCGCCAGCCGTACCGTGCCGTTCGTCTCCAAGGCAACCGCGATCCCGCTGGCCAAGGCGTGTGCGCGGATCATGCTGGGCGCCAAGATCTCTCAACTTCGCGACGAGAGACTGCTGGCACCGGTCGGTGACGGCGGCAATGCGGCGCCGAATGCGCCGATTGCGGTCAAGGAGGCGGTGCTGCCCTTCCACCGGTTCCGCCGCGCCGACGGTTCGGGTGTGGACTCGCTACTGGGCCCGGAGATGAAATCGACCGGCGAAGTAATGGGCATCGACCGCGACTTCGGCAGCGCCTTCGCCAAGAGCCAGACCGCGGCCTACGGATCATTGCCGGCCTCGGGAACGGTGTTCGTGTCGGTTGCCAACCGGGACAAGCGATCGCTGGTATTCCCGGTGAAGCGACTGGCTGATCTCGGCTTTCGGGTGCTGGCTACCGAAGGCACCGCAGAGATGTTGCGCCGCAACGGCATTCCGTGCGATGAGGTTCGCAAGCACTTCGAGCCCGCGCAGCCGGGGCGGCCCGCATCGTCGGCAGTCGACGCGATCCGCGCCGGCGAGGTCGACATGGTGTTCAACACGCCATACGGGAATTCGGGACCGCGCATCGACGGCTACGAGATCCGCTCGGCCGCAGTCGGAATGAACATTCCCTGCGTCACGACGGTCCAGGGCGCCTCAGCCGCCGTCCAGGGCATCGAGGCCGGTATCCGTGGCGACATCGGTGTGCGCTCGCTGCAGGAGCTGCACAGCGCACTGAACAACGGCGGCCAATAGTGCTGCCCGGGTTCGGTGCCCGGCTGGCTGACGCGGTATCCCGCCGCGGGCCGCTGTGTTTGGGCATCGACCCGCATCCCGAACTCTTGCGAGCCTGGAACCTGCCGGCCAGCGCAGGCGGACTGGAGGCGTTCTGCGAGATCTGCGTAGCGGCCTACGCCGACTTCGCCGTGGTCAAACCCCAGGTCGCGTTCTTCGAAAGCTACGGCGCGGCAGGGTATGCCGTGCTGGAGCGGACTATCGCCGCGTTGCGGGAGGCCGGTGTGCTGGTGCTGGCCGACGCCAAGCGCGGCGACATCGGGTCGACGATGGCGGCCTACGCGGTCGCCTGGACGGGCGACTCGCCGCTGGCCGCCGACGCCGTAACAGCTTCGCCGTATCTGGGTTTCGGCTCGCTACAGCCGCTGCTGGACAGCGCCGCGGCGCACGGCCGCGGGGTGTTTGTGCTGGCGGCTACGTCTAATCCGGAGGGTGCGAGCGTGCAGCGCGCCGACACCGGGGGCCGTCCGGTGGCCCAGCTGATCGTGGACCAGGCCGCGGCGGCTAACCGCGCGCTGGGGCCCGGCTCGGTGGGCGTCGTGGTCGGTGCGACGTTGACCGAGGTGCCCGACGTCGGCGAGCTCGGTGGGCCCGTGCTGGTACCCGGGGTCGGCTTCCAGGGTGGTCAGCCCGGTGCGCTCAGCGGCCTGGGTGGGGCCGTTTCCGGGCAGCTGTTGCCCGCGGTGTCGCGCGACGTGCTGCGGGCCGGGCCGGACGTTGCGGCCTTGCGTGCGGCGGGTGAACAAATGCGCGACGCGGTCGCGTATCTGGCCGGCTGAGCCGTTCCCGACCGGCGCGGGCGGAGCTACGACACGGCGTCGTTCACTGTTTGGACGGATGGGCTGTTCACGCGCGACACGCGCGACACGCCGCGACATTCCTAATCGGCGCAGAATCGGCTTTTTGGCCGATTCGAGCCGACCGGGGAGCGGTCATCACGATGACCATTGGAGAGCGGTGCACTCGAGATAACGCCTGGTAGAGGCCATAGAACGGCTGCGAAATGGGCCGTTCGACGGTCGCGAAGACACGGTTTACGGCCCCGGTCAGGAGCGCCTCGGGCCGCCCCTTCTCGACGCCATAAGCTGCGGCTTTGTAGCTTCAACCAGGGGGGCGGGTTAGATTTCGTCTGAA
>NZ_JBAPMI010000042.1:0-10585 GCF_049278535.1 Mycobacterium sp. | reverse complement strand
CATCATGTTGCGGCGCAAGCGAATTCGCGGTGTAGCCCGCGGCCCGGCGTGGCGGTTGATGGGCGTGATCTTCGGCACGATGTTCTTCCTGATGTTCACCCCGACCAAGTGGGTGCACCACTTCGGCCTGTTCGCCGCAGTGGGTGCGGCGATGGCCGCATTGACGACGGTGCTGGTGTCGCCGGCCGTGCTGCGCTGGTCGCGCAACCGGATGGCGTTCCTGGCCGCGCTGTTGTTCCTGCTGGCGCTGTGCTTCGCCACCACGAACGGCTGGTGGTACGTGTCCAGCTACGGTGTGCCGTTCAACGCCGCGATGCCAAAGATCGCCGGAATCAGCATCAGTACAATGTTTTTCGCGCTGTTCGTCGCGGTCGCGCTGTACGCCGCCTGGCTGCACTTCGCTCCCCGCGACCGCGGGCAGGGCGGGCTGGCGCGAGCGCTGACCGCCGCGCCGATCCCGCTCGCCGCCGGCTTCATGACGCTGGTCTTCGTCGCCTCGATGGCGATCGGCATCGTCCGGCAGTACCCCACCTTCTCCAACGGCTCGTCGAACATCCGGGCCTTCGCCGGTGGCTGCGGGCTGGCCGACGACGTCCTGGTCGAGCCGGACACCAACGCAGGGTTCATGCCGAGCCTGCCCGGCGACTACGGTGCGCTGGGACCGCTGGGCGGCGTCAGCCCGGTCGGCTTCAGCCCCAACGGCGTACCGGACCATACCGTCGCCGAAGCGGTCGTGATGCACCCGAACCAGCCCGGCACCGACTATGACTGGGACGCGCCGACCAAGCTGAAGACTGCCGGCGTCAACGGCTCGACCGTGCCGCTGCCGTACGGCCTTGATTCACAACGGGTTCCGGTGCTCGGCAGCTACACCACCGGGGCGCAGCAGCAGAGCAAGCTGGCCTCAGCCTGGTACCAGTTGCCGCCCGCTGACGAGGGCCACCCACTGGTGGTGGTGACCGCCGCGGGCAAGATCGCCGGCGACAGCGTGCTGCACCACCACACCGACGGGCAGACCGTAGTGCTGGAATACGGCAGGCCGGGGCCCAACGGCGACGTGCTGCCGGCCGGACGGCTGGTGCCCGACGATCTGTATGGCGAGCAGCCGAAGGCATGGCGCAACCTGCGGTACCCCCGCTCCGAGATTCCCGCCGACGCAGTCGCCGTCCGGGTGGTTGCCGAAGACCTGTCGCTGACCCCGGAGGACTGGCTCGCGCTGACGCCCCCGCGGGTGCCCGAACTGCGTTCGGTACAGGAGTACGTCGGCTCGAAGCAGCCGGTGCTGCTGGACTGGGCGGTCGGTCTGGCGTTCCCCTGCCAGCAGCCGATGCTGCACTCCAACGGCATCACCGACATCCCGAAGTTCCGCATCACGCCGGACTACATGGCGAAGAAGATGGACACCGACACCTGGGAGGACGGCGTCAACGGGGGTCTGCTTGGCATCACCGACCTCCTGCTGCGCGCCCACGTGATGGCCACCTATCTGTCCCACGACTGGGCCCGCGACTGGGGCTCACTGCGCAAGTTCGACACGCTGGTCGATGCCCCGCCCGCGGAGTTGGATCTCGGCCACGCAACGCATTTCGGCTGGTGGTCGCCGGGAAAGATCCGGATCAAGCCCTAGCTCGGCGACTTCAGCGTGAGATGCCTCACGTTCGGATCCGGTCGGCGGCGGGTATGGCTTGAAGATCCCCATCCCCGAGCGAGAGGAGCGACCGTGAGCAGCGGACCCGAAGCAGCCATCAAGGGCATCGTCGAAGACGTCAAAGGCAAGGCGAAAGAGATCATCGGGATCGTGGTCAACCACGAGGATCTACGCAAAGAGGGCCGCGCGCAGCAGGAGAAGGCCCAAGCTCAGCGCGACGTGGCCAAGAAGGAAGCCGAGGCAACCTCGGCGCGTGCCGCGGAGAAGGCGGCCGAGGCTCGCGAGAAGTCGGCGCGCTAGAACGTAACTAGGCTGGGCGGCAACGGCTTTCGCTGTTGCCGCCCAGTTTTATGGGGTCAGCACGATCCGGCCGGCGCTATCGATATCGCGCCACGCCGACGTCACATCACGCAGCGGGACTCCCCGCGCGTCGATACGCAATGCGAGTGACAACGGCGGCGTACATCGGCGCCCTCCTCGCATTGCGACAATTAAATAGGATTGCGAACTACTGCAAGATGCCCGAGTGATTCAGCTGCAACCATGCCGGGTAGCCCGCAGCGAGGAGGTGCTCATGCGCGCTGAAGAAGGCGACGAATCCATCGACGAGCTGGCCGACGAGGCCGCCAAGACCAAGAAGGAACTCAGAGAGTCCACCGAAACCGGTGCGAAGGTGCAGAAGGCCGCGAAGGACAGCGAGCACTGACCCGTATAACAGTGTTGTGCGTCACATCGACGCACGTCATGTAAGGGAGATCTCAACCCGCGCGTGGTGATGTTGGGCCGCGGGCGGGGATAATTGACAGAATGTCAACAACGATTTCCGCGCTGGCCCGCTGTGCAGTGCCTATTGTCATCGCACTGGCCGGCTCAACCGCTCCGGCGGTCGCCGACGGCGGAACGGTGGTTCCGCTCAGAAGCATCCTGCGCGCGTGTGACTTCAGCCCGATCCCCGACCTCGCGTCGGCCAACCGTGCCACGGCTTCCGCGGTCATCCACACGTCCGGCGGCACCGTGACCGCCGACGTGCATCTCGCCGAGCCGGGCCAGCCCGGTACGCACTACGACGTCAGCCTGATCCAACTGCCCAGGGCGTCGAGTGCGTCCTGCGATGTTGCGGGGCCGGGTGTCGCGGTGGCTGGTCTGGACAGCGACGGGGTCGGTCAGGGATCGACCACCGTGCGCGACAGCATTCGCTCCGGCACGACCGGGGTCTGGGTGTTCATCCGTCGACCGGCTCAGTTCGCCCAGAGTCCCGCCGAGTTCTACACGTCGGACTTCCCCGCGACGGTCTAGATCGGCGTCAGGCCGTGTTTACGCTGGGTGCGCCAGTAGATTTGCTTGTCGCGCAACAGGTTCAACGACTTACGCAGTAGCAGCCTGGTCTCGTGCGGTTGGATGACCCCGTCGATGTAGCCACGCTCAGCGGCGATCCACGGGATCGCCATATTCAGGTTGTAGCCGTCGATGAAGTCTTTCTTGATCTGCTGCGCCTCGGGCGTGGTCGGGTCGGGGAACCGCTTCATCAGCAGCTGCGCCGCACCGTCGGCGCCGATCACCGCGATGCGGGCGGTGGGCCAGGCGAAGTTCAGGTCGGCGGTCAGCTGCTTGGAGCCCATCACCGCGTACGCGCCGCCGTAAGACTTACGGATCGTGATGGTTACCTTCGGTACGTCCGCTTCGACGACGGCGTTGAGGAAACGGCCGCCGCGTTTGATGATGCCGCCCTTCTCCTGCTCGACGCCCGGCATAAAGCCCGGGGTGTCGACGACGAAAACCAGTGGCAGATTGTAAGAGTCGCAGAATCGGATGAAGCCGGCCGCTTTGTCTGACGCTTCGTTGTCGATCGCGCCCGACATGTGCATCGGCTGGTTGGCGATCACCCCGATCGGGCGGCCGTCCACCCGGGCGAACGCGGTGATGATCGCCTGGCCACGCTGCGCACCGACGTCGAAGACGTCGCCGTCGTCGAAGATGCGTAGCAGAACCTCGTGCATGTCGTAGGCCATGTTGTCGCTGTCCGGCACGATCGCGTCGAGCTCGAGGTCGTCCGGCGTCACCTCCGGTTCCAAACCGGGATTGACCACCGGCGCATCGTCGAAGGTGTTGGCCGGCAGGAAACTCAGGTAGTCGCGCACGTATTGGAAGGCCGCGGCCTCGTCCTCGACGACCTGGTGGATGTTCCCATAGCGGGCTTGCGCGTCGGCGCCGCCGAGCTCATCCATGGTGACGTCCTCGCCGGTGACGTCCTTGATGACGTCCGGCCCGGTGACGAACATGTAGCCCTGGTCTCGCACCGCCACCACCAGGTCGGTCTGAATGGGTGAATAGACCGCTCCCCCAGCACATTTACCCAAGATGATGGAGATCTCCGGCACCAGCCCGCGCAGCAGCTCATGCCGGCGGCCCAACTCGGCGTACCAGGCGAGCGACGTGACCGCGTCCTGGATTCGAGCACCGGCAGAGTCGTTGATGCCGATGATCGGGCAACCGACCATGGCCACCCACTCCATCAGCTTGGCCACCTTGCGGCCGAACATCTCACCCACCGAGCCCTGGAACACCGTCTGGTCGTGGCTGAAGACCGCGACCGGCCGGCCGTTTATCCGGCCGTGCCCGGTGACCACGCCGTCGCCGAAAAGCGCGCCCGGGTCGCCCGGCGTGCGCGCCAATGCGCCGATCTCCAGAAAGCTGCCGGGGTCGACCAACGCGTGAATGCGGGCGCGGGCGCTCGGGATTCCCTTTTTGTCTCGCCGTGCGATTGACTTCGGATCACCGGGTTCTTTGGCCGTTTCCAGCTTTTCGCGCAGTTCGGCCAGCAGCTCAGCGGTGGTCTTGGTGGTCACTTAGGCTTCTTTCTGCTCGGCGTGAATCTTGTTGAGCGCCTGGGTCATATGCGCACCGACCTTCGCGATGATCGGCTCGTCGATGGCTTGGATGTGCTCGCCACCGATCGGCACGACTTCCAAGTCAGCGACGTAGTCGCCCCAGCCACCGTCGGGCTTGCGGATGGCATAAGCGGGCTCGAACGTGATCGCGTCGTCGTGGTAGCGGTCGGCCATGTACAGCGTGACGTGGCCGTCGTACGACTGGTATTCGGCGGTGTCGATCGCCCGCTGGTCGAGATACGACGTGCGCTGGTGCTCGATGATTCCGCCCGGGATCTGTACGCCGGCCTGCTGAACGGCCTCCAGCACGAACCTGACCTGTCCCTCGTCGTCAAGCTCTTCAAGCTGCTCGTAGGGAATGGGGGGGACCTCGACGTTGAAGGTCCGCTCAGCGAAGCGCGCGTAGCGGTCCCAGCGCTTGCGGGTCTCCTCCTTGGTCTGCAGGATCGGCTCGCCGGGCATCACCGCGTCGATCAGCCCGACGAACGGCACGTCGCAGCCCTGCTGCTTGAGCCCGATCGCGCAGGCGTAGGCCAATGCGCCGCCGAGCGACCAGCCGGCCAGGATGAACGGGCCGTCGCCGCCCAGCTCGCGCAGCTTCGGAACATACTGCGCGGCACGCTCTTCGATGGTGCCCTCGACCCGTTCGAAGCCGTACATCGGCACGTCGGCCGGCAGGCGATTGAGCAGCGGCTCGTAGACGACGGTCGAGCCGCCCGCGGCGTGGAACACGAAAACCGCCGGCTTGGTCGAGCCTTCGGGCCTGGCCCGAAGGGTGCGGACGAAGCCGTCGATCTGACCGGCCTCGAGGAATTCGCGCACGGTGGTCGCGAGCTGCTCGATGGTCTCGGCCGCCTTGACATCGTCGACGGTGATCGTGCCCTCCGCGCGCTCCGACAACCGCTCCGCCATCTTGGCGGCGGCGGCGTCGTCGAGCTTCGGTAAACCGTTGAAGATGCCGCCCGGTGACTTACCGGTGACGATCGCCCACGTCGCGAAGGCGACCCGCTCGGCGGCATCCCGCGGCGGGATGTCGGAGTTGAGTGCCGCGGCGACCGCCTCCCGATTGAGTGTCTGCGCGGCGCCGGCCAGGTTCGGCTGCGCTGCCGGGCCGGCCGGATTGGTCGGTGGCGGCGGAATCGCCGCGTCCGAAGGCGTTTCGGGCTGGGCTTGGGTCTCGGACTCGACGTGGGTGTCGGGCGCCGGTGCGGTCAGCGACGCCGCCGTCTTGCCGGCCAGCAGTGCCGCCTGCTCGGCGGCGATCTCCTCCGGCGTCTGCGTCTTCTGGCGTTCGTGCAACTCCTGCACCTCGTCGCGGTGCTCGATCGCGTACTCGATCAGCTTCTCCACGTTGTAGAGGTTGGCGTCGCGGACCGCCTGCAATTGAATCGGCGGCATGTCGAAGTCGTACTCGACGCGGTTCTTGATCCGCACGGCCATCATCGAGTCGAGGCCGAGTTCGACCAGCGGGACCTCCCACGGCAGGTCCTCGGGCTCGTACCCCATCGCCATCGACACGATGGCCGCTAGCCGATCACGAATCGTCTCACCGGAATCCGGTGTCCAACGGGCCAGCGCGCCCACCTGGCGGGCGGTCAGGCTGTCGGTCACGGCATCGGCCTGGCCGGACTCATCGGCTGTCGGCTCGGCAACCGCTACGGCTGCCGTGCTCTGCGTTGCGGCGATCGCCGCGCCCGCGCCGACGGCGGTCGGCAGCACCGAAGCCTGGCCGGCCCGCGACACGAGTGCGTCGTAGACCAGCGTGAAGGACTCGTCGATACGGGCGTGGATCTGCACCGCCGCGCCGCCGGGGTGACGGGTCAGCGTCGTCACCAGCCGGGCGTTTTCGGCCGGGACGGCGCGCTGCTCGGACGCGGTGAGCAACGCGTCCGGAAGCACCTGTGTCGCAGCCGCTTTCACCAGAGCGGCCAGATCGGTCTCGCCGCGCGGCGCGTATTCCCAGACGTGCCGGCCGTCCGGCATCGCGACGTGCGTACCGGGCATGAGCACCGATCCGTCGCCCGAGAAATGCGCATTCAGCCAGTGCTCTTTGCGGCGGAACTTGGTCGGCGGGATGTTCGCGTAGTCCTCCGGTCCTCCCGCGCGGGTGAACAGGGTGCGGACGTCGAGGTCGTGGCCGAGCACGAACAGCTGCGCCATCGCCGAGATGAGCGCCTCGGTGTCGTCCTGCTTGCGGGCCAGCGTCGGAATCAGCTGCGCGTCCGGCAATCCCGCGGCGGCGGTGGTCAGTCCGATCTGCATCAGCGCGACCGGGTTGGGCGCCAACTCCAGGAAAGTGGTGTAGCCGCTGTCGACAGCGTTGCGGACGCCGTGGGTGAAGTACACCGAGTGCCGCATTCCCTTGATCCAGTAGGCGACGTCATGCAACGGCTCGCCACCCGGCCGGACATAGGTCCCCTCGTTCACCGTCGAGAAGATGCCGACATTGGGGATGGTCGGTGAAATACCTTGCAGCTCCGCGGAGAACTCGCCCAACAGCGGATCCATCTGCGAAGTGTGTCCGGCGCCCTTGGTCTGGAGTTTGCGCGCGAAACGGCCCTCCGCCTCGGCGCGGGCGACGATCGCATCGATCTGATCGGGCGGGCCGCCAATGACAGTCTGACTGGGCGCGGCGTAGACGCACACCTCCAGGCCGGGGAAGTCGGCGAAGACCGTCTTGAGTTCGTCGGCGGAGTACTCGACGAGCGCCATGAACCGGATGTACTCGCCGAACAGCATCGCCTCGCCCTCACCCATCAGGTGCGAGCGCGAGCAGATCACCCGGGCGGCATCTGCCAGCGAGAGGCCACCGGAAAAGTACGCCGATGCCGGCTCGCCGAGCGACTGCCCAATCACCGCAGCGGGTTTCGCGCCGTGATGCTTCAGCACCTCACCGAGTCCGATCTGGATGGCGAAGATGACGACGTTGCTGGTTTCTATGCCGTAGTCGATCGAGTCGTCCAGGATCAACTCGAGGATCGAGTAGCCCCGCTCGTCCTGGATCAGCGCGTCGACCTTCTCGATCCACTCGGCGAAGATCTCGTTGCGCAGATAGAGGTTCTTGCCCATCTTGCGGTGCTGCGCGCCGAAACCGGCCATCGCCCACACCGGGCCGTTGGTGGCGGGCCCGTCGGTGCTGAACACGTAGGGCTTCTGCTTGCCGTCGGCAATCGCGCGCAGGCCCTTGATCGCTTCCTCGTGATCGTGGGCCAATACCACCGCGCGCGAACGGCCGTGGTTGCGGCGTGACAATGCGCGGCCGATCGATTCCAGCGATGACGCCTGTCCCTCAGGGGATTCCATCCAGTCGGCGAGCTCGGCCGCGGCGGACCGCTTGCGCGACGTCAGGAACGCCGAGATCGGCAGCGGAACCACGGGCGCCGGAACCTCTTCGGCCGCAAGCTCTTCCAGCGCGATCTCTTTGAGCCGGACGGCTTCTTCGGTGATGCCGGGCAACTCGTAATCGTCGTCGGCCGGTGCGTGGTCGTCTTCGATGAACTCGCCGTACTCGTCGAAGCGCATCCCGCCGACGAGCTCGACGTGCTCCTCGGCAGCGGGCGCCGCAGGCGCCTCCTCGGGCTGCGGTTCGGGTTCACGCTCGACCACGTCGCGGGGCAGCACCTCGCGCAGCACCAGGTGCGCGTTGGCGCCGCCGAAGCCGAAGCCGGAGACACCTGCGATGGCGTAGCCGCTGTAGCGCGGCCAGTCGGACACGGTGTCAAGAACTTTCAGATGCGCGGCGTCGAAGTCGATGTAGGGGTTGGGGCCGGCGTAGTTGATCGACGGCGGGAGCTTGTCGTGATGAAGGGACAGCACCATCTTGGCCAGGCTGGCCGCACCGGCGGCCGACTCCATATGTCCGACATTGGTTTTCACCGCGCCCAGCAAGGCCGGCTTGTCGGCGGGACGGCCGCGGCCGATCACCCGGCCCAGGGCCTGCGCCTCGATCGGGTCGCCCAGCACGGTGCCGGTGCCGTGCGCCTCGACGTAGTCGATGGTGCGCGGGTTGATGCCGGCGTCCTTGTAGGCCCGGCGCAGCACGTCGGCCTGCGCGTCCGGGTTCGGAGCGATCAGACCGTTGGACCGGCCGTCGTGGTTGACCGCGCTACCGGCGATCACCGCGAGGATCTGGTCGCCGTCGCGGCGCGCGTCGTCGACCCGCTTGAGCACCAACATGGCCCCGCCCTCGGAGCGGGTGTAGCCGTCGGCGTCCGACGAGAACGACTTGATCCGGCCGTCCGGCGAGAGCACCTGGCCGATCTCATCGAAACCAAGTGTCACTGCGGGCGTGATCAGCGCATTGACGCCACCGGCCACCGCGACGTCGCATTCCCCGCTGCGCAGCGCCTGCACGGCCTGGTGGGTGGCGACCAGCGAGCTCGAGCAGGCGGTGTCCACCGCGACCGACGGGCCGTGGAAGTCGAAGAAGTACGAAACCCGGTTGGCCACAATCGAACTCGCGGTACCAGTGATCGCATACGGGTGGGCGACGGTGGGGTCGGACATGGCCAGGTAGCTGTAGTCCATCACCGAGGTGCCGACGTACACCCCGACGGACTCGCCGCGCAGGCTGGACGCCGGGATGCGGGCGTGTTCGAACGCCTCCCAGGTCAGCTCCAGCGTCATCCGCTGCTGCGGGTCGATGTTGTCGGCCTCAGTCTTGGACAGCGCGAAGAACTCGGAGTCGAAGCCCTTGATGTCGCTGACGTAGCCGCCGCGGGTACGGGCGTTCTTGATGCGCTCGGCCAGCCGCGGCTCTTCCATGAACTCCGACCAACGGCCTTCGGGCAGATCGGTGATCGCGTCGCGACCCTCCAGCAGGCCCTGCCAGGTCTCGTCGGGGGTGTTCATGTCGCCGGGCAACCGGGTGGCCAGTCCCACGACGGCGATGTCGACGCGCTCGATCGGCCCGGTGCGGGTCCAGTCAGTGTCGTCGGCGTCGTCGTTCTCGAGCTCGGGGTCGCCTTCGACGATCCAGGTGGCCAGCGACTCGATCGTCGGGTGCTCGAACGCGGCCGCGATCGACACGGTGACCCCGGTGTGGTCCTCGATGTCGGCGGCCATCGCCACCGCGTCACGTGACGACAGACCCAGTTCCACCATCGGCGTGGCTTCGTCGATCACGTCGGGTGAGCGTGAGGTGGCGTTGGCGACCCAGGTGCGCAGCCATTGCCTCACCTCGGCGATGGTCATGTCGGTGCGAGCAGGGTTGCTGATGGGCTGGTCGGTACCTTCGGCAGCCATGCGCCGCTCCTCCGCATCGCTGCGCTCTGCATCGTCGCGGGCGGCCGACTGCGGGGAATCGTGGTCTGTGTCAGTCATGCTCGCGGTCAGTCAACTAGGTCGGGGAAGGAATTCGGGGACGCGACGCCGCTGCGCAGGGTGCCGTCGATATAGGCGGCGCGGCACGCGCGGCGGCCGATCTTGCCGCTGGAGGTCCGGGGCACCGATCCGGCCTGCACCAACAGGACGTCGCGCACGGTCACCCCGTGGCGGACGGCGATAGCCGTCCGGATGTCGTCGGCGATCGGCTGGTAGTCGAGCTTGTGCGCGCCGGGGGCACGCTCACCGACGATCACCAGTTGCTCGGAGCTGTCGTCCGGGTCGTACTTCAGCCCGGCGTGCGAGTTTTCGAACACTTCGGCGGGCAGCTGGTTGGCCGGCACCGAGAAGGCTGCCACGTAGCCGGTGCGCAGCGCGCGGCTGGCTTCCTGCGCCGAGTACTCCAGGTCCTGCGGATAGTGGTTGCGCCCGTCGACGATGACGAGGTCCTTGACCCGGCCGGTCACATAAAGGTGATCGCCGTGGTAGGTGCCGTAATCACCGGTGCGTACCCACGTCCCGTCGTCGGGGGCACCCTCGGCGCGTGACGGGTTGGTGCGCGACTTGAGGATGTTCTTGAACGTCTCGATTGTCTCTTGTTCCCGGTTCCAGTAGCCGGCTCCCATGTTCTGGCCGTGCAGCCAGATTTCGCCGACCCGCCCGTCGGGCAATTCGGACGCCGTCTCGGCGTCGACGATGACCGCGCATTGGTCGACGCCGATCTTGC
>NZ_JBAPMI010000041.1:0-12296 GCF_049278535.1 Mycobacterium sp. | reverse complement strand
GGGCGCGCGCCGGGCGGACCGCTGCCCGGCGCGCGGCGGCCGTCGATACCGGCGAGGTCGAGGTCGAAGACCGGGCGATCGCCGGCCCGGGCGGTCATCAGCTTGGCCTGCGGCTGTACCGCGGACCGGCCACGGGGGCCGCGCCGCTGGTCGTCTACGCCCATGGCGGTGGCTTCGTCACCGGGAACCTCGATACCGATCACGCGCACTGTGTAGAGCTGGCCCGCGACGCGGCCTGCCTGGTGGTCTCGGTCGACTACCGGCTGGCGCCCGAGCACCCGTGCCCGGCAGCGCTCGACGACGTGGAGGCGGCGTTTCGCTACGCCGTCGAGAGCAGCGCGGAACTCGACGCGGACCGCGACCGGGTCGTGGTGATGGGCCGCGACGCGGGCGCGGCTTTGGTCGCGGCGCTGGCCCAGCGCACGTTCGACCTGGAAGGCCCGACGATCCTTGCCCAGGTGTTGCACCAGCCCATGCTGGATTCCGACGCGACACCATCGCGACGGGAATTTCAGCTCAGTCCGGGGCTGAACGGCCCGGCGGTGAGCCGCGCGTGGGGCCACTACCTCGGACACGGTGCTGCGACGGCGCAACACGTTCCGGCCCATCGTGCGAATCTCGAAGGCTTGCCGCCGGCGTTCATCAGCTGCGCTGAGATCGACCCCTGCCGCGACGAGGCCATCGACTACGCCAACCGGCTGCTGCACGCTTACGTGCACACCGAGCTACACGTGGTGGCCGCAACGTTTCACGGGTTCGACTCGGCGGTACCGGACTGGGTGGTCTCGCAGGAGAGCACCGCGTTGCATGCCCAGACGTTGCGCCGGTCGTTCGCCGTCTAGCTCGGCCAATCAGATCTAAATCGGGTCGAACTTGCTGATCAGCCAGTCCCCGTGCAGTTTGGTCAACGACACCAGCACGGTGCTGGAGGCCATCGCCGGATCCGGCCGTTCCTTGCTGGTGGTCACCTGGTTGACAAAGACCAGCACCACCGCGGAATTCGGGTGTAGCTCTGTTGTTGCCGCGCCGACAACCTGAGCCGTGGTCGCTACCGCATTGGTGTGCGCGGCCGGAGTTATGACCTGCTTGGTGAACTGGTCGTAGTAGTTCAGGAAGTCGCCGGTCAGATGTGATCTGGCCGCGGCGAGGTCTTTATCCAGGGTGTCGGGCTTGTACGACAGCAACGCCACCGTGCCGTCCCGGGCGGCGTTGACCGCGCTCTTCGCGACGGCGGCGTCGGTCTGCGCGTCGGGCCGGTACTGGGTGAAGTACAGCCATCCGGCCAATCCGCCGGCCGCGAGTAGACCCAGCACCAAGGCGACCGGAACGAGCGAAACCGAAATCAGGCGTCGCCGGGCCGCAGACGAACTCGCGTCGCTTTCGTCCGACGTGTCCGTCTCGACGTCGTCCGAGCTTTCCTCCGACGTGTCTGCCTCGACGTCGTCCGAGCTTTCCTCGCCGTCGGCGGGCTTGTCGATCTCGACCCCGTCGGTGGGTTCGACGTCGGGCGTGGTCTCGTCGTCACTCACAGCACGAACTCCACTTTGGAAACCTTCAACTGATCACCGTCGTGCGCCACGGACACCCGGAACCGGAAGGTCCGCGGTTGGTCTTTGGCGCCGGCGATATTGGTGACCCGCTCGTTGCCCAGCACCAGGACGACGGCGGAATCCTTGTTCATCGACTCGACCGCGGTGGCCGCGACCGACCCTTCCGTCACCGCTTTGGAATCCTTCACCACCGACGCGAAATCCTCTGCGCGCTTTTGGAACTCGTCTCTAAAATCGCCGGTGGCACTGTCGAGCACCCGCTGGACGCCTTCCTTGGCCTTGTTGAAATCCAGTGAAGTGAGGTTGATGACGCCTTGTCTGGCGGTTGCGACATAGGCCGCCGCACGTTGCCGTTCCTGCACGACATTGTGGTGATGCCAGGCCATCCAGCCGCTGACTCCCAGCAGCGTGCAGATGGCGACGACCGCAGCGATCGTCAGCGTCAAGGCCACGTTCGGTGCCCGCAAGCGGCGACGGGCGGGCTCGGATTCGGCCGCGTCGGTCGGCTGGGCTGTCTCGGTCAACTGGGCTGTCTCGGTCGCATCGGTTGTTTCCGAGTCGACGTCGGCGGTCTCGGCTTCGTCGGACTCGACGACATCCGCGGTGGCTTTGTCGTCCTCGTCGTCAGCCTGCGCCTGCGCCTCGCGTCGCAGCTTGATGGCGCGGGCCCGTGCGCGTGCGGCTGCGGCAAGCGCCTCGGCCTCAGCGGCTTCGGCGTCGGCTTGCTCGGCCAACGCCAGTGCATCCGCCTTCGCTTTGGCGGGATCCTGTGATCCTTTGCCGGTCTCAGCCATGGTGGCCGCGGCCTCTCAACGTCATTATCGACTGAACTCCGGTATCTCTTACTGTATTGCTCATTGCTACCATCGGGTCACCAGCGACTACCGACTGGGACACACGCCGGGCCTTCATCCTCGGGCGGTGAAGGAAGGCCAGGAAGGTCTTAGCCAACATCATGACTGCCGTCGATTCCCCCGAAAAGATACTCTTCGCCTCCACCACCCAAGCATTTCTGCAAAAAGAGGTTCCGGTGACCCGGGTGCGGGAGCTGCACGCTCAGGGTGTCTCCTTCGAACCGGCATGGTGGCGGCGCGCCGCGGAGCTGGGGTGGACGGCGTTGCTGGTTCCCGAGGAACTCGGCGGCGGCAATGTTTCCGGTGACGGCGTAGCTGATCTGGCGATGGTCGCCGAACAACTCGGCAGGACAGTGGCTCCCGGGCCGTTGTATCCGGTCAGCACGGTGCTCGCCGGCCTGGTGGATTCCGCCGATCCGCAATCGCACGCGGCGACGATCGAGGCGTTGGTCGCCGGCGAGACCGTCGCGTCGTGGGCGGTGTACGAGCCCGGCCAGGGGTGGGCGCCGTACGAGCCGTCGGTCACCGCCACGCGCACCGAATCCGGCTACCGCATCGACGGTGTCAAAGACCGGGTGGAAGCCGGCGCGCAAAGCGGCCTGCTGCTCGTGGTGGCGCGGACCGACGAAGGCGTGAGTCAATTCCTGGTTCCAACCGATGCATCCGGTGTGCACGTCGAATCTCAGCAGTCGATCGATTTGGTCAAGCAGTATGCGCGTGTGCATTTCGACGGCGTCGAGGTCGACCAGAGTGCGGCCATCGGCGGCACTGCCGAACTCATCGACCGTCAAAGCCAGATCGCCCAAGTGCTGCAGTGCGCCGAGGTAGTCGGCATTCTGCAGACCGTTTTCGATTTCACGGTGGCCTGGGCGTTGGATCGGCACAGCTTCGGCCGGCCGCTGGCGTCCTACCAAGCGCTCAAGCACCGTTTCGCCGACATGAAAATGTGGCTGGAGGCGTGCCGGGCGACCACGAACGCGGCGGTGGGCGCCATCTCCACCCGTTCGGCCGATGCCGCGCTGACGGCCAGCATTGCCAAGTCCTATGTCGGGGAGATGGCGACCGAGGTCATCCAGGGCTGCGTGCAGATGCACGGCGGAATCGGCGTCACGTGGGAACACGACCTGCATGTCTACCTGCGGCGGGCTGCGCTGTACCGCTCCATGTTCGGAACGCCGGAAGAACACAACCTGCGGGTGTATCAGCTGCAGGAGGCGGGACAACAGGCGCCGAGGTCCGCCTGATGACCGAGACGTATCGTGCCGACGCAACGGCTTCTGGCGCAACCGAATCCATCGAGGAGTTTCGAGCCCGGGCGCGAGCGTGGCTGGCTGAGCACATGCCGCCGATCGATCCCGCACATCCGCCGGCGGCCCATCGCGACGAGGAAAGCTGCTGGCTGCGCGCACGCGAACTGCAAAAGCGGCTCTATGAAGGCGGATTCGCCGGGATCTGCTTTCCCCGCGAGTACGGCGGCCTGGGTCTGGACTACGAGTATCAGAAGGCGTTCAACGACGAAAGCCTCAGCTACGAGATGCCGCTGATCCTCAACACACCGACGTTCACCATCTGCTGCGCGACCCTGCTCGACACCGGCAGCGAGGAACAGAAGCGTCAGCACATCGGTGCCGCGCTGCGGGGTGACGAGATATTGGTCCAGCTGTTGTCCGAGCCCAGCGGCGGATCGGACCTCGCGGGTGTGCTCACCCGCGCCGAGCGCGACGGCGACCACTGGGTGCTCAACGGCGCAAAGACGTGGAGCACCAGCGCATTCGGCGCCGACTATGGCCTGTGTCTGGCCCGCACGAATTGGGATGTGCCCAAGCACAACGGCCTGACTATGTTCCTGGTGCCGATCAAGCATCCCGGAATCACGTTGCGGCGTATCACTCAGGTGAACGGATCCACGGAGTTCTGTGAGGAGTTTCTCGATGGCGTCGACGTCGGCGACGACGCCATCGTCGGCGAGGTCAACGACGGCTGGTCGGTGGCCTCGCGTCAGCTCTATCACGAGCGTCGCGCGGTAGGCGGGGGCTCGGAATTCGCCAGTGGCAGCGGCAGCGAGGGTGGCCGATCGACGCCGGTGAACTACATGCGGTTGGCCGAGAAGACCGGGCAGGCAGACAACGAACGAGTGCGGCAGATCGCCGGGCGGGCACTGGTGCACCGCGCGGTCAGCGACCAATTGGGCGCGCACGTCTTCCGCGCCGTCAACGAGGGAACTCTTCCGCCCGCCGCGGGTACTCTGCTGCGGCTATTCCACGCCGAGACAGTCACTTTGGAGATGGACGCCGGATTGGCCATCACCGGAACCGCCGGAGTCGTCGGCGCCGAAGGAGAGGGCCTGGAGACCGGCCTACGCTATCTGTCCCGGCAAACAGTCTGCATCGGCGGCGGCACCAGCGAGTTGGCCCGCAACGTGATCGGCGAGCGGGTGCTGAACTTCCCGCGGGAATACGCCGCCGACCGCGGTGTGCCGTTCAATAAGGTCAAGCACGGCAAAACCGACCGCTAAACCGTGCGCGTCAACCGGTTCGCCAGCAACTCGGCGAAGCGCGCGGGATCCTCCGGCGCGTTACCCTCGGCGAGAAGTGCTGCACCGTAGAGCAATTCGGCGGTCTCGCCATTCGTCGGATCGTCGCCACGGTCTTTATGGGCCTGCTGCAGACCGGTGATCAGCGGGTGCTTCGGATTGAGTTCCAGCGTCCGCTTACCGACCGGGACGTCTTGGCCGGTGGCCCGGTAGATGCGGGCCAGCGACGGGGTGATACCGAAGGCGTCGGTGATCAGGCAGGCCGGCGAGTCGGTCAGACGGGTGGACAGCCGCACTTCCTTGACGTGCTCACTGAGCGTCTCGGTCAGCCAGGTCAGCAGATCGGCGAAATCCGCTTCCTGCTCCTTACGTTCGGCCTCGTGTGCCGCCTTGTCTTCCTCGGAGTCGAGATCGACGTCGCCCATCGCCACCGACTGCAACGGTTTGCCGTCGAACTCGGTCACCGACCCCAACCAGATCTCGTCGACCGTGTCGGAGAGCAGAAGCACCTCGTAGCCTTTGGCTTTGAACGCTTCGAGGTGCGGCGTGTTCAGGATCTGCTGAGGCGATTCGCCGGTGGCGTAGAAGATCTGCCGCTGGCCTTCTTTCATCCGCCCGACATACTCGGCCAGCGTGGTCAGCTGCTCCTCGCTGTGCGTTGAGGCGAACGACGAAATCTCCAGCAGCGTCTCCTGGTTGTCGAAGTCGCGCATCAGTCCTTCTTTGAGGACCTTGCCGAACTCACCCCAGAATGTGCGGTAATCGTCCGGCCGCTCAGATTGCAGGTCTTTGATGGTCGACAGCACCTTCTTGGTCAACCGACGCCGGATCGCGTTGATCTGCCGGTCCTGCTGCAGGATCTCGCGGGAAACGTTCAGCGACAAGTCTTGTGCGTCGACGACACCCTTGACGAACCGCAGATATCGGGGCATCAACTGGTCGCAGTCGCCCATGATGAAGACACGTTTGACGTACAACTGCACACCGATGGCCGCGTCCGGTTCGTACAAGTCGAGCGGGGCCCGCGACGGGATGAAGAGCAGGGCCTGGTATTCGAAAGTGCCCTCGGCCTTCATCGAGATGACTTCGAGCGGCTCGTCCCAGGCGTGCGCGATGTGCTTGTAGAACTCCTTGTACTCCTCCTCGGACACCTCGTCTTTGGGCCGGGCCCACAGCGCCTTACCCGAGTTGAGGGTCTGGGTTTCAATGGTGACAGTCTCTTCGCCGCCGTCCTCTTCGGCAGGAGAGCGCTGCTCGACCTGCATTCGAATCGGCCAGGCGATGAAGTCGGAGTACTTCTTGACCAGCGTCCTGATCTTCCACTCCGAGGTGTAGTCGTGGACGGCGTCCTCGGCATCCGCCGGCTTGAGGTGCAGGGTGACCGACGTGCCCTGCGGAGCGCCCTCGATCGTGGCGATGGTGTAGGTCCCGTCGCCGCTCGACTCCCACTTGATTGCCTCGCTGTCGCCCGCTTTGTGGGTGAGCAGTTCGACCTTGTCGGCCACCATGAAGGTGGAGTAGAAGCCGATGCCGAACTGACCGATCAGCTCCTCGGAAACCTCGGGGTTCTTTGCTTCCTGCAATTGCTTACGCAGCTCGGCGGTGCCGGATTTGGCCAGGGTGCCGATCAGGTCGACAACCTCGGCGCGGGTCATCCCGATGCCGTTGTCGCGGATGGTCAGCGTGCGCGCGTCGCGGTCGACGTCGATCTCGATGTGCAGGTCGGACGTGTCAACGTCCAGGTCCTTGTTGCGGAACGCTTCGATCCGCAGCTTGTCCAGCGCATCGGAGGCGTTCGAGATCAGCTCGCGCAGAAACGAATCCTTGTCGGAGTAGACCGAGTGGACCATCAGATCCAGCAATTGCCGCGCCTCGGCCTGAAACTCCAACTGCTCGACGCCCGCAGTCATGACATGTCCCTCCACCCGACGGCTTTCGAGGGCAGGTTACAGGATTGCGCCGGTGTCCTTTGCCGTGGCGATGTCGTCCCAGCTGTAGCCGAGCTCGAGCAGGATCTCCTCGGTGTGCTGTCCGTGTTCGGGCGCACGCCCCGGGCCGGGCGGTGTCTCGTCGAACTGCACTGGTGCAGCCACCATCTCGTACTCGATGCCTTGATCGTCAACGTTGGTGATCAGGTAGCCGTTGGGTTTGCTCTGTGGGTCGTTAAGCGCCTCGAGCGGTGTGGCCAGCGGCGCCCACACCCCGGGTTCGTCGGCCAGCACCTGCCGCCAATGTTCCAGGTCGTGCTCGGCGAACTTGGTGGCGAGCAGGGCGGTCGCCTCGGCCGCGTTGGCGACCAGATTGGACGACGGCACGAATCGCTCGTCGGTGGCCAGTTCAGGCAAGCCGATGCGGTGACAGAAACCGGCCCAGAATTTGTCCGGTTGCAGGAACACCATCTGGATCCACCGGCCGTCCTTGGTCTTGTATCGGTTGACCAGCGGGTTCATAGCCAGCCCGGGAGGCGCTCCGGGGATGCCGTCGATACCGAAGAGGTCGGCGACGGAAATCGACGGTGCGATGCTCCACATCGCCTGGGCCAGCAGCGAGGAGTCGACGATGGTCGGCTCGCCGGTGCGCTGGCGGTGAAACAGTGCCGCGCACACGCCGCCGGCCAGCGTGATCCCGGCCTGCAGGTCGCCGAACGCCGGGCCTTGCACGGCGGGGTTTTCGGTGCCGAACGGCGTCAAGGTGTAGGAAACCCCGCCGCGGGCCAGATAGGTGGCGGCATCGAAACCGCCGCGATCGCGGTCGGGCCCGCGCACGCCCAAGCCGGTCCCGCGCGCGATGATGATGTTCGGGTTGAACCCACGGATGTCCTCGACTGTCAGGCGGGCCCGCTCCAGCGCCGCCGGAAGCCAGTTGGTGAGCAAGACGTCGGCCTCGGCGAGCAGCCGCCCGAAGAATTCCCGGCCGGCATCACTCTTGAGATCTAGTGCAATGCTTCGCTTTCCGCGATTGCTGAGCTCGAGGATGAAGTCGGTGTCGGCGCGTGCCGCCTGCCGGGTGAACCCGCCGACCACCAGCGCGCGGCCAGGATCACCGCCTACCACCCTTTCTACCTTGACGACGTCGGCTCCCCAGTCCGCCAACGCGACTCCGGCAGCCGGCACGTACGTCCACGACGCCAGCTCGACGACCCGGACGCCGGTGAGCACGCCTGTCATCTGTCCACCCTTTTCGGTGTCTTTTCTATTTTAGGTAGTATAGATACTATAGATTTTTGTCAGCCTGTCCTGCAATGACGCAGCGCGTGGAAGAGAAGCGATGGAGTCGAACGCTCGTCGAGTCCTAAACGACGGCCGGGTCAGCGCCCTTGCCGAGCCCACGGCGACCATGGCAGACGTCGGTACCCAATCCGAATGGCTTGAGCCCCAATGTAGGTCGGGTTTTTTGAGCGCATGAGAAGGGATGGGCTATGGGCAGGGTGACGGGCAAGGTCGCAGTAATCAGCGGAGCCGCGCGCGGTCAGGGGCGCTCGCACGCGCGGATGCTCGCCGCCGAGGGCGCCGACATCATCGCGGTCGACTTGTGCGAAGACATCGAGACCAACGAGTATCCGCTGGCCCGGCCGGAAGACCTCGACGAAACCGCTCGTCTCGTCGAGAAGGAGGGTCAGCGCGTCCACACCGAGATCGCCGATGTCCGCGACCGCGCGGCACTGTCGGCGGCAATCGATCGTGGCGTCGCAGAACTCGGTCGTCTCGACGTCGTGGTTGCCAACGCCGGCATCTGCCCGCTGACCGCGGGTCTGCCGGCGCAGGCATTCGCCGATGCGGTCGACGTGGACCTGGGCGGTGTGCTCAACCTGGTGCACGCCAGCCTCAAGCATCTGGACTCCGGCGCGTCGATCATCGTGATCGGGTCCAACGCCGCGTTCATGTCTTCGATGAACACCAGCGGCATCGATGGCGGCCCCGGTGGCGCCGGATACGCTTTCGCGAAAATCGCTGCCGCGCACTATGTCAACGACTTCGCACGGGCGCTGGCGCCGTTCTCCATCCGGATGAATGCGGTACACCCGACGAACGTCAACACCGACATGCTGCACAGCGCACCGATGTACCGGGCCTTCCGGCCCGACCTGCCGAACCCGACTCGCGAGGACGCCGAACCGGTTTTCCCGCTGGTGCAGGCCATGCCTATTCCCTACGTCGAACCCGAGGACATCAGCGAGGCGGTGCTGTTCCTTGCCTCCGATGCAGCCCGCTACATCACCGGCCAGCAGCTTCGCGTCGATGGCGGCGGATTCCTGAAGGTGAGGCCGTGGTCAGGCGGCTAACGTCCGGTCAATCACACTGCACCGCAAGCGAAATGGAGAGGCGAGGATGCCCAAAGGGATCATCTACCTGGAGACGATGCCGGTCTCGGCCGACCGCGAGGCCGAATACCACAAGTGGTACAACGACACGCATCTGGCGGAGATCTGCTCGGTGGACGGGATCGTCTCAGCGCGGCGTTTCGCGCCGACCGATGGCAAAGGTCCGTTCATAGCCATCTACGAACTCGACTGCGACGATCTCGATGGTGTGGTCGGTCGGCTGGGGGAGCTCGGCGCCAGCGGCAAGATGTCATCGCTCGAGCTGCTCAACATGGAGACACCGCCAATTCCCAAGGTCTACGCGGAGATTGGCTCCTACGCAAAGTGAGCTCGGCAGCCCAGGTCTCTCCAGAGGTGCACAAGCGCCTCTACGCGCTGATGGTGCTGATGAAGGCCGCTGACGACCGGCTCTCCAAGGGTATCGGCACCGGAGAGTTCATGTGCGTGTACTGGCCGTCGCGCGGCCAGGAAGCGATCGCCGCCGCGATGGGTGTCGCATTGCGGGCTGATGACCAGCTGGTGACCACCTACCGTGGGTTGCACGATCTGATCGGCAAAGGCGTTCCGCTGGAAGAGATTTACGGCGAGATGATGGGGCGGACAACGGGTGCCAGTCGAGGCAAGGGCGGCACCATGCACATCGCCAAGCCGGAGAACGGCGTGATGCTGTCGACCGGCATCGTCGGCGCCGGCCCCCCGGTGGCGGTGGGCCTGGCGATGTCCGCCAAACGTAAAGGCCTTGACCGCGTCACCGCGGTCAGCTTCGGCGACGGCGCGACCAACACCGGCTCGTTTCACGAGGCGGCCAACATGGCCGCACTGTGGGACCTGCCGATGGTCTTCGTGTGCCAGAACAATCTCTATGCCGAGATGACGCCCACTCGCGACACGATGAAGCTCGAGCACGTCGCCGAACGCGCGGCCGGCTACGGCATGCCGGGTGTGCGGGTGGACGGCAACGACCCGCTGGCGGTGAAATCGGTTCTCGACGAGGCGTTGCGACGGGCTCGCTCCGGCGCAGGCCCGACCTTTATCGAGTGTGTGACGTTCCGCTTCCGTGGCCACTACTTCGGTGACCGGATGCCGTACATCCCCAAGGAGCAGCTGGCCGCCGCGATGGAGGCCGACCCGGTGCCGAAGTTCCGCGCGCATCTCGCCGAGGCGGGCATCTGCAGCGAAACCGAGCTGGACGGCATCGACAACGACGCACTCGCGACGGTCGAGGCAGCGCTGAAAACCGTGATGAGCGCGGATTCCCCGGCGGTCGAGGAGCTCGACCGCGACGTGTACGCAACCCCGATCAAGTTCCCGGTGTAAGGCATGGACGACAAAGAGATGACGATGCGCGAGGCGCTGAACCTCGCGTTGGATCAGGCGCTGGCTGCCGACGACCGAGTGTTCCTGCTCGGTGAGGACATTGCCGATCCCGGGGCGTCGGGCCCCACGGCGGGGCTGTCGACGAAATATGGCCACGACCGCGTCCTGGACACGCCGATTTCGGAGGCCGCTATCGTTGGCGCGGCGATTGGCGCGGCCATCGACGGGATGCTGCCGGTGGCCGAGATCATGATCATGGATTTCATCGGGATCGCCGCCGACCAGCTGATCAACAACGCTGCCAAGCTGCGATTCATGACCGCTGGGCGCACCACGGCGCCGATCACCATCCGAACCCAGGTGTACGCGGGATTGGCCACCGGTGCAACGCATTCGCAGAGCCTCGAGGCATGGTTCATGCACATCCCCGGCATGAAGGTGATCGTGCCCTCCACGCCGCGCGACGGCAAAGGCCTGCTGGCCTCGGCGATTTTCGACGAGGACCCGTGCCTGTTCGTCGAAACCATTCGGCTGCAAGGCAAGAAGGGGCCGGTTCCCGTCGATCCGGGTTTTAGGATTCCGCTGGGTGAGGCCGACATCAAGCGGCCCGGCACCGATGTAACTCTGATCAGCTATGGCCGTGCCGTGCATGACGCGATGACAGCGGCGGAGACCCTGGCCGGCCACGGCGTCAGCGCAGAGGTCGTCGATCTTCGGACCCTGGTGCCACTCGACGTCGACACGATCGTGGATTCCGTGCGCCGAACCTGCCGAGCGGTAATTGTCCACGACGCCGTGCAATTCGGCGGCCCCGGCGCGGAGATCGCCGCGACCCTGCAGTCCGAGCTGTTCGGCGAGCTCGTCGCGCCGATCGAACGGGTCGCCGCCAGATTCATCCCCAACCCCGCCGCGGCCGCGCTGGAGGCAACTGTCTATCCGTCGCCGGAGCGTATCGTCGCCGCCGCTCAGCGGACCTTGGACAAGGCGGGATCCCGTGGCTGACTTCATCATTCGCATTCCACGGGTATCGGTGGCCGTCTCGGAGGCGGAACTCACCGACCTGCTCGTCGAAGCCGGCCAGCATGTCGACGAGGGCACACCGATCTATGTGATCGCCACCGAGAAAGTGGAGCAGGAAATCGAGGCCGGTGCGTCCGGCACCGTGCAATGGACGGGCCAGATCGGGACTACCTACGACATCGGCGCAGAAATCGGCGTCATCAGTTCATAGAGGCTTCATCAGTTCATCGAGGAAGGGTAAAAGCATATGGATCTCAACGAGACTCGCGAAAGAATCATCTACCAAAAGGATGGGCCGATCGCGAAGATCACCCTGAACTGGCCGGAGAAGGCGAACGCCCAGGACCAGAAGCTGGCCGAAGAAGTCGACGCGGCGTTGCTTGATGCCGACCGTGACTACGACATCAAGGTTTTGGTGCTGAAGGCCAATGGCAAGGGATTCTGCTCCGGGCACGCCATCGGCAACAACGCTGTCGATTATCCGTCGTTCGTGGAGAACGCCATGGTGACGGGCCACCCGTGGAAGGCGCAGTCGGATCTCTTCGTCAAGCCGACGCTGAACCTGTGGGAGTTCTCCAAGCCCACCATCGCTCAGGTGCACGGCTACTGCGTCGGCGGCGGCACGCACATGGGCCTGACCACAGACATCGTCATCGCCTCCGAGGACGCCTACTTCTCCTATCCGCCCCTGCAGGGATTCG
>NZ_JBAPMI010000040.1:0-15768 GCF_049278535.1 Mycobacterium sp. | reverse complement strand
GTCCGTCAGCGTCGGACTGGTCTTTGAGCAGCTCGATGAACGGGTCCAGGTCGGACACCGCCAGGGCCCGCAACAGCTCGATGGTCTGGGCCGCGGGACGGAAGCCTGCCAGCGCCTCAAACTGATGCAGGGCCACCAACAGCTCGGGTTTGTGGCTGGCGTCTCGGTAGTTGCGCACCGACGAGTTGACCGGGATGCCGAGGCGTTCCTCGCGTAGGTAACCCTCGGTGGCTTGTTCGGCGCTGGGGTGCGCCTGCAGCGACAGTGGTTCGTCGGCCGCCAGCACCTTGAGCAGGAACGGAAGCGCATCGCCGAACCGGGCGCGGGCCGCGGCGCCGAGTTGACCTTCGGGGTCGGCGATCACCGCCTGCAGCAACGAGACTTCGCCGCCCGGCTCTTCCAGCCAGGCCGGATCGCCCGGGTTAGCGCCCAGCCAGAGTTCGGCTTCGGGATGCGCGGCCGGCACGGGGCGACCAGTGAACTCCGCGATGGCGGTCCGTGACCCCCACGCGTAAGTCCGTATCGCTCCACGTAGCAACTGCACTTGGCATTACCTCAGAACCAGTTATCCCCGTACCAGCCGCAAATAAACCGCCGCCATCTCCAACCGGACCGCCAATATGGCCAGCTGCTGCTCGATCCGTCGTGCGCCGGGCAGCGCGCGACGGCCATCCGGCAGATCAGGCACATCCTCGGCACCGACGAGATCGACGTCGTCGAGCCCGGTGACCCGGGCCGCCACGACCGTCCGCTCGGCATCCAACGTCAACGCCAGCACCCGCAGCCGCTCGGCGATCGGCCCGTCGATCTCCTCGTCGTGGAACAACGCCTCCGTCGGGTTGGCAAACCCCGAACCCGCCCCGGCCCGCATCGCGATCAAGGCGTCCGCCAGCCCGGTGGCAGCTACCACCTCGTACGCGGTGCGCAGCAGGACACCGGAACCGTGACGGGCCAGCGCCAGGGTCGCGGCGCAGTCGCCGGCCAGCACGACACGGCGCTGCGACATTCGCTCGACCAGCGCCTTGGCCGGATTGGTGAAGATTTCGCGGCCGGCGCTGTTGCGCAGCGCTTCGGCGTCCAGCTCGTCGGCCATCGCGGCCAGGTCCACATGCAGCCGGGGATCGACGCTGTAGAGGGCGGCCAGTCCGATGGCCAGATATCGGCACAGACCGAAGTCACCGTCGACCGGCAATCGCGGCTCCATCACCGCCACCCGGCCGGCCGTGATATCGCGTAGCGAGCCTTCGTACGGTGCGGCGACGACAACCCGCGAGCCCCGGCGCACTCCGCTCGCGGCGGCCCCGACCAACGCCGGATCGCCGGGGTCATCACCGGCCACGATCACCACGTCCAACGGGCCGATCCAGGGAGGGGCCTCGGCGGCGATCACGATCGGCGCGTCCGCCAAGCCGCTTGACGTCGCGGCAAGCATGGTGCCCGCGGTCTCGGCGACGCCTCGTCCGGCAACCCAGATCACCGTGCGGGGCCGGTCGTCGCCGCCGAGGGAGTCCAGGGCGCCCTCGTCGAGGGCTGCCGCGACCGCACGCACATGCGCGCCCGCCATCGACGCCGCACGCAACAGACCGTCGCGGTCGGCGGAAAGCAGGCCCTCGGTGTCGTCGAGGTCGATCACGGCCTGAGTCGCGTTCACGTCACGGCCTCCGACTGGCCGACCTGCCGACGAATTTCACCGGCCACGTGCTCCACCACCGCGTCAACGTCCTCGACGCAACGCCCTTCCACATTCAGCCGCAGCAGCGGTTCGGTGTTGGAGGTGCGCAGGTTGAACCAGCTGCCCTCGCCGAGGTCGACGGTCACCCCGTCGAGATGGTCGATGGAGTTGATCCGGGTGCCGAACGACTTGAGCACCGCTTCGACGCACGAGGGTGCGTCGGAAACGGTGAAGTTGATCTCGCCGGACGATTCGTAGCGCTGATAGTCGGCGGTCAGATCGGACAGCGTGCGCTCCTGACTGCCGAGCGCGGCCAACACGTACAGCGCGGCCAGCATCCCCGAGTCGGCTCCCCAGAAGTCGCGGAAGTAATAATGCGCGGAGTGCTCGCCGCCGAAAATCGCGTTCGTCTCGGCCATCAGCGCCTTGATGTAGGAGTGCCCGACTCGCGAGCGCACCGGCGTGCCCCCTCGCTCGACGACCAACTCGGGCACAGCGCGAGACGTGATCAGGTTGTGAATCACCGTCGCACCGATCTCACGGCTCAGCTCGCGGGCCGCGACCAGGGCGGTCACCGTCGACGGCGATACCGGGTGGCCGCGCTCGTCGATGACGAAGCACCGGTCCGCGTCGCCATCGAAGGCCAGCCCGATGTCAGCGCCGCTGTCGCGCACGTAGGCCTGCAGGTCGGCCAGGTTCGCCGGATCCAGCGGATTGGCTTCATGATTGGGGAACGTGCCGTCGAGTTCGAAGTACAACGGCAACAGCGTGAGCGAGTCGATTGCGCCGAGTACGGCGGGCGCGGTGTGGCCCGCCATCCCGTTGCCCGCGTCGACGGCTACCCGCAGCGGACGCAGCGCGGAGGTGTCGACCAGCGAGCGGAGAAAGTCGCCGTATTCGGCCAGGACGTCTTTGTCGGTGATGTTTCCGGTGGGCCCGTCGTGGGATGCGACTCCGGCGATGATGTCGTCACTGATGACCGTCAACCCGGTGTCCGCGCCGACCGGCTTGGCGCCCGCCCGACACAGCTTGATGCCGTTGTAGGCGGCCGGGTTGTGGCTCGCGGTGAACATCGCGCCCGGGCAGTCCAGGAGTCCGGCGGCGAAATAGAGCTGATCGGTTGACGCCAGGCCGATCCGGACCACATCGAGACCCTGGCCGGTAACACCGGCCGCGAAGGCCGCCGCCAGCGACGGCGAGCTGTCCCGCATGTCGTAGCCGATGACGACCCGCTGCGCGCCTTCGCTGCGCATCAGTCTGGCGAACGCGGCGCCGACGTCGGTGACGAACGATTCATCGATCTCCGCACCGACCAGTCCGCGCACGTCGTACGCCTTGATGACACGGTGAACAGCCGCAGCGGGCCGAGACATCGAAGGGGCTCCTGACGACGGACAATGATCTGTGCGTCGTCAGCTTAGCCGGGCTACCGCACCGGTTGGACGCCCCAGCGGCGGCTGGTCCGTACTACTCGGCGGGGTCGGGCAGCACCCGAAGGTGACCGCGCCGACGCCCGTTGCCCGCGGGGCGCGGGGCGGGCGAGGTCAAGACACCCGTTGCGGGCGCCTCGGCGGTCGCACCGCTGTACTGGCCGTTCAAGTCGTGGAATCCGTTGACCGCTCCACCGCCGACGGCCACGTCGCGGCCCTCGCGCACGGCCTCGGCGAGCGCGATCAGATCGTCTTCGTCAGGGTTGGTGGCCAGCGGACCGGAATGCCGGACGAGCTCCCAGCCGCGCGGCGCGGTAATCCGGCCGGCATGGCTGACGCAGAGGTCCCACGAGTGCGGCTCGTGCGTGGTGGCCAGCGGGCCGATGACCGCCGTCGAATCCGAGTAGACGAAGGTCAGCGTCGCGACCGCGTAATGCGGACACCCAGGCCGGCAACAGCGACGCGGAACATTCACGATCAGGAGGTTATCGTGCGAAAACGTCCGGATGGCGCCGGACACGCGCATTCACTCGGGCCAGGATGCCCAACCGTTACCATCGCCGGGTGAGCGATTCGCGCAGCTCCCCGCGCGGCCGGCGCTCGGTCGGCAAAAGGGTCTCGCGCCGCGGCCGCGATATGCGCGGTCCGCTGTTGCCGCCGTCGGTGCCGGGGTGGCGCAGCCGCGCCGAACGCTTCGACATGGCCGTGCTCGAGGCCTACGAGCCCATCGAGCGGCGATGGCAGGAACGGTTGTCGGGACTCGACGTTGCCGTGGACGAGATCCCGCGGATTTCGGCCAAGGATCCAGACAGCGTGCAGTGGCCACCGGAGGTGGTCGCCGACGGGCCGATCGCCCTGGCACGGTTGATCGCCGCCGGCGTCGACGTGCGCGGGAGCGCCACGCGCGCACGAGTTGTGTTGTTCCGCAAGCCAATCGAGCGACGGGCCAAAGACACCGTCGAGCTGGCTGAATTACTGCATGAAATCCTGGTGGCTCAGGTGGCCACCTATTTGGACGTGGAACCCTCGGTCATCGACCCGACGATCGACGACGAATGACCGGTGGTCGCCGGCGGGCGTGGCCCAACGCGGCGGTCACCCGCTATCGAATGACCGCGTCGCGTCAGATGATTCCGCGCTTGAGGCGGCGGCGCTCCCGCTCGGAGAGACCGCCCCAAATGCCGAAGCGCTCGTCGTGGGCCAACGCGTAGTCGAGGCACTCACTGCGCACCTCGCAGCCAAGGCAGATCTTCTTGGCCTCGCGGGTGGAGCCGCCCTTCTCGGGGAAGAACGCTTCCGGATCCGTCTGAGCACACAACGCACGGTCTTGCCACTGATCGGTCTCAACCTCGGCGGCCTCGAATTCATCTTCGACCGTGTCGGGAACCAAACTCAAATGGGGCCTTGGGGATACCCCTGTCAGCGGCAAGCCGGGAGTGGTGTGCGGTGGTGTCCCACCCATTAAGCCTCGAAGGTGTTCGTAGGACATGCTCCGCCTCCTCACCTGGTTTCCATGATCCTGAATGTGACCACTGTTTTGATGTCGGCCATCCCGATTCGAACAAATGATCGAATCTCGGTCTGCGACACCGAATCCGGCCGGCCAACCGAAATGACACTGGTGTGATTACACACGGGTAAGAGGTGCTTTGCAAGCGATTCGGAAGATTTCCATATCATCTCGTGACCAATTTTTTGCAACACTGACGCCTTGGCGGCCTTGGCGTGTCGGTCACACCTGCCCCTCAAGGCATTCCAGCACCGGTCACGAGCTTCGATCACCCCCCCTCACCTCGGCGTCTCCACCGAGGTCGCGCGTACTGTCGTGCGGTGTGAAGGTCACGGTTCTGGTCGGCGGGGTGGGCGGCGCCCGCTTCCTGCTCGGGGTACAGCAGCTACTCGGTCTGGGCCAATTCGCTTCCGCGTCAGCGCCGGTGGGCGATCACGAGCTGACCGCGGTGGTCAACATCGGCGACGACGCCTGGATGCATGGCGTGCGCATCTGCCCCGACTTGGATACCTGCATGTACACCTTAGGTGGAGGTGTAGACCCGGAACGGGGCTGGGGCCATCGCGGCGAAACCTGGCATGCCAAGGAAGAACTCGCGCAGTACGGAGTGCAGCCCGACTGGTTCCAGCTCGGCGACCGCGACCTGGCCACCCATCTGGTGCGTAGCCAAATGCTGCGCGCCGGCTACCCACTGTCAGAGGTGACCGCCGCGCTGTGCAACCGCTGGCAGCCCGGTGCGCGACTACTGCCGGCCAGCGACGACCGTTGCGAAACACACGTCGTCATCACCGATCCCGCGGATCACAGCCAGCGCGCGATCCACTTCCAGGAGTGGTGGGTGCGCTACCGCGCGCAGTTGCCGACGCACAGTTTTGCCTTCGTCGGCGCTGAAAAGGCGAATGCAACAACGGAAGTCACCGACGCCATCGCCGACGCCGATGTCGTCCTGGTAGCGCCGTCCAATCCGGTCGTGAGCGTCGGTGCGATCCTGGCGATCCCCGGGATCCGGGCGGCGCTGCGGTCCACCGACGCCCCCGTCGTCGGCTATTCGCCGATCATCGATGGAAAGCCGTTGCGTGGCATGGCCGACGAGTGCCTGAAGGTGATCGGGGTGGCGTCGACAGCCGAGGCGGTAGGACGTTACTACGGAGCGCGAGCAAATACCGGGATCCTGGACTGCTGGCTGATCCACGAGGGCGATCGGGCTGAAATCGACGGCCTGGCCGTGCGATCGGTGCCGCTGCTGATGACCGATCCCAAGGCCACCGCCGAGATGGTGAGCGCCGGTCTCGAGCTTGCGGGCGTGGCCGCGTGAGCGAGCCCGCCGACGACGATGCAGAGCGCAGCGATGAGGAGGAGCGGCGTGACTGAACACGGCTCCGCGTCGCCGATCGAGATCCTGCCGGTCACCGGGCTTCCCGAGTTCCGCCCCGGCGACGACCTGGGCGCCGCGCTGGTCGCCGCGGCGCCCTGGCTGCGCGACGGCGACGTGCTTGTGGTCACCAGCAAGGTGCTGTCCAAGTGCGAGGACCGCCTGGTGCCCGCACCCGGAGATCCCGAAGAGCGAGACGCGTTGCGCCGCAAGCTTGTCGATGCCGAGTCAGTTCGCGTGCTGGCCCGCAAGGGCCGCACGCTGATCACCGAGAACGGGCTGGGTGTGGTCCAGGCCGCCTCGGGCGTGGACGGATCCAACATCGGCACCGACGAATTGGCGTTGTTGCCCCTCGACCCAGACGGCAGCGCCGCGGCACTGCGAGCCGGGCTGGCCAGGAGCCTCGGCGTCACCGTCGGCGTCGTGGTCACCGACACGATGGGCCGCGCCTGGCGCAACGGCCAGACCGACGCCGCCGTTGGCGCGGCCGGCGTTTCGGTGCTGCACGGGTACGCCGGGGCGGTCGACCGGCACGGCAACGAACTGGTAGTCACCGAGGTCGCAATCGCCGATGAGATCGCCGCGGCGGCCGATCTGGTGAAGGGCAAGCTGACCGCGATACCGGTGGCCGTGGTGCGCGGGCTGCCGGCCGGCGTGGTGACCGACACCGACGCCACGGCGCGCCACCTCGTGCGGTCCGGCAGCGACGACCTGTTCTGGCTGGGCACCGAGGAGGCCCTGGCACTGGGTCGTCAACAGGCCCAGCTGCTGCGCCGCTCAGTGCGCCAATTCGCCGCGGAACCGGTCGACCCGCAACTCATCGAAGACGCTGTCGCCGAAGCGCTCACCGCCCCGGCCCCGCATCACACCCGGCCGGTGCGCTTCGTCTGGTTGCAGACCCCAGCGACCCGGACCCGGCTGCTCGAGCGGATGCGCGACAAGTGGCGCTCCGACCTGGCAGGTGACGGCAAGCCTGCCGATGCGGTCGAGCGGCGAGTAGGCCGCGGCCAGATCCTCTACGACGCACCCGAAGTCGTGATTCCGATGCTGGTGCCCGACGGCGCGCACAGTTATCCCGACGCCGCACGCACCGACGCCGAGCACACCATGTTCACCGTCGCGGTCGGCGCAGCGGTACAGGGCCTGTTGGTGGCCTTGGCGGTGCGCGGGGTGGGCAGCTGCTGGATCGGCTCGACGATCTTCGCCGCGGACCTGGTTCGTGACGAGCTGAACCTGCCGGCCGACTGGGAACCGTTGGGCGCCATCGCCATCGGCTATCCCGAGCAGCCGGTGGCCGAACCTCGCGAGCCCGTCGCAGTCAATGACCTGTTGGTGCGCAAGTGAGCGTTCGATCGTCGGCCATTGCGCTGCTGTCCGACTGGCAGCCACCCGATCGGTCGCAGGAGTCGCTGCGCAACGCGGTACTGGCGTTTCTGGATGCGCGGGAGGACGCCTGCCTTCGGGAATGCGTACCCGGGCACATCACGGCATCGGCGTTGGTGCTCGACGACACCGGCGGTCAGGTGTTGCTGACGTTGCATCCGCGGCTGGGCCGGTGGGTCCAATTGGGTGGGCACTGCGAGGATTCCGACCCCGACATCGTGGCGGCGGCGCTGCGGGAGGCCACCGAGGAATCCGGAGTCGACGGCCTGCGGATCGCCGCCGACCTCGCCGCGATCAACGTCCACGCCCTCACCTGCTCGCTGGGGGTGCCGACCCGTCATCTCGACCTGCAGTTCGTGGCACACGCGCCGCCCGGAGCGCAGATCACCCTCAGCGAAGAGTCAGTGGACCTGAGGTGGTGGCCGATCGACGGCCTGCCCCCCGGCAGCGACGACGCGCTGGCCTACCTGGTCGAGAGGGCTGCACTCTCGGCGGCTGAGCGGAAATAGCGACGGGAGAACCGGAATGACTTCAACATCGACCTACCTGGTGACTGGGGCTGGTGGTGGCGTCGGCGGAGTCGGTCGCCTGGTAGTCGACAAATTGCTGGCTGCTGGCCAAACCGTGCGCGCGATGGTGCATCGCGAAGATGCCCGCGCAGAAGCGTTGCGCGAGAGCGGCGCTCAGGTTGCTGTCGGAGATCTCACCGACCCCGTCGATGTTGCTAACGCGCTTGATGGCATGACCCGGATCTTTTTCAGCATGAGCGTCTCCGCTTCCTACTTGGAGGCCACCACCGTTGTCTGCTCACTTGCCGCCGGACTGACCGATCTCGACGTGCTGGTGAACATGTCGCAGATGACCGTGTCGCAGATGACCCCTACGAGCACTGCAGAGTCTCATCAACATCGACTGCATTGGCTCGCCGAGCACGTCATCGATTGGTCACCGATACCGGCCGTGCAGATCCGGCCAACTGTCTTCCTGGAGAATCCGCTGTTTACGCTGCTCGCTGCCCGCTCGATAGGCGAGCAGTCAGTTCTCGCATTACCTTTCGGCGCCGGCCGGACGTCACCGATCGCCGCCGTCGATGTCGCCGACGCGGTCAGCGCCGTATTGCGCAATCCGGCGCAACACATCGGCGCCGTGTATGAGCTGACCGGACCCACAGTCCTTGACGTCGATGGACTCGCCGCACAGTACGGCAATGCCTTGGGCCGAAAAATCACCGGACAGCGCGTCGACTTCGATGGCTGGCGACATCAGCTCGAGGGCAGTGGACTCGATCATCATGTGCAGGAACACATCACAACGATGGCTCGACTGCACGGCGAGGACCGCTACAATCGGTCCACCGACCAGGTGCAAGCCCTTACAGGGCATCCGCCGCAGAGCGTCGAAGAGTTCGTTCGCGCTCACCACAAGCTATTCGCCTAGGTATCGCCCCTGCTTTAGCTGCCGAAAAAATCCAGCAGCAGCTCTGATGTGAGCGCGGCAGTACCGCTCGACGCGCTGAGGGAGCGTGCTTGCCAGGATCCATCCCAGCGTCATTCCCCAGTCGTGGGCGGCGAGTCGAAACGTGTTGACCTCGGCTGCGCGCCGGTCGCTGTCTCCGACCTGGTCGAGCGCGCTCACACGTCGCTGGAGTAGCGGATCCCGCCGTCGGGGATGCTCACACCGGGCCAGACGCGCGCGCCGCGCAACAGCTCACAGCGGGCGCCGATGTCGGCGCCGTCGCCGATCACGCCGTCGCGGACCAGTGCCCGTGGGCCGATGCGTGCCCCGAAGCCGATGATCGAGCGCTCGATCACGCTGCCCGCCTCGATCCGCACACCGTCGAAGATGACCGCGCCGTCCAACCGGGCGCCGGGGCCGATCTCGGCGCCACGTCCGACGACCGTGCCGCCGATCAGCAGCGCGCCGGGCGACACCGCCGCGCCGTCGTGCACCAACTGCTCCCCGCGATGGCCACCCAGCGCCGGCGACGGAGCGATGCCGCGCACCAGGTCCGCCGAGCCGCGTACGAAATCCTCCGGTGTGCCCATGTCGCGCCAATAGCTGGCGTCGACGTAGCCGCACACCGTGACACCGTCGGACAGCAGGGTGGGAAAAACCTCGCGCTCGACCGACACCTCGCGGCCGCGCGGGATGCGATCGATGATCTCGCGGGAGAACACGTAGCAGCCAGCGTTGATCTGGTCGGTCGGCGGATCTTCGGTCTTCTCCAAAAATGCTGTGACACGGCCATTTTCGGTCGGCACGCAGCCGAAAGCCCTGGGGTCGCCGACCCGCACCAGGTGCAGGGTCAGATCGGCCTGCTGGTCGCGGTGATAGTTCAGCAGTTGACCCAGATCCGCTCCGGAGAGCACGTCGCCGTTGAACACCAACGCCGTGTCGTGGCGCAGATAGCCCGCGACGTTGGCGATCCCGCCACCGGTACCCAGCGGATCCTGTTCGGTCACATACTCGATCTGCAGGCCGAGCTTGGAACCGTCACCGAACTCCGCCGCGAACACCGTTGGCTTGTAGGAGGTCCCGAGGATCACATGCTCGATCCCGGCCGCGGCGATCCGCGACAGCAAGTGAGTGAGGAAGGGCAGCCCGGCCGTGGGCAGCATCGGCTTGGGCGCCGACAGCGTCAGCGGCCGCAGCCGGGTTCCCTTGCCGCCGACCAGGACGACGGCGTCGACTTGCTGGCTCACGTCACTGCCGCCCTTCTGCGGAACTGCGCACCATCAACCGCGACCGCACCGCCAGACCGGCCCGGAAGGCCAGCCGCAGCGGAGCGCGCCACGGTCCAGGATGCCGGTCCGCGAGGTAGGTGTAGGTGCTTTTGTGATGCGCCGCCAGATTGCGGGCCGACTCCCGCGCAGTCGCGTGGCCTTTGTGATGGAGCACTTCCGCCGAGGGCACGTACACGTTGAGCCAGCCCGCGCGGCCAAGCCGATCGCCCAGGTCGACGTCTTCCATGTACATGAAGTAGCGCTCGTCGAAGCCGCCGATCTGCTCGAAGGCGGCCCGGCGCACCAGCAGGCACGAGCCGGACAGCCAGCCCACCGGTCGCTCGCTGGGTTCCAGCCGCTCCTGGCGGTAGGCCGCCGACCAGGGATTTTTCTTCCAGAGCTGTCCGACAACCGCGTGCATCCCGCCGCGGACCAGGCTGGGCAGCTCGCGCGCCGACGGATACACCGACCCGTCGGGGTCGTGAATCAACGGACCCAGTGTCGCCGCGCGGGGCCAGCGCGTCGCGGCGTCCAGCAGCGCGTCGATGCTGCCGGGGCCCCACTGCACGTCCGGGTTGGCCACGATGATCCACTCGTCGGCGTCCGCCAGCTCTGCCACCGCGCGGTTGATCGCGCTGCCGTAGCCGAGATTGGACCCGGTGGAGAACAGTCGCACGCCCGGGTAGCGCTCGACCGCGGCCTGCGGCGCCCCGTCGGTCGAGCCGTTGTCGGCCATCAGCACGCTGACCGGCCGCTCGGTTGCATGCGACAGCGATGCCAGAAACCGGCCCAGGTGCGGGCCCGGCGAATAGGTCACCGTGACCACCGGCAGGACGTCACTCACGCGTCGAGGGTAACGGTCAGGTGTTCAGCGGCGCCGCCAGCGCCGCCTCCAACGCCTCTCGCCACGGCCGCAGCGGCGATAGGCCGGCTGCCTGGGACTGGCGGGCGGACAGCGCCGAATAAGGCGGACGCCGCGCCGGACGAGGTTTGAGCTCGCTGCTCACCGGCCGTACCCGCTCCGGATCTGCGCCGACACTCTCGAACACCGCGCGGGCCTGTCCGCATCGGGTGACCGCACCGTCGTTGGCGGCGTGCACTATGCCGTTCGGGGCGTGCACCCGCCCGTCGGCCACCTCGAGCAGCGCGCCGACCAGGTCGGCTACGTAGGTGGGCGATCCGGTCTGGTCGTCCACCATGTCGACGACGCCATCGCCGGCGGCCAGCCGGCGCATGGTGGCGACGAAGTCCTTGCCGTTCCCGCCGGTGTAGACCCAGGCGGTGCGGACCACCACGGCCTGTGGCAGTGCGGCCAGCACGGCCTGCTCACCGGCCAGCTTGGTCTGCCCGTAGACGCTCAGCGGCCGGGTCGCGTCGTCCGGCTCGTAGGGATGCGGAGCCGCGCCACCGAAGTCGCCGTCGAATACGTAGTCGGTGGAGATGTGCACCAGCTGCGCCCCAGCCCGGGCGCAGGCCTGGGCGATGTGACCCGGGCCCGCGGCATTGATCGCGGATGCCTTGTCCTGTTCGCGCTCCGCGTCGTCGACGGCGGTGTAGGCCGCGCAATTGATCACCACGTCGTTGGCCTGCACGATCTCGGCCGCACATCGCGGATCGGAGATGTCCCACTGCGACGACGTCAGCGCCAGCACCTCGCGGCCCTGCCTGCTCGCTTCGGCCGCCAGTACGGTACCGACCTGCCCGCCGGCCCCGGCGATCACGATTCTGCGTGCCACCTGCGCCACTCCTCCTCAATCGCTGCGCGGGCTGCATCGTCGCCGGCGTGCCACCCTGCGCCACTCCTCCACACCCCGCTGCGCGGGCTGCATCGTCGCCGGCGCCCACAAGCTACGAGTCTGGCACGCCGGGGCGGCGTTACCAGCGATACTGGTGTGACGCAAGTAGCCTGATGTGATGCCTGAGCAACGCGTTGCGCGTGTGATTGCGACCGTTACCGCCGTGCTGGTCGTTCTGGTCACCGGGGTGGCGTGGAGCAAAGTCCGCTCCTTCGAAGACGGGATCTACCACGTCTTCGCGCCGTCGTTGGGTCACGGCGGCGACGACGGGGCGCTGGACATCCTGCTGGTCGGCATGGACAGCCGCTCCGATGCGCATGGCAACCCACTGAGCCAGCAAGAGTTGGCAACACTGCGGGCCGGCGACGAGGTGGCGAGCAACACCGACACGATCATCCTGGTGCGCATCCCCGACAACGGGAAGTCGGCCACCGCCATCTCGATTCCACGTGACACCTATCTGTCCGCGCCGGGCCTGGGCAAGACCAAGATCAACGGCGTCTACGGCCAGACCAAAGAAGAGAAGCGGGTCAGCCTGGTCGAATCGGGCATGGCGGCCGATGAGGCGGAGCGGGAAGGCACCGAGGCCGGCCGCGAGGCGCTGATCAAGACGGTCGCCGACCTCACCGGCGTCACCGTCGACCATTACGCCGAGATCGGACTGCTGGGCTTCTCGCTGATCACCGACGCCCTCGGCGGGGTCAATGTCTGCCTCAAAGAGCCTGTCTTCGAACCACTTTCGGGCGCCGACTTCCCGGCCGGGCCGCAGAAGCTGAACGGTCCGCAAGCGCTGAGCTTCGTCCGCCAGCGTCACGAACTGCCGCGCGGCGACCTGGACCGGGTGGTACGGCAGCAGGTGGTGATGTCCTCGCTGGCCCACCAGGTGATCTCGGGCAAAACGCTGTCCAGCCCGGCCACCATAAACCGGCTGCAGCAGGCCATCCAGCGCTCGGTGGTGCTGTCATCGGGTTGGGACATCATGGATTTCGTGAACCAGCTGCAGAAGCTGGCCGCGGGCCGGATCGCTTTTGCCACCATCCCGGTGCTCGACGAGTCCGGCTGGAGCGACGACGGCATGCACAGCGTGGTGCGGGTCGATCCGCACCAGGTGCAGGACTGGGTCGGCGGCCTGCTGCAGGATCAGGCCAAAGGCAAGACTGAGGAGCTGGCCTACGCGCCGGGCAAGACCAGCGCCAGCGTCCTCAACGACACCGACATCAACGGCCTGGCCGCGTCGGTCTCACAAGTGTTGACCGCCAAGGGATTCAGCACCGGCAAGGTCGGCAACAACGATACCGCGCACGTGTCCGGCAGCCAGGTGCAAGCCGCCAAGTCCGATGACGTGGGCGCCAAAGCCATCGCCAAGGAACTGGGCGGGCTGCCCGTCATCGCGAACTCATCGGTGCCGCAGGGCACGGTTCGCGTGGTCTTGGGCAACGACTACACCGGGCCCGGTTCGGGCCTCGGCGACGGCAGCCCCAAGCTGGCCGCCGCCTCGCACCCGGACTCCGAGGCTCCCCCGCCGTCGCCGATTCTGACCGCGGGCGCTGACCACCCGGAGTGCGTCAACTGATCTACTGATCGGATGACGCTAAGCGCAGCGATTCTGGATCCGATGCTGCGCGCCGACCCGGTCGGGCCGCGCATCACCTACTACGACGACGCCACGGGCGAACGTATCGAGCTGTCAGCGGTCACGCTGGCCAACTGGGCGGCAAAAACCGGCAACCTGTTGCGCGACGAGTTGGGCGGCGGTCCGGACAGCCGGGTTGCGGTGCTGCTACCGGCGCATTGGCAGACCGCGGCGGTGCTGCTCGGGGTGTGGTGGATCGGTGCGGAGGTAGTACTGGACGGCCGCAACGGCATAGTCGCCGACATCGCCCTGTGCACCGCGCAGCGGCTTGACGAGGCCGACGGCACCGGCGCCACCGAGGTGGCGGTGTTGTCGCTGGATGCCTTCGGGCGTCCGGCAGCCGATCTGCCGATTGGCGTCACCGACTACGCAACCGCGGTGCGGGTCCACGGCGACCAGATCGTGGCCGAGCAGCGTCCCGGCCCGGCGCTGGCCGGCCGATCCGTCGAGCAGGTGCTCGATGCCTGCCAGAAGGCCGCGGCGGCAAAGGCTTTGACGGCAGACGATCGAGTGCTGTCGACCGCTTCCTGGGAGGCGGCCGACGACGTGATCGACGGCTTGTTGAGTGTGCTGGCGGTCGGCGGATCGCTGGTTTACGTGGCCAACCCCGACCCGGCTGCGCTGTCGCGCCGAATCGACACGGAGAAGGTCACTCGCAGGTTGGATTGACCGGTCGGTGCAATCCATGTTGATATCGCAATATATGGATGTTAGCGTCGTCGAAGGCTCTGAATTCGGACCGACGGCCATGACGGGAGGACATTCGCGATGGTGGTGCAAGGCCTACTGGGAAAGGCGGCCGGGACGGTGGTAACCGGCCTGGTCGGCGTCAGCGCTTACGAGGTCCTCCGCAAGGCCCTGGCCAAGGCTCCCCTGCACGACGCCGCGGTGACCGCGACCGAGTGGGGCCTGCGCGGCACGCGTCGCGCCGAGGAAGCAGCGGAGTCGGCGCGGCTGAAGCTGGCCGATGTGGTGGCCGAAGCCCGTGACCGCATTGGCGAGGAGGCACAGCCTCCGGCCATCGGCGATCACGATCACGACCACGAGCACTGATTCCTCGGCATGACCGACTTGTTGGTCGTGTCCGACGCCGCAGGGCGGCTGCGGGTCAAGGTGCCATGGGTGCGCGCGAACTCGCGGCGCGCGGTCGCGGTGGAAGAAGCGGTGGACCAGCAGCACGGCGTGCGGGCCGTGCACGCTTATCCCCACACCGGCTCGGTCGTCGTCTGGTACGCACCCAAGCGCTGCGATCGCGACGAAGTGCTGGCGGCCATCGCATCAGCTGAAAGCGTTGCCGCCGAGCTGATTCCGGCCCGTACTCCCCGTTCCTCGGACATCCGCAACACCGAGGTGCTGCGGATGGTGATCGGCGGCGCGGCACTGGCCCTGCTCGGCATCCGCCGCTACGCCTTCAACCGTCCACCGCTGCTGGGCCCCTCCGGCCAACTGGTCGCGACCGGCGCCACGGTGTTCATGGGCTACCCGTTCCTGCGGGGCGCGTTGCGCTCGCTACGGTCCGGGCGCGCCGGCACCGACGCACTGGTGACCGCGGCGACCGTGGCCAGCCTGGTGCTGCGCGAGAACGTCGTCGCGCTCACCGTGCTGTGGCTGCTCAATATCGGTGAATATCTGCAGGATCTGACGCTGCGCCGGACCCGGCGAGCCATCTCGGATCTGCTGCGCGGTACCGCCGACACCGCGTGGATCCGCCTCGTTGACGGGAACGAAGTCCAGGTGCCGATCGACACCGTAGAGATCGGCGACGACGTGGTGATCCACGATCATGTGGCGATACCGGTCGACGGTGACGTCGTCGACGGTGAGGCCGTGGTCGACCAGTCCGCGATCACCGGTGAGACCCTGCCGGTCAGCATCGTCGCCGGGTCGGCGGTGCACGCCGGCTCGGTGGTGTTGCGCGGACGCCTGGTGGTCCGCGCCCAGGCGGTGGGCAATCAGACCACGATCGGGCGCATCATCTCCCGCGTCGAGGAGGCCCAACACGACCGGGCGCCCATCCAAACCGTCGGCGAGAACTTCTCCCGCCGCTTCGTGCCGATCTCGTTCATCGTCTCGGCGATCACCTTGGTTCTCACCGGCGATGTCCGGCGCGCGATGACCATGCTGTTGATCGCCTGCCCGTGCGCGGTGGGCCTTGCCACGCCGACGGCGATCAGCGCCGCGATCGGCAACGGCGCTCGTCGCGGCATCCTGATCAAGGGCGGGTCACACCTGGAGCAGGCCGGCCGGGT
>NZ_JBAPMI010000039.1:0-7671 GCF_049278535.1 Mycobacterium sp. | reverse complement strand
GCCCGGTCCTGCAGGGCGCCGTGCACGCCGTTCCGCCATGTGAGCCGCGGCAGACGACGCCCGCGACCTTTGGCCCCAGACGCATCGCGCTCGTCGTGCTCGGATTCATGCCACATCGGGTCCATTCTGACAGGCCCACCGCACTTAGTGACGGCTGTTGCAGAAGTTAATGATTGTCGTTGGCCGATCACACCCGCGTAGGGTTCTAGGCCGTGATCGACCTGAAGCTGCTCCGGGACAATCCCGATGCCGTGCGCGAGTCCCAGAAGAAGAGGGGCGAGGACCCGACGCTGGTCGACGCGCTGCTGGCGGCCGACACCGCTCGCCGGGCCGCGATCTCGGCGGCGGACTCACTGCGCGGCGACCAGAAGGTTGTCAGCAGAGAGGTGGGCAAGGCGTCGGCCGACCAACGTCCGAAGCTGTTGGACCAGGCACGCGATTTGGCCGACGAGGTCAAAGCTGCTGAGGCGCAACAGGCCGAGGCCGAAGCGGCGTTCGGCGCCGCACACCTGGCGATCTCGAACGTGATCATCGACGGCGTGCCCGGCGGCGGTGAGGACGACTACGCCGTTCTCGACGTCGTCGGTGAACCCACCGCGATCGACAACTCCAAAGACCACCTAGAGCTCGGCGAGGCGCTCGGCCTGCTGGACATGGAACGCGGCGCAAAGGTGTCCGGTTCGCGGTTCTACTTCCTGACCGGCCAGGGGGCGTTGCTGCAGCTGGGGTTGCTACAGATGGCGATCCGGCTGGCCGCCGACAACGGTTTCGTCCCGATCATCCCGCCGGTGCTGGTGCGGCCGGAAGTGATGTCGGGGACCGGATTCCTCGGCGCACACGCCGACGAGATCTACCGGGTGGAGGCCGACGACCTGTACCTGGTCGGCACCTCGGAGGTTCCGCTGGCCGGCTACCACGCCGACGAGATCATCGATCTTTCCGGCGGACCGCTGCGCTATGCCGGCTGGTCATCCTGCTTTCGCCGCGAGGCGGGCAGCTACGGCAAAGACACCCGCGGAATCATTCGCGTGCACCAGTTCGACAAGGTCGAGGCGTTCGTCTACTGCAACCCCGCCGACGCCGAGGCCGAGCATCAGCGGCTACTGGGCTGGCAGCGCGAGATGCTAGCCCGCATCGAGGTGCCTTATCGCGTAATCGACGTCGCCGCGGGCGATCTCGGCTCGTCGGCGGCCCGCAAGTTCGACTGCGAGGCGTGGGTGCCTACCCAGCAGGCCTACCGCGAGCTGACCTCGACGTCGAACTGCACCACCTTCCAGGCCCGCCGACTGGCCACCCGCTACCGCGATCCCAACGGCAAACCACAGATCGCCGCGACGCTGAACGGCACGCTGGCCACCACCCGCTGGCTTGTCGCCATCCTGGAGAACCACCAGCGACCCGACGGAAGTGTGCGGGTTCCGGCGGCGCTGGTGCCTTTCGTCGGTACCGAGGTGCTGGAGCCGGTCTAATCACTTTGCCGCCGTCGGGGCAGCAAAGCTCGGTGAGCGCTCTCGTCGCTGCTCTATCCTTTTCTGACCGTCGTCCAGAGTTGAGGCGAGGGGCAAGCGCGCCGGAGGGCTGTGGGGGCGGGATGGATTGGGTCGGCCAGTGGTGGCGTCAGCCCGATCACTACGACGGGCTGAGTGCACACCTGCAGGCCCGGGGCATGGACACCATCACCCGAATGACCATCGCGTTTATCGCCAGCGGTTTGGCCGTGGTTTCGCTGGGCACTGTCTTCACTCCCACTGGTCCGAAGAGCTTGTGGCAGTTGACGTGCGCGCTGGCCGCGAGCGTCGGCGCCGCGTGCGCCGCGCTGCTGTGGGCCGCGCGCTGGCCGAGCCGGACCACGGCGATTCGCTTCGCCCTGGTGTCCAACGCGAGCATCGCCATGACCGCGCTGGCTCAGCACAGCCCTCTGGTCGCCATTCTGGCCTGCACCACGTTCGCGACCATGGCCAGTTACATCGCGGTGTTCCACACGGCGCCGTTGATGGCGTATAACTTCGCGGTGGCCAGCGCCATCGGCGCCTTCGAAGGAATGCGGTTCGCGGAGCGGGCCAACGTCATGGCCGCCGTGTGCGCGTACGCGGTGCTACTGCTGCTCAATTTGGCGGTGCCGTTCGGCATCCAGGTCGTCGTACACGTGCTCGGCGCCGACGCCGTGCACGCCGAACGCGACCAACTGACTGGTCTGTTCACCCGGCGGGCGTTTCACCGGCGCGCCAAGGCTTGTCTGGAGAAGGGCGTCAAGCAGCAGGCTTTCGTCGTCATCACGGTGATCGACCTGGACCGCTTCAAGCAACTCAACGACAGCTACGGACACAGCACCGGCGACGATGCGCTGATCTCGGTGTCACGGGCGCTGCGCGACACAAATGAGGACACCGCCGTTATCTGCCGTTCCGGCGGCGAAGAGTTCGTCATCGCCGACATCTGGCACCCCGATGACGTCAGCAGCAGAGCCCAGCGCCTGTGCGATGTCATCGCCGCGCTTCCGTTCGGCATCACCGCCAGCATCGGTACGGCCGGTATCCACCCCGCCTACCGGACCGGCAACATCGGCGACCTACTGATCGAGTTGATCGCGGCCGCCGACGCCGCGATGTATGCCGCCAAACGGCGCGGCGGAAACCAGGCCGCCCACCACGACTGGCCCCCGCCGCCGCTGTCCAGCGTCACCGAGGACGAAACCGACTGCCAGGACGGCGTAAGCGCCTAGGTGATCGGCGCCGGCACCGGCGATTGCGCATGCCGGCGCTGCCGTTCCATCGTCGCGAAGTAGAACGCGAACGGGAAGGCGAAGCTGGTGAAGAAGCTCGAGAGGAAGAACAGCCACGGGCGCCGCAGGCCACGCCGGTAGCCGTCGATGATGGTAAACACCGGCATCAGAATGACATTCGCGATCATGTAGTCCTGGTTACCGGAGCCGCAAGCCGGGGTGGCGAACTGCCCCTTGATGAATTCCGGATAGCTGGCCGGACCCGAGACCAGGTTGCCCTGCCCGTGGGCGGCCATGACGAAGTGGATGTTGAAGTAGTAGCCCAGCACTATCGACGCGATGCCGGCGACGTAGTACACGCATTCCAGTGTCGAGAGCCACGGCCCATTAGCGGGCCTGGCGTAGACATTTCGGTTCGAGGCGATGATCGCGGCGATACAGCCGAGGCCGAGCAGGAAGTGACCGATGATCGAGACCATGGCCGCAGTCTCACCCGCACGCCGAAGTTTTGTCAATATTGACATAACGCGATCTGCGGTAATTTACAGGCATGATCCGGCCGGCGCAGACGGCGCGTAGCGAGCGCACGCGTGAAGCGCTGCGTCAGGCGGCGATGGTGCGGTTTCTGGCCCAGGGCGTCGAGGACACCTCGGCCGAACAGATCGCGGCGGACGCCGGGGTGTCGTTGCGGACGTTCTACCGGCACTTCTCCTCCAAGCACGATCTGCTGTTTGCCGACTACACCGGATTGAACTGGTTTCGCGCGGCGCTGGACGACCGGCCGGCCAGCGAATCGATCATCGACTCGGTGCAGGCAGCGATCTTCGCCTTCCCGTATGACGTTGACGCCGTGGGGAAAATCGCCGCCCTGCGCGACGACGAAATCGATCCCGGGCGCATCGTTCGCCATATCCAGGATGTGCAGGCCGACTTCGCCGGCGCCATCGCGACGCAGTTGCAGCGCCGTGGCTGTGCGGGCGATCCGTCGCCGGACGACCGGCTGCGCTTCGCGGTGACCGCGCGTTGCATCGCGGCTGCTGTCTTCGGCGCGATGGAGGTCTGGATGCTCGGCGATCACCGATCGTTGGGCGAGCTGGCCCGGGTCTGCCACGTCGCTCTGGAGACGCTGCGAGCTGGTATCTCCGAAGCGTGGACGGACCAAGTTTCGTCATAATTGACAAAACTTGGCATCCGTGTCAGCCTGCGCTGATGACCGACTACGACGCGATCGTGATTGGCGCCGGGCACAACGGTTTAGCCGCCGCGGTGCTGCTGCAGAAGGCGGGACTGCGGACGTTGTGTCTGGAATCGAAGCTGTACGCAGGCGGCATGGCGTCCACTGTGGAGTTGTTCGACGGCTATCACTTTGAGATCGCCGGATCGGTGCAGTTCCCCACCGCGCCGGTGGTCCGTGAGGCGCTCGGCCTGGACACGTTGCCGACCATCGACCTGGACGTCATGTCGGTTGCGCTGCGCGGCGTCGGTGACGATCCGATGGTCCAGTACAGCGACCCGATCAAGTTGTTCACCCACCTCAACGAGGTGCACGGGGCGGACGCGGTGAACGGGATGGCAGGGCTGATGGGCTGGGCGCAGGCGCCGACCCGGGCGCTGGGCCGGTTCGAGGCCGGCGCGCCACCCAAGACAATCGACGAGATGTATGCCTGTGCCACAAACGAATTCGAACGCTCGGCGATCGACGACATGCTGTTCGGATCGGTCACCGACGTGCTGGACCGCTACCTTCCGGACCGCGAGAAGCACGGCGCGCTGCGCGGCTCGATGACCGTGCTGGCCGTCAACACCCTTTACCGCGGGCCGGCCACGCCGGGCAGCGCGGCCGCCCTGGCCTTCGGGCTGGGCGTTCCCGACGGCGACACGATGCAGATGAAGAAGCTGCGCGGCGGCATCGGCGCGCTCACCGCGCATCTGGTCGAGGTGCTCGAACGCGAGGGCGGCGAGCTTCGGCTGCGCACCAAGGTGACCGAGGTGCTGGTTGACGACGGCCATGTCGGGGGGGTGCGCACCGAGGCGGGTGACACCGTGACCGCGCCGATCGTCGTCTCCGCGGTCGCGCCCGACCTGACCATCAACGAACTCCTCGATCCCGCGGCGCTACCCGCCGATATCCGCGAACGCTATGCCCGGATCGACCACCGCGGCAGCTACATCCAGATGCACTTCGCGCTGGACGAGGCTCCCGTGTTCGCCGCTCCCTACGAGGCGCTCAACGACCCGAGCATGCAGGCGTCGATCGGTATCTTCAGCACGCCCGAGGAAGTTCAGCAGCAGTGGGAGGACTGCCGGCGCGGGATCGTGCCCGCCGACCCGACGGTCGTCTTCCAGGTCCCCTCGCAGAACGATCCCGATCTCGCGCCCCAGGGCAAGCACGCCGCATCGGCGTTCGCGCTGTGGTTCCCGATCGAGGGCGACGTGGACTACGGTGCGGCCAAGATAGAGATGGGTCAGCGGGTGATCGACAAGATCACCCGGCTGGCGCCCAACTTCGAGCGCAGCATCAGCCGGCACACCACATTCACGCCCAAGCACATGGGAGTGATGTTCGGTGCGCCCGGCGGCGACTACTGCCACGGCCTGTTCCACGCTCAGCAGGTCGGACCCAACCGGCCCGGGCCGAAAGGCTTTCTCGGACAGCCGATTCCGGTAGAGGGGTTGTATCTGGCCAGCACCGGATGCCATGGCGGACCGGGGATCACGTTCATCCCGGGATACAACGCGGCCCGTGCTGCGCTGTCCGACGCCGGGCGCTAGCCCTGCTCGTCGAGTAGCCGATCCAGCAGCGCGGTGAACTCGTCGGGGTGTGCCGGGGTGAATGCGGGGCTGGGCCGGGTCCCCGGCACGTCGAGGGTGATCAGGGTCGCGCGTAACGGCCGCCGGATGTCGAGAGGCAGCCAGCGGCGCAGATCTGAACTGCCCCAGATGCGGAACCGGTGCATCATCAGGCCCAGCGGCTCGGCCTTGTAGCCGCGGATACCCTGCAGCGCAATGATCTTCGAGGTGCCGGACGGGAAGTGGTAGCGACGCAGCGTGATCGCCTCGCGGTCCAATTGAACGAGACCGTCATCGTAGGAGCCGTAGGAGCCGGTGGCGGTCATGCGCGCGAACTCCGCAGCTGGTGACCGCGCGCGGTCAGGCAGCGGCCGGTTTCCAGGTTCCACTGCCAGCCGTGCAGGTTGCAGGTCAGCGTATTGCCCCCTACCACACCGAATTTGGATAGGTCAGCCTTCAAGTGTGGGCACCGCCGCTGAATGTCCCAGCCGTCCATGATGATTGATGCGGCGTCGTCGTGTGTTTCGGCGAACCATCCGTCGGCATAAGCGATCCGCTCGTCGGTCAGGCATTTGAAGAATGTGTACAGATACTCGTTGTAGCCGCCGACCCGCCATGCCCTGAACCGGGTGGACAAGAAAATGGTGTTGACCCAGTCCGGCTCGTCGTCGCGCAGCACGGTACGCACCAATTCGGCTGGGACGGCGAACCCGTAGCGGAATTTCTCGGACGCGATCGCTTCCCGAACAGTGCGTTTGGGAAAGTCGAGCACTACCTGCGCAGAGCCCATCACGAGTTCGACCGGGTAGCCGATGCCGTCGCAGATCTCGTCGCTGGCCAGCATGATCGGCTCGAACTTCGCGCGCAGCGGCTCGAGTAGCGATTCGCCGGCGGCGGGCTCCCAGCCGGCTTTCTCCGCCGCCAGCACGGGCTCCATCCGGGCGGCGTAGTCGGCGATGTAGTCCGCCTTGCCAGTGGTGAAGATGGCCTCGACTTGGTCGGTGGGCAGCGGATGCCGATGCGAATCAAGTTGTGACCCAGAGAATTCGGCGGCCGACCCGGGCATCATCAGCAGCCCCCGGTCGTGGCCATTGCTGTGCATCTGGTCGAGGAACACCATCTGGTCGGGAAAGATGTTGGCCGGATCGCCATGGTCGTCGTTCAGGTCGCGCAGCTCAGGATCCAGGAAACACGGCGGGCCGGCCGACGGCACCACCCACGTGGCGCCGACCTGTGCGATGTACTGGCGGGCCCGGTCCATCTGGCGTTGCCGCTTCTGGATGCCGAACGTCTCCTTGGCCCGCTCGGGCATGTCGTAGACCATCGGGTACCAGATCGCGCCGGAGTACTGCAGCATGTGCACGTCGATGTGACCGAAGGCGTCCGTCAGCACGTCCAGGTCGACCGGTCGGGCGTCGTTCATGTTGAACGCGGTGGTGGTGCCGTCGCTGACCACCAGCGCCGAGTCGCCGATCGGGCCGTCGGCCGGTGCGCGCAGCGCGATGATCATGATGTCCAGCTCGCCTTTAGGCCCGCTGAGCCGGTGTTTCACCGAATCGGTGGTCTCGAAGAAGTGGTGGAAGCCCAGCATCTGCAGCGCATTTTTCAAATCCGGCACCGGATAGTCCGGCAGCAGCACGGTGGCGTCCTTGCTCACGTGCTCAGTCAGGAGCTTGGCGTCGAAGTGGTCCTTGTGCAGGTGTGAGACGTACAGATAGTCGCAGTCACCCAGTCCGTCCCAGTCCAGCCCGCTGTTGTCCGGGAAGGGAAACCAGGAGGCGAAGTACGCCGGGTTGACCCAGGGGTCACACAGAATGCTGCCCGCCGCAGTATCGATCCGAAAGCCGGCATGACCGATGCTTGTGACCTGCACTGAAACCCTTTAACAACTAGTTGCGCGACGTTCGCTTGCCGTCCCGAGCTTAGCGGGAGCGCCGGCATCGCCCGACCCGCTAGAGCCGCCCGGCCGGGAACACTAGGCTTGACGACCGTGGAACCGGTATACGGAACGGTCATCGCGCTCGTACGGACTGTGTGGCGGGTGCAGGGTTTGCGTTTCACGGTCATCGGGCAGGAGAACATCCCCGCCGCCGGCGGCGCCGTCATCGCCATCAACCACACCGGCTACATGGACTTCACCCTGGCCGGGTTGCCGGCCT
>NZ_JBAPMI010000038.1:0-9845 GCF_049278535.1 Mycobacterium sp. | reverse complement strand
CGGCCATGCCGTCGCTCACCAACCGCGGGACGATGTCGCCGCCCATGTCGTGATCGGAGTCGTCGTCGTCGGCGTCGGCACGGATCGCGTCGATGAGCACCTTGGTGGTGAAGATGTAGTTGCCCATTGAGACGAAGGTGGCGTCCGGGTCCCCCGGCGTGCCTGGCGGCTCGACCGGCTTCTCGATGAAGCCGCGGATACGGCCCGATTCGTCGGCGTCGATGCAGCCGAACGCGCTGGCCTCGGCGCGGGGCACCCGGATCCCGGCGACAGTGGCGCCGGCACCGCTATCGACGTGAAACCGGAGCATCTGCTCGGGGTCCATCCGGTACACGTGGTCGGCGCCGAAAACCACGATGTAGTCCGGATCCTCGTCGTAGATCAGGTTGAGCGATTGATAGATCGCGTCCGCGGAGCCGGTGTACCAGCGCGGGCCGAGCCGCTGCTGGGCGGGGACCGGGGTGATGTACTCACCCGCCAGACCTGACAGTCGCCAGTTCTGCGAAATATGGCGGTCCAATGAATGCGATTTGTACTGAGTGAGAACGCAGATCCTCAGGTAGCGCGCGTTGACGAGATTGGACAGCACGAAGTCGATCAGACGGTAGGCGCCGCCGAAGGGAACCGCCGGCTTGGCACGGTCTGCGGTCAACGGGTACAACCGCTTGCCCTCACCGCCGGCCATGACAATGCCCAGCACATGTGGCGCTTCCCTCATGAATCAAACCTATCGGCCGCTGCAAACCCCTGCCAGATCAAACCCATGAATACCCACGCGGACGGATTGTCCATCAACAAATTTGGATGATCTAGCTAACACGGTGGCCGGGGCTGCACGGTTCGGGCGCGACCACTACGGTGCCGGGTATGCGCGTGGCGATGATGACTCGGGAGTACCCGCCGGAGGTCTACGGCGGAGCCGGGGTACACGTGACAGAACTCGTCGCCCAACTGCGCAAGTTGTGCCAGGTCGACGTGCACTGCCAAGGGGCGCCGCGGCCAGAAGCCTTCGCCTACCAGCCCGACGCGCAACTGCGCGGCGCGAACCCGGCCCTCTCGACGCTATCGACAGATTTGGTGATGGCCCACGCCGCCGGGGAAGCCACCGTCGCGCATTCGCATACCTGGTACGCCGGGATGGCCGGGCATCTGGCGTCGTTGCTCTACGACATCCCCCATGTGCTGACCGCGCATTCACTGGAGCCGTTGCGGCCCTGGAAAGCCGAGCAACTCGGCGGTGGCTACCGGGTCTCGTCGTGGGTGGAACACACCGCGGTGAACGCCGCCGATGCGGTGATCGCGGTCAGCTCGGGTATGCGCGAGGACGTGCTGCGGGTCTACCCGACGGTGGACCCCAGCCGGGTGCACGTGGTGCGCAACGGGATCGACACCGACGTCTGGTACCCCGCCGAGCCACTGGGATCGCAGTCGGGCGAGTCGGTGCTGGCCGACCTCGGGGTCGATCTCAGCCGGCCGACCGTGGCATTCGTCGGGCGAATCACCCGGCAGAAGGGCGTCGCCCATCTGCTGGCAGCGGCACACGATTTCGATCCCGGCGTGCAACTGGTGCTGTGCGCCGGGGCGCCCGACACACCGGAAATCGCTGCCGAAGTCAGCGCCGGCATAGCCGAGCTGGCCGAGGCGCGGATCGGGGTGTACTGGGTCCGGGAGATGCTGCCGATCGGCAAGATTCGTGAAATACTCTCGGCAGCAACAGTTTTCGTATGCCCGTCGGTATACGAGCCGCTGGGTATCGTCAACCTCGAAGCGATGGCGTGCGGCACGGCGGTGGTGGCCTCCGATGTCGGTGGCATACCCGAGGTGGTCGATGACTGGGTGACCGGTTCGCTGGTGCACTACGACCGGGACGACGCGGCCGGCTACCAGAGCAGGATCGCATCGGCGGTCAATGCACTGGTCGCCGACCCGGAGCGGGCCGAGCGCTACGGCCAAGCGGGACGGCAGCGCTGCATTGCCGAGTTCTCCTGGGCGCAGATCGCGCAGCAGACGCTGGAGATCTACCAGAAGGTGTGCGCGTAACGGCGGGTTTAGCTGGTGACGCCTTTGAGCTCGTCGCCGAGCGCGGCGGCTTCGTCGGGTGTCAGCTCGACGACTAGTCGACCACCGCCCTCCAGCGGTACCCGCATCACGATGCCGCGCCCCTCTTTGGTCGCTTCCAGTGGACCGTCACCGGTCCGGGGCTTCATCGCCGCCATCGAGCGCTCCCTCCAAGTTCGAGCTGGCCCGTCAACTGCACATTCACCCCTCCATTGTTCCCTATCCGCGCGGGTGGGTGTACATGACCTCCGGCTCGGCGTTTCAGGCGACGGTTGAGGGGACCCAGCAAGCACGCAGGTGATCGTCAACCATCCCGGTCGCCTGCATCAGGGCGTAGGCGGTCGTGGGGCCGACGAAGCGGAACCCGCGACGCTTCAGTTCGCGCGCCATGGCGGTGGATTCCGGCGTAGTGGCGGGCACATCAGCGAGGGTCGCGGGCCGCGGTCGCGGCGCCGGTGCGAACGACCACAGCAACTCTGAGAGGTCGTCGACGTCGGCGACGGCCCGCGCGTTGGCGATGGTTGCCTCGATCTTGGCGCGGTTGCGGACAATGCCCTGATCGGCCATCAGGCGGGCAACGTCGGCGTCGGTGAAGCGGGCTACCTTCTCGATGTCGAAGCCGGCGAAGCCCTGCCGGAAATTCTCCCGTTTGCGCAGGATGATCAACCAGGACAGCCCGCTCTGGAAGGCCTCCAGGCTCATCCGCTCGAACAGCGCCACCCGGCCGTGCAGCGGCTGACCCCATTCCTTGTCGTGGTAGTCGCGGTAGAGCAGAAAGTCCGCGCTGCCGGGCTTGCCGACCGCCCAGTCGCAGCGGACCAGACCGTCGTCGGACCCGGCCACGTCGGGCCCGGTCACGTCGGCTCCTGCTCGTCTTCGGCGGTGTCGGCATCTGGGGCGTCATCAGCCGCCACGTCGGCGGCGGCCGCGGCGTGTACCGACGACAGCTGGCCGCGCAGCTGGTCGAGCTCCTGGCCGAGCCGGTCCAGCACCCAATCGACCTCACTGGTCTTGTAGCCCCGCAGCGTCTGGGTGAACTTCACCGCGTCGACGTCAGCGCCCGTCACACCCGACGCGGGCAGCACCGTGGGCGTGGTCCCCCGGGGCAGTGGCGGCAGCGGCTCGCCACGGCCGAACAGCACACTGGCCACACCGAATAGCACGATCGCTACCAGGACCAAGACCACCACGTAGAGCAACACCAATGCCACGGCACCGATATTGCCCTATCGGTCCGACTGCGGACGCGAGTGCTACGAGCGGCGCGGCCGAACGGCGTTCATCGGCGGCCGGTCGGCCAGCGACACCGCGGAGGTGCGTGGCGTGTAGCCCTCGCCGTCGACGAAGAACTGGGTCAGGCCCACGCCGGAATCGGGGATGCCGCATCGCGACAGCAGCGTCGCTACCACCTGACGGCTCATCGGACCCAACTCGGCCAGCGGCCGGTTGCGGTGCGCCCGCACGCCGAGGTTCACCTGCGCGATCGCGTCCAGGCCCAGCCGGTCGTAGGTGTCGACGAGCAGGCCGATCTCGACGCCGTAGCCCGCCGCGAACGGTAGCGACGTCAGCAGCTCGCGGGTGGCCGCGTATTCGCCGCCCAGCGGCTGCAACACACAGCCCAGTTCGGGCCGCAGCGCCGCGAGCAGCGGCCGTGCCACCAACTCGGTGACCCGGCCACCGCCGGTGGCGCCTTCCCGGCCACTGGCGTCATGGGCGTTCAGCGGCCGCCGATAAAAGCTCTTGACGAGGTGAATGCCGTCCTCGGTGAGCAACGGCCCGAGCAGGCGCGGCACGAACATCGGGTGCGGGTCGATCAAATCCGAGTCGACGAAAACCACGATGTCGCCGCTGGTGGCCGCGAGCGAGCGCCACAGCACCTCGCCTTTGCCGGGCCGCGGTGCGATCTCGGGCAACGCCTGTTCACGGGTCACGACGCGTGCGCCGGCGGCAATCGCCCGGATCTCGGTGTCGTCGGTGGAACCCGAGTCGAGCACGATCAGCTCGTCGACCAGCCCGCCGACCACCGGCGAGATGCTCTCGATCACCGATTCGACGGTGTCTTCCTCGTTGAGGGCTGGCAGCACCACCGAGATGGTTCGTCCGGCCTTGGCCGCCTCCAGCTCCTCGACCGTCCACCCGGGACGGGTCCAGCTCCGGTCGGCCAGCCAGACGTCGCCGGGCGCGGCGGCCAGTGCGCCCTCGGCGGCGAGATCGACCAGCTCAGATGCCGTCATGCCAGTCCTCTCACCGTGCGCGTCGGGGGTCGTTGCCCCTGGATCGACGCCACCATCTCCAGCACCCGTCGGGTCGGCCCCACCTCATGCACCCGGAACATCCGCGCACCCGCCGCGGCTGCGAGCGCAGTGGCGGCCAGAGTTCCCTCCAGTCGTTGCGTCAGGTCCACCCCAAGAGTCTCCCCGACAAAATCTTTGTTGCTCAATGCCATCAAGATCGGCCACCCGGTGTTAACAAGATCTTCCATGTGCCGCAACAGCGCCAATCCGTGAAAGGTGTTCTTGCCGAAATCGTGGGTCGGGTCGATCAGGATGCGGTCGCGATCCACCCCCGCTACGACGGCCCGTTCCGCGGCCGCGGTGAGTTCACCGATCACATCGTCGACCACACCGCGGGTGCTGGTGCCATAGCTGACCCGGAACGGACGGGTGCGCGGCCGGGCCCCCCCGGTGTGCGAGCACACCAGGCCGGCGCCGAATTCGGCCGCTACCTCGGGCATCGCGGGATCATAGCCGCCCCAGCTGTCGTTGATCAGATCTGCGCCCGCCTTGCAGGCCAGCCTGGCTACCCCCGAACGCCAGGTGTCGATGCTGATCAGTTGGTCGGGATAGGCGTCGCGCAGCCACTCGACAAACGGCACCACCCGGGCGGTCTCGGCTTCGGTGTCGATGCTCTCCCCCGGGCCTGCCTTGACGCCGCCGACGTCGATCACGTCGGCACCCTCGGCGATCAGACGGTCCGCGGCAGCCTTGGCCGCATCTTCAGCGAAGTTGGCGCCGCGGTCGTAGAACGAGTCCGGGGTGCGGTTGACGATCGCCATTATCAATGGGCGATCGTCGCTGACCCGGCGACCGCACAGGGTGGACTGCACCCCTCCATCGTGCCCGTCGTCAGCGCTGTGCAGCGCCCAGGGCCTCACGAGTCACACCAGCCGCTTCGGTCGCTGGGTGGGAAGACATGCTTTTTCCGATTTCGCACCGCGGGTGATATCACCGCGGGCTGATATCGCATGCGACCACGATTGCGAAAATGGGTGTCGGTCAGCCCTGCGGCCGCTTGCCGTTCGCGACGTCGTGCGCGTAGTCGTCATAGAACGGCACATAGCCCTCGTCCCGGCCGGCCAGCACGTAGAGCGGGTCCTCGATGCCGGGGCCGTAGGCCTGCTCGCGCAGATCGACTTTGCGGCTCTTGAACGTGGTGGTGTGTTCCATCGATTCCACGATGCGCACGAACAGCGGCAGTGCGTACACCGGCAACTGCGAGTAGACGGTCTCGGCAAGCGCCTTGCCGTCGAAGTCCGCGCCGTCGCGCAGCTTGACCGCCGCCATTCCGGCGCGACCACCGGTGCGTGGAATTTCCACACCGAAGACGGTGCACTCCTCGACCGACTTGTTCGAGGCAAGCGCCCGTTCCACCTGTGTGGTGGCGACGTTTTCGCCCTTCCAGCGGAAGGTGTCGCCGAGCCGGTCGACGAACGCCGCGTGGCCCATCCCCTGCGGGCTCATCACGTCACCGGTGTTGAACCAGCAGTCGCCGTCACGGAAAGCGTTGCGCACCAACTTCTTTTCGCTTGCACTCGGATCGGTGTATCCGTCGAACGGCTGCAGCTTGGTGACCGGGCTGAGCAGCAGACCGGGCTCGCCGGTCGGTACCCGCTGGACCCGGCCATCCGCGCCGCGCAGCGGGGCTCCGGTGTCGGTGTCGTATTGCACGTAGGCCGCCGGCATCGGCGAACAGCCGGCCGACTTGGGTACGTTGAACATGTTGATGAACGCGGTGTTTCCCTCGCTGGCCGCATAGAACTCGCAGACCCGCGCGATGCCGAACCGGGAGGTGAACTCGTCCCAGATCTCGGGCCGCAACCCGTTGCCGGCGATCAGCCGTACCTTGTGCGCGCGGTCGGACGGCTTGGCGGGTTGGTTCAACAGATAGCGGCAGATCTCGCCTATGTAGATGAATGCCGTTGCGTTGCTGGCGATTACCTCGTCCCAGAACCGCGACGCCGAGAACGACTTGCCCAGGGCCAGGGTGCCCCCCGAGTTGATCACCGAGCCGATCGCAACGGTCAGCGCATTGTTGTGGTAGAGCGGCAGGCAGCTGTACAACGTGTCAGAACTCTTGAGCCGCAAGCCAAGTCCGCCGAAGGCGGCCAGCGCCGCCAACCATCGCTTGTGCGTCATCACGCTGGCCTTGGGGTGACCCGTAGTGCCCGATGTGAAGATGTAGAACGCGACGTCCTTGGCCAGCACGGCCGACGCGGACGGCGGGTTGACGGTCGGCGCCGTGGCCGCCAGTCGCTCCATCTCCTCGATGGTCGTCGGCGTGATCCCGGACCAGCCGCACTCATCCACCGCGTCCATCAGATCGGTTTCGGCGACGAGCGCTTTGGCATCCAGCAGGCCCAGGCTGTGCGCCAGCACCTCGCCGCGCTGGTGGTAGTTCAGCATGCCGGCGATGGCGCCGCATTTGACCGCGGCCAGCATCATCAGCACCGCGTTGGGTGAGTTGCGCAGCATGATCCCGACCACGTCGCCGCGGCCGACACCGCGAGCCGCAAGCACGGCCGCATAGCGGTTGGCGGTCGCATTGGCCTCGCGGTAGGTCAGCTGCTGCTCGCCGAACCGGAGAAACACCTTGTCACCCAACCGGGCGGCTCGGTCCTGGAACACCTTGCCGATCGACGTCTTGGAAGTCGGCCGGGCCAGCAGGCCGGTGACCACCCCGCGGACGATCCCCGGCACGTCGGCCAACAGGCCGGGCACCTGGCTCGCGATGTCGATCAGTCCGACCGATGTGTGATCACCGGAGTTGTGTTGGGACACAGTCCACCCTCGTTTCGCGCAACTGCAGATGGCGGCCAGCCTAACGCTGCGAGCAAATCCGCTCAGCGGGGTGTGCAGGCCGCCAGGGCTGCATCGACGTCGTTGACAACCACCAGCTTGTCCATTGCGGCCTGCGTGACGTATCCGCTGTCGACCAGCCCGCACAACCAGGCGCGCAGCCCGTCGAAGTGTCCGGCGGGATCCAGCATCACCACCGGCTTGTCGTGCATGCCGAGATACCCGCTCGTCCAGGCCTCGAAGAACTCCTCCAGCGTGCCGATGCCGCCCGGCAATGTGATGAACGCGTCGGCCCGGTCCTCCATGATCTGTTTGCGCTCCCGCATGGTGTCGGTGACGATCAGCTCGTCGGCGTCATCATCGGCGACCTCGCGCCGAACCAGCATCTTGGGGATGACGCCGACGGTCCAGCCGCCGCGAGCCCGCGCCGCGGTGGCCAGCGCACCCATCGCCGAGACATTGCCGCCGCCCCAGACCAGGGTCCAGCCCCGGTTGGCGATCGCCTCGCCGAGTTCGGCGGCCAGCGCCAGCAGCTCGGGGTCGGTGGGGCCGGACGCGCAGTACACGCAGACCGCCCGTGGGTGGGGCGCGTCGCGTTTGGGGTGCACAGTCGAAACGTAGACCAACCTTGCCGCCGAGCGCATTTGGGCCTAACCGCATCCGGTCGGGGGCGCGCGCCATAAACTCCGGCGGTGCCGAGTGCTTGGGTTGCCGCGCCGCAGGACATCTTGCTGCGCGAGGTCGCGGCAGCTCTGGACGATCCGACGTGTTCCGGCGCGGCGATCTTCGGCGCCGACGGTGCCGGCAAGACGTTGCTCGCGCACAGCGCCGCGGAAGCGTCGTCGGCCGTCGTGCACCGGGTGGTCGGCACCGCGACCGAGCAGGCCATCCCGTTCGGCGCGTTCCGCGCCCTGCTCACCGGCGCCGACCTCACCGCGACGGGCCGACCGGCCGAGCTGCTGCGCACCGCGCAGGAATACCTGACCGGTGACGATGCCCGGCAGCTGTTCGTCGTCGACGACGCACACCACCTGGACCACCTGTCCGCCACGCTGCTCTACCAGTTGGCGCTGCGCGGCTCGGCGCGGCTGATCGTCACGGTCCGGTCCGGGGCCGACCTGCCGGAGGCAGTCGCGGCGCTGTGGGCCGATGGCCTGCTGACCCGAGTCGAGGTGGGGTCGCTGGATGCCGCGACGACGGCGGCGCTGCTGGAATCGGCCCTGGGGTCGGCGCCGGATGCCGCGGTGGTCGACGGTGTCGTCACACGCAGTCAGGGCAACCCGCTGCACCTGCGGCACCTGGTCGAGGGTGGCGACCTGACGAGCGGCGCGACGCTGGCGGGCCTGATCGACGGCTACCTGACCGGTCTGCCGTCACCGGCCCGCACGGTCCTGGACTACCTGGCGATGGCGGAGCCGTTGGGGCGCAGCGATCTGGCGGCGTTGGCCGGCGAGGACGCCGTCGAGCAAGCGGAAGCAGCGGGCGTGCTCGCAGTCGACGACGACTCGGTCTACCCGGCGCATCCGCTCTACGCCGCCCGCGCGGCCGCGGCGCTGGCGCCGGATGCCGCCCGGGCGTTGCGCCTGTCGCTGGTCGAACACCTGGCGGCCCGCCCGTCCACCCACGTCGGCGACCAGTTGCGGCTCGCGGCTTTGGCCGTGGACAGCGACAATCCTGACGCCGTCGGCGATCTGGTGTCTGCGGCCCAGCATGCGTTGCGGTTCGGCGAGCTCGAGCTGGCCGAGCAGCTGGCGCACGCCGCGCTGGACCGCTCGAGCGGACTGCCGGCGCGGCTGGCACTGGGCTACGCGCTGGCCTGGCAGGGCCGCGGACGAGAAGCCGACGCGGTGCTGGCCGCGGTTGATCCCGACCAGCTGTCCCAGCCCGAGCTGATGGAATGGGCAATGCCGCGGGCGGCCAACCAGTTCTGGATGCTGAGCGAGCCGGAGCGGGCCACCGCGTTTCTGCAGACCATCCGCAACCGAATCTCGGCCTCGACCGCTCAGGCCACAGTCGACGCGCTGGCCGCGACCTTCGCGATGAACGCGGGCACACCGTTGCGTTCGTTGCGGATCGCCGAGGAGGTGCTGGCATCTCCGCACGCCGACGGGGTCGCGGTGGGATGGGCGGCTTCGGCTGCGGCGCTGAGTTCGGCCCGCGTCGGACAGTTCGACGACGTCGAAGCGCTGGCCCGGCGGGCCACCGCCGCCGACCATCCGGGCCTGCTGCGGTTCACCAGCGGCTTCGGCCGGATCACCGCGTTGGTGATGGCAGGCCGGCTGACCGAGGCCCGCGGGCTTGCCCAGCGCTACACAGACTTCGCCGAACTGCAGCAGCCGGGCCGGGCGATCGGCGAGACGTTGGTGGGCTACGTGGCGATCGCCCAGGGCGATTTCGACGACGCCGTGACGCTGCTGAGCCGGGCCGCCGGGCCGCTGGCGCGGACCGGCTATTCGTGGGGTCCGCTGTCGCTGATGCTGCTGGCGCAAGCGCTCGGCCAACAGGGCGACCAGCTCGAGGCCGCCAAGGTGTTGAGTCGCGCCGAGTCGCGGCACGGCCTGAAGTCGTCGTTGTTCGCGCCGGAGTTGGCGCTGGCGAAGGCGTGGTCGAAATCGGCTCACGGCGACACGACGGGCGCGATCGAAGCCGCCCGCGAGGCCGTGCAGACCGCCGAGCGCGGCGGGCAGTCGGCTATCGCGTTGCGGGCGCTGC
>NZ_JBAPMI010000037.1:0-24569 GCF_049278535.1 Mycobacterium sp. | reverse complement strand
GCGATGAACGGGGATTTGCGCGTGGCGTATCGCCCGTCACCCCCTGGCGCTCGTGACATCGTGTTCGTCCCGAACTGGTTGACAAACTGCGAGGTGGGCCCGGAGCTGCCATCCATTCAAGGGTGGGTCGACGCGATGACATCGCTCGGCCGGTTCATCCTCTTTGACCAGCCGGGTACCGGAGCGTCCGATCCTGTCACGCCAGGCGCGTTGCCGACGTTGGAGCAGTGGGCCGACAGCATCACCGCCGTGTTGGACGATCTGGGGAGTAGCGAAGCGGTTCTCGTCGCGATCGGTGGCGCGTTCTCGACTGCGACGCTGTTCGCGGCAACACATCCGTCCCGCACAACCGCATTGGTCGCACTTGAGAGCTTCGCCGGGGATCCGTTCGCCCAACGCGACGACGGACACACACGTGAGGAACTCGTTGCCGCCATGGTCGCCGTGTGGGGGACCGGGCAGTGGGAGCGCTTCATCAACCCGGACATGCCGTGGAATGAGGAAATCCGGGCAACGTGGGCCCGATTCGAACGCCTCGCGGCGAGCCCAGGGACCGTCGCACTGATGTGGCCGGTGTCGCAAACGGACGTAGGGGCACTCCTTCCCACAATCCGCGTGCCCACCCTCGTCGTCCAGCACACCAACGACCCGATCATCCCGCCCTAACAGGGCAAGTACATCACCGATCACATACCGGGCGCGAAATACGTTGAAGTGGCAGGGCGCAACGTGTTCCACTTCGTGGAACCGTGGCGCGAGTCCTTCCAGCATGTTGCAGAGTTCCTCACCGGTAAGCGGGCTGAGGTGGCCGATGATCAGGTTCTGGCTACGGTGCTGTTCACCGACATCGTGGACTCGACGCGGCGCGCAGCCGAGATGGGCGACCGCGACTGGCATGCACTGCTTGATGCTCATGACGCCGTGGTGCGGTCGCAGCTGGCCCGGTTTCGGGGCCGCGAGGTGAACACGTCAGGCGACAGCTTCCTGGCGATGTTCGACGGCCCGCAGCGAGCGATCCGCTGCGCCATGGCAATTCGTGACGCAGTGCAGGCCTTGGGCATCCAGGTGCGGGCCGGGTTGCACACCGGCGAGTGCGAGGTCCGCGGCGACAACATCGGCGGAATCGGCGTGCACATCGGTGCGCGGGTGAGCGCGTTGGCAGGACCGAACGACGTGCTGGTGTCCAGCACGCTGCGCGATCTGGTGATCGGGTCAGGACTGGAGTTCGAGGATCGCGGCGCGCACCAATTGAAGGGCGTGCCCGGTGAGTGGCGGCTGTCTGCCGTCACCTCTGTCTAAAAGCGTTGCGACGCCTCAGAAGGGCGGCGGGTCGTCGCTGTCGCTCGGTGGGGCTGGCCCGAGGTGGCTCATCGATTCGGAGCGGCGGGTCGTGCGGGCTTGGTTGTTGTGTCGACGTTCGTCGGCGACGTAACGGGCGCGGTTCTGTGCGCGTGTGCGTCGGCGCTTCGGCATCATCGCGGTGTCGCCGGTGCGGTGCGGCCGGCGCGGAACGGGGTCGAGGGCACCGGTGGGGGCACACAAACTCGGGAATAGAAAGGCGCTGCCGGGGGTGGTGATGTAGGTCTGCCCGTTGGGGGATGTCCAGATGACGCTGCCGTCGGGGAGTTGTTGGTCGCGCCAGCCCCAGAACGTTTTGAGAAGGTGATGGTGGCGGCACAGGGCTTTGAGGTTGGACGCGTGGGTGGGCCCGCCGTCGGCGTAGGGGACGGTGTGGTCGATGTCGCATCGCGTAGCGGGTTGGTCGCAGCCGGGGAATCGGCAGGTCAGGTCTCGGCAGCGGACGAAGTCGGTCAGCGTCCGCGAGGGGGTGTAGCCGGATTCCGGTGGCAAGTCGGCGGGGTGGGTCAGGGGCCGTAACTTGGCTGACCGCGCCAACTCAGCGATCAACTCGGCGGGAACGAGCGCGTCGCTGCCGATCATCGAGCCTGGCATGTGCCCCGTACCGTCAAGCGTCGCCTCGTTGGCGATGACATGGACTATTACGGGCGAGGGTGCGGGCGATGCCGCGGCGGCGCAATCTCCTTGACCGCAGCGACAACCCAGCTGATCCGCTCCCACGGCCAGCGCGCCCAGGGCATCGGCGCGGCGCTGGTTGCGGGTGCGCGGGTCGTCGACACACACGGTGGCGGCCAACGCATCGAGGCGGGCATCGATGGCGTGGGCGTCGGTAGTAATCAGGCGTCCGAACATCTCGGTCAACCCATCGGCATTGCCCCAGAACGAGACTTCGCGATCGCCGCGGCGCTCCCGGCGACGGCGCACTGCATCTTGATCGGCCCGGGTCACGATCCGGTCGACCTGTCCGCCAAGCCGACCCTGGGTGATGCCCATCCACCGGGCAACCTTGAGTGCCAGTTCGGCGTCCACGGCGGCCAGCACCCGCGTGTCGGTGATCAAGTCGGTGCGGTAGACGATCGTCTGAAACGTGCGGTAATCGATATCGCCAGCCACCAGCAGCGCGCCCACACGCGGCAGCCGCAACCGCATCGCCCGTGCGTAGTCCAGGTAGCTCTCCGCCAAGCCGCGCGTGATGCCGAGCGCTGCCACTATCTCGGCGGCGATCGCGTCATGGGTGTCGGTGCCCCAGGTCTCGCGTTCACCAAAACGTCTCAGCCACAACAGGTCCAACTCACCGATCACCGCCAACCGCTGTCCCGCGGCTCGGTTCTCTGCCCGCGCCGCCTCGCGGAGCTGCCGGATCGTTGATTCGAACATAGGCTCGATTATGACAGGCGAGTCTGACAGGAAATCTCAGTCGATTCGCATCGACACCGAGGCGATGATTGCGCGCCGGTGGCGGTAACTGCGTACGACCCGCCACCGTCTGGATGTACAGCAATCACCTGCCGATAGGACGCCACCAGCACCAGCAGTAGTGCCGTAATCAGCACCGCGATCGGCAAGGTCCAGTCCAAGGCGACGGTGCCCGCGGCCCGCGTAGCCGTCTTTGTGGTGGGCCGGGCCGCAGCGGCGACGACTTAGCGATCGCGCGTCAACGCGCATGTACATCGCGCGAAGACCAGGTGAAATCGCCTATGCCGACCTAACTCTCGGGCCGTCTACGATTCGCTGATCGAGATCGCCTGGCGCGGGCATTGCCGAACCGCCTCGAGTACCAGTTCCTCGTTCTCAGGCGTGACTTCGTCCTGCAGCACGGTCAGCGTGTCGTCATCCTCGAGCTGAAAGACCTCCGGGATGACGCCCATGCAGACTCCGTTGCTTTCGCACAGACCCCAGTCGACTTCAATCTTTTTTGTCACTCAGCCACCTCATCGCAAGACCTTCACCGGGACGTTCAGCCAGCCCGCGACATTCTGCATGGTGACCCGCTTGCAGCCATCCCATTGCAATTCGTAGCGGGGCATGAAGTCGAGCAACTTCTCCAGGGCGATCCTGCTTTCCATTCGGGCCAGCGCTGCGCCGAGGCAGCTGTGAATTCCGTACCCCAGGCCGAGGTGCTGTGCCTCGGTTTGATCGCGCTCGATGTCGAACGTGTCGGCATCGGTGAAGGCATCGGGGTCCCGGTTGGCGGCGGCGTTCATGACGAACACCGGCTTACCGGCGGGAATCGTGCCGCCGCTGACCTGTGCCTCTTTCAAGGTCCAGCGGACGTTGTATTGCACCGGGCCCTCGTAGCGCAATAACTCTTCGATGGCGCCCGGAACCTTGCTGCGGTCTTCTTTCAGCTTCTCCCATTGATCAGGGTGGCGGGCGAAGAGCACCGCCGCGCTGCCGATCAACTTGGTGACCGTCTCTGCTCCCGCGCCGCCGAGCAGCGTGGCGAAGCCGCAGATTTCGATGTCGTCGAGGCGACGCGACGTGCCGTCGTCGCGTGGAATCTCGGCGGCGATCAGCCGACTGATCATATCGTCCTGCGGGTTCTCCCGACGTTCCCCCACCAAGCTGTAGTAGTACATCGCCGTGTCGATGTTGGCCTGCATGCCGGCTTCGCTGACTTCGATTTGGCCCGGCTCCCGGCTCAAGCTGGTGTCGATCCAGTGCCGCAGCTGCTGGCGGTATTCCTCGGGCACGCCGGCCATCGTGGTGATGACTTCGACCGGGAATGGGCCGGAGAAGTCCTGCACGACGTCGAACCGCTCGGGATCGACCGCGCCCAGGTACTTGTCGATGACATCGTGGACGGTTTCGGTTTGCGATTGAATTGCCCGCGGGGTGAAGGCCTTGTTGAGCAGGCTGCGCATGTGGCGGTGGTCCGGCGGATCCATGAAGATGATCGACCTCTGCTCGGGGGTTATGCCCTTGCGCACCATCGCCAGGTCGCAACCGCGGCTTGAGGAGAAGGTCTCGAAGTCCTTGAGCGCTCCGGCCACGTCTTCGTGGCGAGTCAGCGCGTAAAAGTCCTCTTTCTCGTCGTAATACAGCGGTGCGTCCTCACGCATTCGTCGATAGATGTCGAACGGGTTGGTGAAGTACTCCGCCGAGAACGGATCGAACACGACCTTCGGCTTGGTCATTGCACCCTCCTCAAACGCCCCGTGAGCGGCGTACACCGTTACGACGGAATGCCCGACTGTAACGCTAACGGTAGACGGTTCGTCGCGTGCCGGAAAGCCCTCATCTGCGCCCCGGAATTGCGGCGTCGATGACCTCGTCGAGCGTGCCGAGGTCGCTCCCCAGTTCAGCGGCGATACTCCTGACCACCGCGATGTCTTTGCCGACGAATTCGCCTGCGGTTTCGATGAACGACGCCACCGATCCGCCCGCTGCGACGATGTCCACCACCCGGCTGGCCGCACTGCCGTGCCGAAGAGCGGCCAGCAGTGCGGATTCGTCGATTCCGAGCCGCCCCGCGAGTTCGACGGAATTGGAGAGCAACCCGATTTGGGCCGCGAAAAGCGCGTTGTTGACCAACTTCACTTTCTGGCCGGATCCCAATGGGCCGACATGCAAGATCGGGTCTCCGTAGCAGCTCAGTACCGGGCGGACGTGGGCCACCGCCTCGTCGGTGCCACCGACGAACAGTGTGAGCTCACCGGAGGCGGCGTTGTGCGGACCACCGCTGACCGGCGCGTCCACCACAATGACATCGCGTGATGCTGCGCGCTCGGCGACAGCCTTGACGGTGCGGGGGCTCCCGGTGGTGTGCAGCACCAGGGCCGAGCCGGACGGCATCGCCGCGATCAGATCGTCGGTCAGACAGATCTGGCGGACCTGCTCATCGGTGAACACGCAGACCACCACCGCGTTCGCGGCCGCGCATACCGCGGCAACTTCGCCGACCGGTTCAGCGCCCAATTCGGCTATGGCACGACGTTTCTCGTCGGAGCGTCCCAGAGCCCGGACGTCGTGACCGGCCGCGACCAGACGGGCCACCATGGGACGGCCCATCCGTCCAGCGCCGACGAATCCGATTCTCACCGTGGGTGTTCCATGAGGGACAGCGTGCCGTCGGCGGCGTCCAGCACAACCCCGCCGGCAGCGGTCACGGCGTCCGCGACGTCAGCGAGCAAGCGAACGTCCTTTTGCAGCAGTGCGCCCGCCATGCCGGCCAGCCGCTCCAAAGCGGCGGTGTCACCGCCAAGAGCGTTGAGCGCGAAGCTGTTCCCGCTGCCCCGGGAGATGACTTCGGTGAGGCGTTCGGGCGAGACGCCGAGCGCCTCGCCGAGCGCCAGCGTGGTGGCCGCCGTCCCCAGGTTGGCGGTGAACAGCAGGTTGTTCAACAGTTTGGTGGTCTGCCCGGAGCCTAGATCGCCCAGGTGCACGATCGGGTCGGCGTAGCTTGCGAATACCGGCCGACAACGTGCGACGACGTCGGCGTCACCACCGACCATCACCAGCAGACGGCCCTCCGCGACGGCGGGCGCACCGCCGCTCACCGGCGCGTCGATCACCGAGATACCGTGCGCAGCAGCCTTTTCCGCGAGATCATGGCAGGTCTTGGGATGTACGGTACTGTGCACCGCGATCACGCCGCCCGATTTGAGTCCGGCCAGCACTCCGTCTTCGCCGCCGGTGATCTCGTCGACGTCGGTGTCACTCACCACGCACAGACAGACCAGATCGCTGTCGGCTGCGAGTTCGGCCGGCGATCCGGCAACTTTGGCGGGGGTGTCGGCGAACGGCTCGAGCGAGGCCGGCCGGCGGGCCCACAGCGACGTCGCGAACCCGGCTTCGATGATGCGTTTCGCCATTGGGCCGCCCTGGCTGCCCAGACCAATGAACCCGACGCGCATCAGCCGGCCTCCAAATCAGCTTGTTCATCCGGCCGGTGAGTGTTCACGCATTCGTCCGCGAACGCGAGCACCGCCGAATGGTAGGCGCCGGCCGTGTGGCCGAGGCTGATGTTGTGGCCGGCCGCAGCTTGTTCATTGATCTGGAATCGTGTTGTGCCGGAGAACATCGACTCGATCTCGGCCTGCGCCGGTGGATCTGCCTGCCAGACCTTTTCGTGCTCCGCGACACTGAACTGCACCGGAACACGCACGGCGGGCGCGAGTGCCGGAAAGTCTTGGCGGGCCCAGTTGGACACCATCTTGTCCTCATAAGGTGGGGCACCCGGGTAAACCGTTGCACCGCTGAGTACTTCGGGCGGATACAGCTCGGTCGGATGCCAAAGCAGTTCGCGCAGTCCGGCCGGGCGGTGGTCCCGGGTGGCTGCTTTCAGGATCTCCCGCGCCGCAGGATGGTAGTGCCGCCCGGTGCCCGCCAGCTCCATGCCGATCAGATCGGTGCGCTGCCCTTCGGCAGCCATCCGCAACGCGAGTTCGCATCCGCCGGAGTGGGCCATCAGGAAAAGGCCGGCGCCGCGCGGCTTTTCGCCGAGCACACGATCTACCGCCCCGTAAGCTAACGCAATCCGTTGTTCGGGGTGGGCCACCGCCTCGGGGTAGGGCGCGGAGCTGCCATAGCCGGGCCGGTCGAGTGCCACCACGGTGTACCCGTGTGCCGCGCCGGTCCGCAGCAGCGACGACTCGGGATGGCCCGGGCAGTCGAAATACATTGCGGTGGTGCCTCCGCCGTGAATGGCTACGATCACCGCTCGCGGATCCGGCGCCTCGGCGACCAACGCCGACATCGGTACACCATCAACGATGACGAGCCTGGGCTGTGGTGCGGTCATCGGTCGGCTCGCAGCAGCAGCACGCCGCTCGGCGTCAGGCCGCCGCTGCTGACCACTCCAACGCGGGCATCGGCCACCTGCCGTTCGCCGGCCTCGCCGCGCAATTGGGTGATCGCCTCGTGCAGCAGACCCATGCCATGGGTGCGGCCGTGCGACAGCTGACCACCGTGTGTGTTCAGCGGCAGTTGGCCGTCGCGGGCGATGTTCTTGCCGCCGTCCAGGAAGTCTCGCGCCTCGCCGATGCCGCAGAATCCCAGCGCTTCAATCCAGGACAAGCAGTTCATCGTGAATCCGTCGTAGAGCTCGGCGACGTCGACGTCCGCCGGCTTCAGCGAGGTGCGTGACCACAGATGCGCGGCTTGACCCAGCACCTGAGGCTCATGGGTCAATGTGCTTTGGTCCCAATCGATCCGCTCGATGATCTGCGTGCCGACAGCGTCGACGTACACCGGCGGCTTGGCAGTGTCCTGGGCCGCGTCGACGGCCGAGATGATGACCGCGATGGCGCCATCGCAGGGTACGTCGCAGTCGTAGAGCCCGAACGGTGTGGTGATTGGCCGCGCGTGCAGATAGTCGTCCATCGTCATCGGCGATCGGTACACCGCCGTCGGGTTCAGCTCGGCATTGGCGCGCTGGTTCAACGCGATCCAGCCGAGCGTCTCCTTGGTGGTGCCGTAGCGGTGGAAGTGGCGTTGTGCGTTCTGCGCCAACGTGTGTGCCGCCGACGTGGCACCGAACGGCAGCAGCCAGTCGGCGCGGCGGCCACCGGACGGGACGATCTTGCCCTGCTTCATCTGCTCGTTGAAGGTGGCTTCCCACAACGTCCGAAAGCACAGCACGTGACGGGCCAGCCCGCCGGCGATGGCGAGCATCGCGGCGATCACCGAGCCGCCGGGGCCGAAGGTTTCGATCCCACCGTTGTGCCATGTCGGCCGGATGCCAAGCGCCGCTTCCAGTGCGGTGACGCCACCTTCGCCGAAGCCACCGAGATTGCCGCCGCCGGGATAAGTTGACAGGCCGTCGATGTCGTCGAGAGTCAGGCCGGCGTCGGCGACCGCCGCCTCGCAGGCCGCGATGGTCAGCGACAGCGGTGGCACCATCAACCGGCGGCCGATTTCCGACATGCCGATTCCGGTGAGCGCGACCTTGTCTTCGAATTTCTCTCGCGTCAGCATCGGCCGGACGAACTCGCCGAACCGCTCCGGTGCGATCTCGTCGATCGGTAGGGGAGCGGGTGCGGCGTCGTCGACCAGACGGAACAGCGGCAGCCAGACATCCTCGTCGTGCTCGAACACGACCTCCACCTGCTGGCCCAATTCGAGTTGCTCGGGGTCGCATTCGATGATGTTGGTAGTCAGCCGCACTCGCGGATCTTCAGCGATGGCGACCTGCGCGACGACGTACGGGGCGGGTAGGCCGGGCAGGCTGAAACGATGGTTGACGGTGAATCCGGCCACGGTGGCACGGCCCGAGAGCGCCCGCACGCCCAGGTTGTGCGAGCGGCAGTAGCGGCACACCGGGGCGGGCGGATGGATGAGTGCGGTGCAGTCGCCGCACTCCTGCAGACGCAGCTTTCCGTCGGCACCCGAGGTCCAGAAGAACTCGTTGTCCGTCGTGATCAACGGCAGCGGACGTCCGGTCAACGGGTGAACCCCCACTCGGCTTCGTTCGCTTCGGTTTTGAGAGTCTCGGAGGGATCGTCAGCACCGATCGACCGGTCATGCGGCGCCGCCTCGCGGTGCTCGCCCCATTCGGAGATCGCATGTACCGGGCAATCCAGCAGCGCTCGCATCACCGCGTTGCGATCACCTTCTGCGACTTCGCCGTTGCCTTCCAGCGACGCGTATCCCCAGTCGTCGAGCGAGAAGTAGTCCGGCGCGTGTTTGGCGCACAGGCCGAAACCGTCGCATATCGTGCGGTCCAGACGGATTCTCAAACCTGGCTCACCGCCTCCACCTGGTAGGGACGGTCGGCCTTGAACGTGCCGAGTTGGCATGTCTGGCAACCATTGTCGAGATGACTCTGGACGACATCGGGGAACTTCTCCAACAGGCTCGCGGCGATGTTGGTCGCGGCGTCCAGCGTCTGGCACGCCCCGCGGCCGCGAAGAACCACCGACCAACGGCGCAACCGGGCCAGATCCTCGTTGGTCGCCGCGCCATCGCGCAACGCTCCGGCCACTGCGGCCATCGCCGCGGTGCCGTTGAAGCAGGAGCCGCATTGGCCGGCGTTCTCGCGGTCGAAGTAGGCCAGCACCGACGCGGCCACGGCAAGCGGGCAGTCGTCGGTGATCACCGATACCGCACCGTTGCCCAGGCCGCTACCGAGGGCGCGCAAGGACTCGTGGTCCATCGTGGCGTCGAGCACCGAGCGGCCCAGCAAGCCGGCGAAGTACCCGCCCATCAGCACACCCTGTACTTGATCGGGCGAAACACCATGCAGAGCAAGCAGTTCGGTGAATGGCAAACCGTGGGGGATTTCGTACAGCCCCGGCCCGCGGCCGGCGCCGGTGACCGTCACCAGGAAGCTGCCTGGCGATTGCGGCGTGCCCAATGAGCGAAACTCGGCCGAACTGTGGCCCTGCAGATACGGCAGGCTAGCCAGGGTTTCCACGTTGCTCACCAGCGTGGGGAGCCCGCCGACACCCTCCTGGAACGGCCGCGGCGGCTTGTCGGTCGGCTTGGCCGGACCGCCGTTGAGCACACGCACCGCGGCCGTTTCCTCGCCGGCGACGTACCCCGGCTCGACGCTGCGCACCGCAACGGCAATGCCGTCGAAGGCACTCGGTCCAAGCTCTGCCAACGCGGCTTCCACACTGCGCGCGGACTCCGGATCGGATACATAAACGTAACTGCGGTCGGCGGCCACCATCGCCGCGGCAAGCCGCAGCCCGTCGAGAATCAGGTGCGGCCGATGCCGCAGCAACCACCGATCCTTGATCGAAGCCGGTTCACCCTCTTCACCGTTGGCCACCACGACGGCGCCGCCGGCGGCGCTCCCGTTGTCGCGCACCGCGCGCACCTTCACCGCGAGCGGGAAGCCGGCCCCGCCGCGACCGAGCAGCCCACTCGACTCGACGTCTCGCAGAAGTTCGCCGGCATCGGCGAGTGGCTGGTAGCCGCCGAGCCCCCGGTATGCAGCGAGGTCTTCGCGATCCGGACCACCTTGCTGGCTCAGCAGTCGCGGCGTGAAGCCGGGAAAGGAGCCGATCGTGACCGCCGGTGCGGCGCTGGTCTCCATCAGCTGGCTCCCGACGTCACAGTTAGGCTTGCGCACATGCGAACCGCAGTCGTGCGCGTCAATGTCGACCCAGACAACACGCTGGCGCCGCTACAACTGACAGAGGGCATGGCCGTGCTCCTCGAGCGTGTCGGCCACGTGGGTGGCGATGTCCTGGTCAAGGATCTCGGCGCAATGCCTGCCGGTCGCCGCGAGGTCGAGCTGTTGATCACCTGCGACGACGTCGACGCCGCCCAACGAGCAGCGATTGACCTGTGCGCGAAAGCCTTTGCGACCACTCCGGTTCTGGGCGTAGTCACCTTCGTCAGCAGGGGAACCGATGACGACGCGCACGGCGTTCTGTCCGGTTTCGGCCTCACCGGCGAAGTCGTCCGGACGCCCGGCAATGACGGCTTCGACATCGTCGAGGTGACGCTCCGCGAAGCCGACATCGAGCGCATCCCGGAGAGCCGGATCCACACTGCGTTGGAGGCGTCGCTGAACTGCGAAGTCCACATTCGCACGGTGTAAAGCATCAGCGCCCCAGGAACTCCAGGATCGCCGGTGCCGCCTGCACCCAGGTGTCGAACATGTTGAAGTGCTTCACCTTGCCCGCGGCGCGTGCTTCGGACGCGCGCTCCCACGCATCTTCGGGCCAGGGCGGGTCGATCAGCTTGGATCCCTTGATCAAGCAGCTGACTTCCAGCGACGTCCGTTTGGGGTGATCCATGTCATTCTCGCCACCACGAATGATCAAGGTGGGCACCTGAATTCGATCGAACATCTCGTCTTCGACACCCGGAATTGTCTGCCCCGGCTTGGAAACGAAGGCGTTCAGCCAACGCAGCATCAACTTGAGGAACTCGTCTTGATCGAAGTCGAGGAACCGCTTTTTGTTGGCCGGATTCTCGTCGATGCGCTCGCGCCATTCGGTCACCTTGGTGACACCGTCCATCCCGGTACCTCGCACCGCGAGGATGCTCGGGATGATGTAGAAGGACCCGAGCACGAAGCTGCCGTAGATCCCGCCGACGATGTTCCACACCACCAGCTTCTCGACAAGCTCCGGATAAAGCATCGTGGTCAGCATGGAATCCCTTGCGCCACCGGAGCCGCCGGCCAGAATGCACCGCCTGAAGCCCAGCTCGGTCACGAGCTTGTGCAAGGTCTCGGCACGCATGTGCGATTCGCTTTGCCCGTAGAACTGCACATCGGAAGCGCCGCAATTGGGCCGGTCCCACAGCAAAACCCGGTACCCGCCGGCAGCCAGCGCCTCAGCCAGTGGACGTAAGCCCGGAATCTCCTTGCTGAACCGGCCGCCCGGCGTCAGGGCGATGAGATCGCCTGATTCACCGAGGATTTCGTAGACGACGTTGCCACCGTTCACCTCGATAGAAGACACAGATTCTCCTGTTGGTCAGGCCTGCACCAGGACGTCGTCGCCGACGACCCGCACCGGGTAGGTCCGGATGCTCCATTCCGGCTTGACCGTGGTCGTGCCGGTCGCCAGCTCGAAACCCCATTGGTGCCAAGGGCAGTAGATGTATTCCCTGTCCCGCACCATGACCGCATCGCCGGGCGCGGTCTCGTCCACGATTGTGCGTCCTCGGGTGCGGCCCGAGCATAGCGGACCGCCTTGGTGTGGGCAGTAATTCGCGATCGCGTAGAAGGTCCCGTTGACGTTGTATACGCCGACGCCGTGCCGCCCAATCGGGACCAGTTTGTGCTTGCCCGAAGGGATCTCGTCAACTGTGGCGACAACGTGCTCGCGGCCCTGGGCCAAGCGGGACTGAGGCCGCTCGGCGATGTCTTCCGGCAACTCAGAGCACCCGGACTTGACCCTCGAGGACGGGAACCGTCTCCGGAAGGTGGTACGTCGCAATGCCGTTCTTGTACATCACCGCTTCGCGGGCGTGCTTGGGCAGGTGCTTGACCAGCCAGCGCGGGTCATCGAAGGTCCAGTGCGGGTAGTCCGAGGAGAAGAGCAAGATCTTCTCGCACTCCATCCACTCCAGCGCGCGGGTCAGCTCGGTCTTGTCCTCGGGGTAATCGAGCGGCTGCGTGGTGAATTTGATGTGGTCCTTGACGTACTCCGATGGCTTGCGCTTGATGTCGACCCACGACTTGCGCGCATCGTAGATGGCGTCCATTCGCCACATCAGCGGCAGGATCCAGCTGAATGCGTGCTCGACGAAGACGATCCGCAGCGTCGGGAAGCGGTCGAAGGTTCCGTCGAAGATCAGGCTCATCACCTGGTTGGCGGCCAGCAGCGAGTAGGTGACCATGAAGTCGTGGTTATAACTGGGATAGCCCACCGGTGGGGCCGGCAGCTCGTCGAACTGGCTGCGTGACAGGTGGCAGCTCACGGTGATGTCGTGCTTGCTCGCCGCGGCCCAGATGGGATCGTATTTCGGGTTCCCCCATGACGGCCGCGGCTCGGCCTTGATCAGGATCTGTGCCATGAAGGGGTGACCGGCCCAACGCTCGATCTCGCGCACACTGGCTTCCGGGTCCTCGATGGCGGCGCAAATCGAACCGCGCCACCGCTCGTGCCAGTTGTTGTGGCTGTCCAGCCAGTGATTGGCCTGCCAGTCGTTCAGGGCGACCGACATCGCATGCTGAGCCTCGGGGATGCGCGCCGGATACGCGGCGGGCTCGAGAATGCCGATGTCGGAACCGGCTTCCATGATCAGCTGACGGAATGCCATGTCCGGGTCGCTGCCGGGGAACTCGCCGTTTGGCGGGAACGAGTCGGTGCGCATCGCGTAGGCATGCGCGTAGTCGGGGGCGTCGTAGTAGATCTGCTCGCCCACATTGCGACTCAGAAAGTACTTGCTGCGCCACGGCTCGGGGATGTACGGGATGATCTCGCCGCGTTTGGGCGTCGGATGGACATCTGAATCGACACACCGGACTGCGATGCGTTCGGCGGCCGGAACACGCTCTCGTGAATGGGTCAGCGTCATCTCGATCTCCTCGCTCTCCCTGTTCTTTCTATTCTGCGACTAGCCGGCCGCGAGGTCGACCGAAATGTCGATCCCGTACAGGTTGGCCGCGTTGCGCCAGCACAGCTTCTCCCGCTGCGCTGCGGACAGTGCCTTGGGCAGTTTGTTGATGTCACCGCACTGCCAGTGCGGATAGCTCGAGCCGAACATCACCATGTCGTCCTTGCCGGTGAAGCCGAACCATTCACCGGCGAAGTCGGTGTCGCCGGGTCCGTCGAGGCTGCCTTGGACGAAGTAGATGTGTCCCGGCAGGTAGTCGCTCGGGATCTTGGGCGCCCACGGCGTCTGCTCGAGGTGCGGGCGGCCGAAGGTGTCCATCCGCCACATGAAGGGGGTGATGAAATCCGCGGCGCCGTCGCCCCAGACGAACTTCAGGCCGGGGAATCGTTCGAATACGCCCTCGGCGATCATGTTCATCTGGTGATACAGGTAGTTCAGCGCCATGAAGCTGACGTACTGCTCGTAGGTGAGGGTGTTGCCGGACGGGGTGGGCGGATTGGCAATTCCGGAGCCGACCTCGATGTGCGCGGCGACTGGGAGTCCCGCGTCCTCGGCGGCCTCCCACAGCGGCCAGAACTGGGGCTTGCCGTAGACCTCCCGGGACTGCAGCGGAACGCCGATCTGCACCACGCGCGGATGCGCGCGCCACTTCTCGATTTCTTTCAGTGCACCCGCGATGTCGTCGGGGTTGATCCGGATGGTGCCGCGGAATCGATCGCCGAACTGGCTGTGCTCCAGCCACTTCGACACCATCATCTCGTTGTGAGCCGCGTGCAGCGCGCTGCCCAGATGCCGGTCCGGCATAATGCCGCGCGCCATCGGATGCAGAATCGCAACGTCGACGCCGCGATTGGAAAAGAGCTCATTGCCAACGAATTCCGGATCGGAGCCCGGGTACTGACGTTCCGGCCCACGAGATTTGGGCGCGTACTCCCCGCCCGGAGCGCCGTACCAATCCATCTCGTAGTCGGGGAAGCCGCGACTCTTGAACGGTTCGCGCAAAACCGAGCGCAGTTCTTTGTTGGACGAGAAGAAGATGTGGACGCTGGCATCGATCAGCGGCGTGCGCGTCCCGTCCGGGTGCTCGATCACCTAAACCACCCTTCGCGAATCGGCTGACTGCGTCGAGGCCGTGAGCAGTCTGCTAGCTAAACTAACATCCCCGTTCACCGCTAATCAACGGGTTTCCCGTAAGCATTTCGATTATTCATCGGACCTGCTAGCGGCCACAATCAGTGCCTACCGGCGTAGTGCTGTTCTGCTTGAGCGATAATATCATTCTCGCATTTCGGAGGTGCCGACAGTGACGCCGGCGGCTCGTTCGATCGGTTTGATCGCCGACGTGAAATCCGAGTCGGCGCCCTCGTCGTTCAGCGTGGCTTCCCACACTCGCGCGACGGCTTCGGCAATCTCGACCGGTACGCCGAGCGCTTTGGCTTCGTTCAGATAAAGCCGAACGTCCTTGACCATCAGCCCGGTGGCGAAGCCGTAGTCGAATGTGCGCGGCAGGATCGCCCGCGGGAACTTGTCGCGGCTGGCGCTCGTCGCCCCCGAGCCGCTGTTGAGTACGTCGATCATCACGGCCGGGTCCAGACCCGACTTAGCGCCCATCACAACAACTTCCGATGTTGCGACCAAAACGGTGGCCGCCAGGATGTTGTTGACGAGCTTCATCGTCTGCGCCGAGCCGGGCTTCTCGCCGACGTGCATCGGCCTGCCCAACGACTCAAGTACCGGCCGCAGTGTGTCGAACTCCGAACTCGGCCCCGACACCATCATCGCGAGTGTCCCATTTTCGGCTCCGGCGACACCGCCGCTCACCGGGCTGTCGATCGCGACGATATTGCATTCGGCGAGGACGCCGTGGATCTGGACCGCGGTGGAGCTGCCGATCGTCGACAGGTCGACGTATCGGCGCACTCGGCTGCCCCCCACCACACCGGCGGCCACGTCAATCGCGGCCTGCGGCGAGGGAAGGCTCGCCATGACGGTTTCGGCGCGGTCAGCGACGTCCTTCGGCGACGACGCCGGCCGGGCGCCGAGGGCGGCCAGTTTGTCCAGCGCTTCGCTGCGGGTGTCGAACGCGGTGACGTGATGTCCTGCCTCGATCAGCCGTTGCGCCATCGGAAAGCCCATGTGGCCCAGACCGATGAACCCGATGTCCGTCATCGCCACCCATCTCCTGCGAGATTGTCACTGTGCTATTAAGAGAATAGTATTCTCACAGCACGTTGACTATCTAAGGAGTTGGCCCGGATGCTGCTGGAATTCGACGCCGATCAGCGGCTCTGGCAGGAAACCGTGCGCGACGCCGTCGGCAAACAGTGCCCGCCGGCGCTGGTCCGAGGAGTCGCCGAGGACGGGGTCAACCCGGCCCCGGTTTGGAAGTCCTACGTGGAGCACGGCTGGACCGAGATGAACGATCCCGAGACCGCGGTCGAGTTGGCCATCGTGCTCGAAGAATTGGGACGCGCCACTGATCCCACCCCGTTCCTGGCGACGATGACACAATTTGCCCCGCTGGCGTTGGACCGGTTTGACCCGCAGGCATCCGGCACCGCCGTCTACAGCGGAATAACCGCTCACCGTGACGGCGAGGAATGGGTGCTGGACGGCACCGCGCGGCACGTGCTGGACGGAGATCGCGCCGAGTGGTTGGCGGTGGTGACCGATGCCGCGGTGTTCATTGTCAACGCGGAGAAAGCGGGACAGCAGTTGTCCAGGCGGCGCAGCGCCGTGCTGGACCCCGTCCTGCACGTCGCCGACCTGACGTTCAGCGGACTGCGGGTGCCCGATGCCGCCCGCGTCAGAGTGGACACCGAGCGCGCCCATCACGTCGCCCTGATGGGCATGGCGATGACGATGGTCGGTGCGTGCCAACGCATTCTGGACCTGGTGCTCGACCACGTGCGCAGCCGCCACCAGTTCGGGGTGCCGATCGGATCGTTCCAGGCCGTGCAGCACAAGGCGGCCGATATGCACGTCGCGGTGGAGCGGGCACGAGCGCTGGCGTACTACTCGGCGCTGACTATTGCCGGCAACGATCCGCGCCGCCCGTTGGCCGCCGCGATGGCGAAAGCCGGTGCGGGCGAATGCCAGTCGCTGGTGTTCCGGCATGGCCTGCAGCTGTTCGGCGCGATGGGCTTCACGTGGGAGAACGACCTGCAATTCGCGTTGAAGCGGGCCAAAGCAGGCGAGTTGATGCTCGGCGGAACCGCTGAACATCGGGCCAGGGTCACCGAGGAGTACCGTGCAGCTCACCTTTGATCCAGACGTCGAAGCATTCCGCGAGGAGTTCGTCGCGTTCCTGGACGAACACGTGGATTCGGCAGCGGCCGAAGCGCTGGAACGGCCGAAATCGGTGTCGCACATGCCGGATTGGGCCCGTCGCTGGCAGCGCCTGCTGTTCGACAACGGGTGGCTGCTGCCCACTCAGCCGCCGGAGTTCGGCGGTCGCAATGCCACGGTTTTGCAGCAGTACGTGTATCTGGAGGAGCTCTGCAAGCGGCGGATCTATCACAGCTTCAACCCGCAGGGTGTGAATATCATTGCGGCGTCGCTTATTTCATTCGGCAGCGACGAGCAGAAGCAGCGCTGGGCGGTCCCCATCCTGCGCGCCGAGATCACCGCGTCGCTCGGGATGAGCGAGCCCAGCGCCGGTTCGGACCTGGCATCGCTGCGCACGAAAGCGGCACGTGACGGCGACCACTTCGTGGTCAACGGCCAGAAGGTGTGGACGTCGGGCGCCCATGATGCCGATGTGCTGCTGACATTCGTCCGCACCGATCCAGATGCGCCGAAGCACAAGGGAATCAGCGTGCTGCTGATTCCCACCGATACGCCCGGCGTGACGCGGCGGCCGTTCCCGGACATCTGCGGGCAGGACAACCTCGACTTCAACGAAGTGTTCTTCGAGGATGCCAAGGTGCCGACGGAGAACCTGGTCGGGCCGCTCAACGGGGGCTGGCGGGTGGCCAACGGTTCGCTTGGCCACGAGCGCACGATGATGTGGCTTGGATTCGCCGACCGGCTCGACAACGTCATCACCGACTTCAACCCGACAAATGCCCTCGAGCGCGACCATTACGCCACCGCCGTCATGGATCGTCAGGCGCTTCGCCTGCTCGGGTCGGTGGCGCTGGCTCGGGCGGCGCGCGGCGAAGAAGATGTGCCCGCGCTGTCGGTGCTCAAGCTGCTCGGCTCGGAAGCAGAGCGTCAGGCGTGCGAAAATGCTTTGTCCGCAGCGGGATCCGACGGCTTACTGCACCCGGTGCTGACCGGACCGTACGAGCCGATGAACCTCGACCACTACTTTGGCAGCTGGTTCGAGCGCTACGCCCGTAGTTTCTCCGGCACGATTGCCGGCGGCACATCGGAGATCCAGCGCAACATCATCGCCCAGCGCGTCCTGGGACTGCCCGCCCGCTGAAGATTCATTCCCGGACGAGGCCGAACGGCCAACTGTTGGTGCCGCCCGGCGCGCCACCGCAACCGGAGTCAAAGGTCGAGGTCACCGAACCGGTCAGCGTCACCGCATCCCACGTGTAGGTGTCGTGCGACGGGAGGAAGTACACCGTGCAGCGCACCCCGTCGGGCACATCGACGCTCATCGTGTACTGCCCGTTCGCCAGATGTGCAACGGAGTACCAGGGCGTTGCTTGGCCGTTGGGCCTCGGCTGGGCCTGGTCCTGGAGGCAGTCATCAGGGTGCCCAGGCTCGCATGGCCGAAGCGCCCACAGCCACGAGTGACCCGGGTCGCGTGGTGATTCCACTCGGTAGTTGCCGTACGTCATGTGGGCGTGGGCTACCGGAGCCATTACCAAGGAGGCTGCCATCAACGGAATGCTCAGCGTCAACGACTTCACGTCCTGCCCCTTCCGCTCGTTTCCTCGAGACCAGGATCGGCTGAATATATGCCGCTCCGCCACCGCGCTGCTCGTTATTGCCGAGTTCAGTCGATGACGGCGGCTTCCTTGCGTTCGGTGATCGGTAGGGCCAGTTCCTGCTCGTCGCAGATCCGCTGGAGCTTCTCCAACGTCTCGTCCAGTCCCGCGCCAAGTCGCTTGCCCGGGGTGAAGGTGGCCGGCAGGTTTCGCATCCCCTGGATGACGCCGATCGTCTCGTAGTGCACGGTGCCTTCCGGGTCGCATACGTAGTCCGGCATCCGGTCGAGCACCGCGGTGAGCATCGACTTGAACACCGTCCGCGCCACGTTGGAGCCGACACAGCGGTGGACGCCCAGTCCAAAGCTGAAGTGCCGGTTGCCCTTACGATCCATGATGATCTTATTCGGGTCGTGGAAGACCGACGGATCGCGGTTGGCCATCGCCCAGGAAATCCACAGCCGCTCGCCCTCTCTGAACTGCGTCCCTTCGAGTTCGACGTCGTCGGAGAAGGTGCGTCCATCACCGGGAGCCGGCGTGTAGTAACGCAGAAATTCTTCGGTGGCGGAGTCCAGCAGGGTTTCACGCTCGCGGCTGAGTCGCTCGCGCTCGTCGGGATGCTGCGACAGCCACTCCAGCGAATGCGCGGTCAATGCGGTGGTGGTGTCGAAGCCGCCGATGACCAGGCCGAGGTTGCCCAAGATCTCGAGGTCAGGAGCAGGCTCATCGTCGATCCGCAGCTGGATCAGCGCGTTGACGATGCCCGGTCGCGGTTTTTCCTTGATCTCGATCATGTTGTTCAGCAGATCGAGTCCCATCTGCCGGTGCATGGCGTTGACGCGCTCAAGGTCTGGGGAGTGCTCGGGTGTATACAACGCGGCATGCGTGGGCTCGCTGTACATCGACCATTTCTTCAGCGGGATGCCCAGCATCGCCAGCGTCAGCACCGCTGGCACGACGTTGGCCAGATCGTCGACGAAATCGATGCAGCCTTCTTCGATCCTCTCGTCAAGGCAGGCACGAGTCACCTCGTTAACGAACGGCACCCAGCGCTTGACCGCCGCCGGCGATAGGAAAGGGTTGAGCACGGTGCGATAGATGCGATGCTCAGGCTCATCCATCTCCAAAATGCCGCCGCGTACTCCGCTCGCCCGCTTGGCCGTGGGGATCGAAATGCCTTTGTAGCCTTGGCGTTCACCGTTAATGTCGTGATCGTTCGAGACAACCGGGCAACGGGCCAGCTCGAACACTGCCTGGCTACCGCCGGCGACCCAGTGACCTTCGTAGGTGTCGCTCCAGGCGACCGGGCACTTGGCGTGGATCTCCTCGGTGATCTTCTCGAACTGGGTTCGGTACTCCGGGGTGTGCCGGTCGAAGTGGTAGCGGTTCTTCTTCCGGTCGATGTCGTCGTCGACGCTCATGAGGTCTCCGTGACGAGAATGGCCTGCTCCGGGCAGGAATGCGCGGCTTCCCGGACGGCGTCTTCGTGTTCTGCGGCAACGTCTTCCGAGACGGCCGACGCGTGGCCTTCGATGTCGTCGAGCTCAAAGGACTCCGGCGCGATCATCGAGCACAGCGTGTGCCCCTGGCAGCGATCTGAATCAACGCGAACTTTCACAACTTTCCCTTACGTGCGGTAGTCGTACCACTTCAGGTATCCGCCGGCATCGACGCGCAGCTGCATACCTGTCACATACCTGGCCTCATCGGAAGCCAGCCACAACACTGCATTGCTGATGTCCTCCGGTTCGACGAACGGAATTTTCATCGCCTGCTGCACACCGAAAACCGGCTCGGCGTCAGCGCGAGTGGGATTCTCGAGATCTGGCCGGAACGAACGGTACATCGGTTCGCTCTGCAGCATCGGGGTGTTGGTGTTGGTCGGATGCACGACGTTGGCCCGAATGCCGAAGGCCGCAAGCTCGGTGGCCAGATCGTGAACGTAGCTGGACAACGCGCGCTTGGAGTGCACGTAGGCCATCCCGCCCGGATCCTTGCCGGGGTTGTCTTTCTTCGCGGTGTCCATCAGCGCGGCGGTGGATCCCGTGGCGATGATCGACGCGCCTTCCCGAAGATGAGGCAGCGCAACCTGAATGGCGTTGACCGTCCCGATCAGGTTGGTGTTGATTACGTCGCACCAGGCCTGCAACGGGGGCTGGCCCTTCATACCGGCCACGCCGGCCGCGGTCACCACGACGTCGAGCTTGCCGAACTCGGCAAGACCGCTGTCCAGCGCGGTTCGCAGCTCGGCGGCTTCCCGCACGTCGGCGTGCGCGATCACCACTCGCTGATTGGTCTTTTCGATCAGCCGCGCGGTCTCGTCGAGGTCTTCGGATGTGGCCATCGGGTACCCGATGGTGTCGATGTCGCGGCAGACGTCGACGGCGATGATGTCCGCGCCTTCCTCGGCCAGCCGCACAGCGTGGCAACGGCCCTGGCCGCGCGCCGCGCCCGTCACAAAGGCGACCTTCCCGGCTACCCGGCCCTGCGTCTCTCCCACGAACTCTCCTTTTGACTCTCTATCCGAAATCCGGATGACGGCTAGGTGTTTCGGCCACCATTGACGCCCAGGATCTGGCCGGTGATGTAGCCGGCATCCTCGGACACCAGGAAAGCGCAGGCTGCCGCGATGTCGTCGGGCCTGCCCATCCGGCGTACCGGTGTTGCGGCGATGGTCTTTTCGATGTCGCCGAGGTTGCCGCGTTGCTCGGCACTGCGCAACATCGGGGTGTCGATGAAACCCGGCGGCACCGCGTTGACCGTGATGCCGCTTGGCCCGTACTCCAGAGCCAGCGATTTGGTCAGCCCGTTGACGGCCGATTTGGCCGCGACGTAGTGCGACATAAAGGCAGCTCCGGAGTGGGTGCTGGATGAGGAGATGTTGACGATGCGTCCCCATCCCGCCTCCACCATGTCCGGCAGCACCGCCTGGATCATGTGGAAGACGCCGTTGAGGTTGACGTCGATCAACCGCTGCCAATCCGCGAATTCGATCTGGGCGAAGCGCTTGAACCCATCGAGCCCGGCGGCGTTGACCAGGACGGTGACCGGACCGGCCTGCTCGCGGATGCTCGACAGTGCGGCGTCGATCTGCGCGCGGTCGGTGACGTCGGCGGTGAAAGCCAGCTCCGTCTCGGGCGGTTTGAGGTCGACGGTTGCGACCCGGTAGCCATCTTTGCGGAGCCGCTCCGCGACGGCCAAGCCGATTCCGGAGCCGCCGCCGGTGACGACAGCCGTTCTCACGGTGTCACCGGGCCGGGGACCGTGTCCACCACAAAGAATCTCCCTTCCGAATATGAGAACCCTACTCTCACGTTATGGCCCCTCGCAAGACGGCTCAAAAACCACAGCTAGCCTGGGCTGATGCTGTGAATAGCGAGCACCCCAATCGACTACGAGGATGGCAGTCTCGTTTCTCCCGTTTGGTTGAATTCTCGTTGTCGGAATGTAAGATTCGCCCGGGATGAGAATGGAATTATCCAGGTGTCGAGGAGAGCGAATGCCACTGCAGGCCACCACCACCGTGGGTGACAGCCCCATGCTGGGGGTGGCCGGATGAGGCCGCTGGAGGGTATCCGCGTCCTGGAGGTCGCGATGTACGGGTTCGTCCCGTCGGCGGGCGCGGTGCTCGCCGAATGGGGTGCCGACGTGGTCAAGGTCGAGCACGCGGTGACCGGCGACCCGCAGCGTGGCCTGCGGCAGACCGGCTTGTTGCGGGTCGAGGGTGACCCCAACCCGAACATCGAGCACGCCAACCGGTGCAAGCGCAGCGTCGGACTGGATATGTCGGTGCCTGAAGGCAAGGAGCTGCTCTACGAGCTTTCCCGCCGGTCGGATGTGTTCCTGACCAGCTTCCTGCCCGGACACCGTAGGAAGTTCGGCATCGACGTAGACGACATCCGCGCGGTCAACCCGAAGATCATTTACGCCCGCGGCAGTGCCCTGGGCCCGCGCGGCGCGGAATCGGAAAAAGGCGGCTACGACATGACCGCGTTCTGGTGTCGGGCCGGAACCGCCGCCACCATCACGCCGCCGGGAACCGAAGGCATGGTCGGGCCGCCCGGGCCCGCCTACGGCGACACCATCTCCGGAACCAACCTGGCCGGCGGCATCGCGGCGGCGTTGCTCAAGCGTGAGCGCACCGGCGAACCCTCGATCGTCGACGTGTCACTGCTGGGCAGCGGACTGTGGTCGCTGGGACATACCGTCGCGCTGACCGTGCACCTCAACCAGCGCATGGAGGCCTTCCCGCCCGGGGTGCACGGGTCTCCGATCAATCCACTTGTCGGCCTGTACGCCACATCCGATGGCCGCTACATCTCCTTCGTGATGATGCAGGCCGGCAAGTTCTGGGCCGACGTGTGCCGGCACATCGACCAACCCGAACTGGCAGACGACCCGCGCTTCGACACTGACGAGAAGATCGCCGCCAACACCGCTGAAGCCGTGCAAATCCTCACTAAAGCGATTGGTACCCGCAGCCTCGCGGAGTGGAGCGAACGCTTCGCCACTCTGGCCGGCCCGTGGGCGCCGGTGCAGGACACCCTGCAGGCGGCCGGCGACGCTCAGATCCGGGCTAACGAATATGTAGTGCAGGCAGGCGAACTCGAGCTGGTAGCCAACCCGGTTCAGTTCGATGTTGCCGCACCCGTGTCGGGACCTGCCCCGGGCTTCGCCGAGCAGACCGACGAGATCTTGTTGGAGCTCGGATTGGACTGGGACCGCATCATCGAGCTCAAAACTATCGGTGCCGTCACTTAATTCGGAGGTCTCTCGGTTGTCAATTTTCACTCCCGCCGCACACGGCATGGGTCATAATCGCCGGACGCTTCCAAAAGTGGGGTCCGCCCGGCCCGTATTGCTCGGGTGCGCCAACTCAGGCGTACGAGACGGAGGAACTGGCGTGGGAACGGTAGAGACCGATGGCGACTAAGGGGGCGGAGCGCTGGTCCACCGGGATCAGCATGCCGAACGGTCTCTCCGGTGCCATGCAAGCCGTCGGTGGCCTGTTCGCGATGGGCGCCGACGCAATCAAGTTCGCGTTCCGCAGACCGTTTCAGGGTCGAGAGTTCTTGGAACAGTCCTGGTTTATCGCGCGCGTTGCCTTGGCTCCAACCTTTCTGGTGGCCATTCCGTTCACCGTCTTGATCAGCTTCATTCTCAACATTCTGTTGCGGGAATTGGGTGCTGCGGACCTCAGCGGCGCCGGTGCGGCTTTCGGCGCGGTCACCCAGGTCGGCCCGTTGGTGACGGTGTTGATCGTGGCCGGCGCCGGCGCGACGGCGATGTGTGCGGACCTCGGCTCACGAACCATCCGTGAAGAGATCGACGCGATGGAGGTGCTGGGCATCAACCCGGTCCAGCGTCTGGTGACGCCCCGGATGCTCGCCGCTGGGCTGGTCGCGCTATTGCTCAACAGTCTGGTCGTCATCATCGGAATCGTTGGCGGCTACGTGTTCTCGGTCTTCGTGCAAGACGTCAACCCCGGCGCATTCGCCGCAGGGATCACCTTGCTGACCGGGGTGCCCGAGGTGATCATTTCGTGCGTCAAGGCATCACTGTTCGGCATCATTGCCGGCTTGGTGGCGTGTTATCGAGGACTGACGGTCTCTGGCGGGGGCGCCAAGGCGGTTGGCAACGCCGTTAACGAGACCGTTGTCTACGCGTTCATGGCGCTATTCGTTGTCAATGTGGTCGTTACGGCGATCGGCATCCGATTCACGACGAAGTGATGGGGGAGATGCCGTGACGGTGAAGACACTGAGGGCCACGTATCCGCGGGCGTTTCGGGCATTCGGGGTGTGGCGCAGGCCCGTGGGTACTCTCGCCTCGGTTGGCGACCACACAGTGTTCTACGGGAAGGCGTTGGCCGGGATACCCTTCGCGGTTACCCGCTACCGGCGAGAGATCATCCGTCTTGTCGCCGAAATCAGCATGGGCGCAGGAACATTGGCGATGATCGGGGGAACCGTCGTCATCGTCGGGTTCTTGACGCTGGCCGCCGGTGGCACGCTCGCGGTGCAGGGCTACAGCTCGCTGGGCAATATCGGCATCGAGGCGCTCACCGGGTTCTTGGCGGCCTTCATCAACGTCCGTATCGCGGCGCCGGTGGTGGCGGGAATCGGTTTGGCGGCCACCTTCGGCGCCGGGGTGACTGCGCAATTGGGCGCCATGCGGATCAGCGAAGAAATCGATGCATTGGAAGCGATGGCGATCCGGCCGATCTCGTATCTCGTCAGCACCAGGATCGTGGCCGGCATGCTGGCGATCACCCCGCTGTACAGCATTGCCGTCATACTGTCTTTCCTGGCAAGCCAATTCACCACCGTGGTGTTGTTCGGCCAGTCGGGTGGCCTGTAC
>NZ_JBAPMI010000036.1:0-15544 GCF_049278535.1 Mycobacterium sp. | reverse complement strand
CACCAGAACGTCGATCTCGCGGGCACGAAATGCGGCCATCACGGCGTCCTTCTCATCGCCGCTCAACCGCCCGTGCATGAGCCCGAGCCGTAGGCCGGCCAGCTGATCGCTGCCCAACCGGGCATAGAGCTCTTCGACTGTCGCCGAGGGCCTTTGGTCGCCCTCGCTCGGGCCGCCACTGTCGGACTCGTCTATTCGCGGGGCCACCACGTAAGCCTGCCGGCCTGCGCGGACTTCCTCGATGATGCGATGCCAGGCCCGGTCCAGCCAGGCGGGTTTTTCCTTGACGAAGATCGCAGTAGTGGTAATCGGCTGCCTGCCGCGGGGAAGCTCACGCAGCGTTGACGTTTCGAGGTCGCCGAAGACGGTCAGCGCCACGGTCCGTGGTATCGGGGTGGCGGTCATCACCAGCAGATGCGTCGTGATTCCGGCAGGTGCCTTGGCGCGCAACTGATCTCGTTGTTCGACCCCGAAGCGGTGCTGCTCGTCGACGACCACCATGCCGAGCTTGTGGAACTCGACCGCGTCCTGCAGCAGCGCATGCGTGCCGACGACGATGCCGACCTCGCCGCCGGCGATCTCGGCCCGGACCTGCTTCTTCTGGGCCTGCGACATCGATCCGGTCAGCAGCGCCAGCCGGGTGGCGTTGTCGTCCCCGCCTAACTGGCCGCCCATCGCCAGTGGCCCGAGCACATCGCCGATCGACCGGAGATGCTGTGCAGCAAGGACTTCGGTGGGAGCCAGCAACGCGCATTGATATCCGGCGTCGACCATCTGCAGCATCGCCAACACCGAGACGATGGTCTTGCCCGAACCCACTTCGCCCTGCAACAGCCGGTTCATCGGCCGATTCGCCGCGATTTCGGCAGACAGCACTTCCAGCACCTCACGCTGGCCGACGGTCAATTCGAAGGGCAAGCGCTGCAGAAGTTCCTGCTTGAGACCACCCTTTTTCGGCCGCGCCGCGGGTCCGGATTGGGCGAGTTCGCCGTGGCGTCGGCTGACCAGCGCCCACTGCAATCCGACGGCCTCGTCGAAGGTCAACCGCTCACGGGCTCGTCGCCGGTCGGCGTCGTTTTCGGCCAGGTGGATGGCGCGCAGCGCCGCGTCCTCGGACGCCAGATTATAGGCGGCACAAAGTTTTTCGGGCAGTGGATCGTGCACCGGATCGAGCACCTCGAGTACCTGCCGCACGCAGTTGAAGATGTCCCAGCTCTGCACCTTCGTGCTGGCCGGATAGATCGGGTAGAAGGTGCGCTCGAACGCCTCTTGCAGCACTTCCCCGCTCACCGCCTGCGAGGCATCGGCGATCATCTTCAGCGACCGACTGCCGCGGTTGCGTCCGTCCGCGGCGTCGAGCACCAGGAAGTCCGGATGGGTGAGTTGCATGGCGCCGCGGAAATACCCGACCTCGCCGGAAAGCATGACGCGGGTGCCCTTGGTCAGCTGGTCGGTGATCCATTTCTTGGGATGGAAGAAGGTTGCGGTGACTTTGCCTCGACCGGAGCCGAGGGTGACGCGAAACAGCTTGTCCCGGGGGCGGTTTCTGATCGGAATCAACGCTGCGTCGGTGATCTCGTCGACGAGGGTGACGTGTTCACCCTCGGGCGGTTGTTCATCGTCGGTGCCTCGGACGGAAGTGCCTTCGACGTAACTGCGCGGGTAGTGGCGGAGCAGGTCGTCGACCGTGCGGATGCCGAACACCTCGTCGAGCGGGCCCGCGGCTTTGGCGCCGACAATGTAATCCAGGCGATCGCTGAGCGCCACCATGGCTACTCGACCCCGATCAGCAGCACGTCGCCGCGGTGTCCGGTGCGATAGATCGCCAGTTCGCTGCCCGGGTGATGGTCGTGGACGTGCGCGCGCAGCGCCGACTCGACGGAATCCTCGTCGATGCCCGCACCGACGAGCGCGGTGATCAGCTCGCCACCGGCGCCCAGCAGCAGATCGATCAGGCCGGTCGCGGCCGACGCGACGTCGGGTGCCACGATCAGCACCTCGTCGCCGGCAATGCCAAGCCCGTTGCCCGGTTCACAGGTGCCCGCCCACGTCAACGCCGTCTCGGTCGCGACGCGCACCGCGCCGTGCCGGGCGCTGCCGGCAGCCCGCGCCATGGTGTAGCCGTCGTTGACAGCTTGCCGGCCGGGTTCGTGTACCGCGAGCGCGGCCAGCCCCTGCACCATCGATCCGGTGGGCAGCGGCACCACGTCGATGCCCCACCCGATGGCCGCGGTGCACCCGGCCACCAGTTCTTCGGCCAGCACGTAGCCGTTGGGCAGCACCATCACTTGCGCGGCGCCGGTATCGACGACCGCACGCAGCAGCTGCTGAGCGGTGATCACCGTCGTCGGGTCGTCGGCCAGCGGGTCGGGCCGCAGCACGCACGCGCCTTCCCCGCCGAACAACTCGGCCGCCCCGTCGCCGTCGACGACCGCGAGCACGGCCCGTTCCCGCGTCCAGCTGCCCGGGGGCAGTCCGCCGGTGCCAGTGGTCAGCATCGATATCTGGATGCGTCGTGGGTCGCCGAAAGCCAGGCCCGCTTCGATAGCCGCGCCGGCATCGTCGGTGTGGACGTGGACCGAGTAGCCGCCGACAACGCCGGAGGTCGCAATGGCCACCGACTCACCGAGCTCATCGAGCCGCTCGCGCAACAAGTCGGCTCCATCGGTGTCACACCCCCCGAGCAGGTACATCACCTCGAATTGGGGCGCCGGGGCGTGGGTGGTGATGTCGGGCACCGGCCGGCGCGGCGCCGGCTCGTAGACCTTCCGGCTCGGTGCCTGCCCGGTGACTGTCGAGCGCAGCGCGTCGAGCAGAACCACCAGACCGCGCCCGCCGGCGTCAACTACCCCCGCCTCACCCAGCACGTCGAGCTGCTCCGGAGTCTTCTCCAGCGCGACCACCGCGGCATCACCGGCCGCGGTGACCGCGTGCGGCAGGTCCCCACCGGCGCTCGCGGCGCTCTCGACCGCCTCACCTGCGGCTTTCAGCACCGAGACGATCGTTCCCGGGATCTCCTGGCCACCCATCGAGGCGACCACCAGCTCGACCCCGCGGTGCAATGCCGCTCCCAGCAGCGCCGCATCGAGCTGGCGTAGTTCGCCACCGGAGTCGGCGGCGGCACGGGCGGTGACGTCGGCAATTCCCCGCAGGATCTGGGACAGAATCACTCCGGAGTTGCCTCGTGCGCCGTTCAGCGCTCCCGCGGAGAGAGCGGCCGCAGTCTTGACCAGATCGTCGGATTTCCCGTGGGTGTTGGCCTCGGCCAGGGCCGAGCGCATGGTGAACAGCATGTTCACCCCCGTGTCGGAATCGGCAACGGGGAACACGTTGAGCCGGTTGATCTCGTCGATGTGGGTGATCAGGTCGCCGACGGAGGTGTGCGCCCAGTCACGCAAAGCGGGCGCATCCAGCGCGCGCTCCGACCCAACCAGCCCCGACCCCACCCGGCTCACCTCCTGACGCCGCCATTGGTGGGCGCCAGCCTATCCATTGAGAACGACAGCACTGGTCACATGACACCCGCCGATTGTTGATCGTTTTGGCAGTTCTGCCCGGCGGCAGCTATTCTTGGCAGGTCGCCGGGCCACCCGTAAGGTCGTTGGCCCCAGAGTCTGAGGAGTTTCACGTATGGCTGCCGTCTGCGATATCTGCGGGAAGGGCCCCGGCTTCGGCAAGTCGGTGTCGCACTCCCATCGCCGGACCAGTCGTCGATGGGATCCGAACATCCAGAGCGTGCGCGTTTCCACCCGTCCCGGCGGCAATAAGCACCGCATCAATGTCTGCACCTCGTGCATCAAGGCCGGCAAGATCGTCCGCGGCTAGTTAGCCACCACACCGCCAGGGCGGCCCATCGGTCTACAGTCCCTAAGGCAGTTGCCAGTCGATCGGCTCGGCACCCATCTGCGCGAGCAGTTCGTTTGCGCGACTGAACGGACGCGAGCCGAAGAATCCCCTCGACGCCGATAACGGCGAAGGATGTGGTGATTCGATCGACAGACAGTCACTGCCGGTCAGCATCGGCTTGAGCGTGGACGCATCGCGGCCCCACAGAATGGCCACCATCGGTTGTCCGCGATCCGCCAGGGCGCGAATCGCGCACTCGGTGACCGCCTCCCAGCCCTTGCCGCGGTGAGATGCCGAATTGCCCGGCTGGACGGTGAGCACTCGGTTGAGCAGCAGCACCCCGCGTTGCGCCCAGGGGGTCAGATCGCCGCAGGACGGCGCGGGAAAGCCCAAGTCGTTCCCGTATTCGGCGAAAATGTTCTCCAGACTCCGCGGCAGCGGCCGCACATCGGCTGCCACCGAGAAGCTCAGGCCGACAGCGTGTCCGGGCGTCGGATACGGGTCCTGACCCACAATCAGCACCCGCACCTTGTCGAACGGAAAGGTGAAGGCGCGCAATACATTTTCACCGGCCGGTAGATATCCGCGGCCGGCGGCGATCTCCGCTCGCAGGAACTGGCCCATCGTGGCAACCTGCTCTTCGACCGGCTGTAATGCCGCCGCCCAGCCGTCGTCGAGGAGTTCCCGCAGCGGCCGCGCCGTCACGCCAGCCCCTTCACCAGGACTACGACGGTGTCTGCACCTGCTTTGCGGTCTTGCGAAATCTCTTGGTATTCAGCAGATTCCGACCATGACCGGAATTCCGCTTCGTCGGGAAAGGACATCAGGACCACCTTGTGCCGATCCCAGCTGCCCTCGACGATCTGTGGTTGCTCGTCAGCCGCCAGCAACATTCCGCGGAAACGGCGGAACACGTCGAGGAATCGCGCCTGGTATCGGTCGTAGGCGGCGCGGTCGGTGAACCGCAACTGGGCGATCGCGTAGACGGTCACCGGGTCACCCTAGCGACTCGAACGACTGCCACCCCGCATAACCGCGCCATGGCGCACCGTCGACGAGCACCGCCGCCGGCCCGTCGAGCACACGTCCGATCACGCGCCATTCCGCGGGAACCGGGCCGGCGAATGCCGCGACCAGAGCATGGTCCTCTCCGCCGCCGAACACCCAGTCCCACGGGTCGACACCGACGGCGTCGGCGGCGCCCGTCAATCTCTCTTGGTCGGCGCTCAGCGCCTCGGTGCTCAGGTCGACGGCGACGCCGGATGCCTCGGCAACATGACGGAGATCACCGACCAAGCCGTCGGAGATGTCGATCATCGCCTGGGCGCCGGCCTCAGACGCCACTCGACCCTGTCCGTACGGCGGCTGCGGTACGAGGTGACGCTGTCGCAGCTCGTCGAATCGCTCAATGCCATTGCGCCACAACTCATATCCGGCGGCAGAAAGCCCCAGTTGACCGGCGACGGCGAGCTGTGAGCCGGCCCGCGCACCGGATCGCAGCACCGGCCCGCGGCCGGCCAGATCACCGAGTACGGTCACCGACACCACCCACTGCGGGCTACCCACCAGGTCTCCCCCGACGATGCTCGCGCCGACCCGCGCGGCTTCCTCCCACATCCCGTCCGCCAGCGCATTAACTTGTGCGGCAGGAGTTTCGGGCGGCGCACCGAAGCCGACGACGAACGCAGTCACCCGTGCACCCATCGCCTCGATGTCGGCGGCGTTCTGCGCCAGGGCTTTACGGCCGACGTGATGCGGTGTCGACCAGTCCAGCCGGAAGTGCCTGCCCTCCACGAGCATGTCCGTCGACACCACTACGCGCCCATCGGCGGCCAACACCACGGCGCCGTCGTCGCCGGGCCCCAGGGCGACATCGGCTGACTCGGGCCGGCCCCGTGTCAGCCGGTCGATCACCTCGAACTCGCCGATCTCGCCGAGGGTGCCATCGAACTCTCCGCCGCTCACGCCACCTCCTCGATGATCGCCGGTCTGCGAACAACGGTAGGTTCTACTGCGCTGACTTCGAGCAGAGGGTGAGGTAATGGCGCACTCCGACGGCCCGCCGCGCGCGGCGCTGATCGCCGCCCTGGTCCTGGCGATCGGTTCCGTGGTCGTCTTCCTGGCTATCGCGGCGACCCGCCACCGAACGGCGCCGGTGGTCCTGGCCGCCGTGCCGGCGCCGCATGCGCACGATGCCGCCTGCCAAAAGCTGGCCGACGCATTGCCGCCGCGACTCGGCGACTACACCCGGGCCGCTCTGGCGCAGCCGGCTCCGATCGGCGCCGCCGCCTGGCAGCCTGCGGGCGCGGGAGATCCAGTGGTGCTGCGGTGTGGCATCGACCGTCCCGCCGACTTCGTCGTCGGCTCGCCGACCGAGATGGTCGACCGGGTGCAGTGGTTCCAAGTCGGCCAGGATCAGCGATCCACCTGGTACACCGTCGATCGAGGTGTCTACGTGGCGCTCACGCTGCCGCAGGGTTCCGGACCGGCGCCGATTCAGCAGCTCTCCGAGCTGATCGACCGGATCGTGCCGGCGCGAGCCAGCAGCCCGTCGCCCGGCAACTAGCGCAGACCCATCCCCCGCGACAGCGCGGTGTCGACCATGGTGGCCAGCAAGGTTTGATAGTCGACGCCGCTGGCGGCCCACATCCGGGGATACATCGAGATCGTGGTGAATCCGGGCATGGTGTTGACCTCGTTGATCAACGGGCCATCCTCGGTCAGGAAGAAGTCCACCCTCGCCAGGCCCCGGCCGTCGATGGCCTTGAACGCCCGAATCGCCAACTCGCGCACCGCATCGCCGACGTCGTCGTCGATCTTGGCGGGCACGTCGAGTTCGGCAGCATCGTCGAGGTATTTGGTCGCGAAGTCGTAGAAAGAATCCTCCCGATCGCGGACTCCGGCTACCCGAATCTCGCCGACGGTGCTGGCTTGGACGGTGCCATCTGGGAATTCGAGCACGCCACATTCCAATTCGCGGCCGACGATCGCGGACTCGACGATCACCTTCGGGTCGTGCTGACGCGCGTGGGCGATCGCCGCGGGCAGGTCTTGCGGGTTGGCCACCCGGCTGACGCCGATCGACGAGCCGCCACGCGCTGGTTTGACGAAGGCCGGAAACCCAAGTCGGTCAAGCTGTTTGGCATCAAGTGCGGGATCCGAGGGCCGCAGCACCGCGTACTCGCCGATCGGAAGTCCCTCAGCCAACAGCAGCTTCTTGGTGAATTCCTTGTCCATTCCCGCCGCGCTGGCCAGCACCCCGGCGCCGACATACGGGACACCGGCGAGCTCGAGCAATCCCTGGATGGTGCCGTCTTCCCCGTATGGTCCGTGCAGGACCGGGAAGACCACGTCGACCGATGCCAGCACCTCGGCCCCGCCGGGTGACAGCGAAACCAGTTGACCGCCGCGACCGGGATCCGCGGTCAGCGCCAGCTCGGTGCCTGATTCGGAACTCACCCCGGGCAGCTGCCGGTTGGCGATCGCCAGCGCGTCGGGGTCCCCGTCGGTGAGCACCCACGAGCCTTGCGGGGTGATGCCCACGGCAACGACCTCGAACCGCTCCGGATCCAGGTTGCGCAAAATACTGCCTGCCGAGACACACGAAATGGCGTGCTCGTTGCTGCGTCCACCGAAGACGACAGCGACCCGGACGCGGCCTTGATCGGGCGTCCTGGACGGCAAACGGGCGTTCACAACCTAGAGAGGCTACCGTCTGGCGCCGCGATGCTGGTTACGAGCTCATTCCGGCTTGGTGCTGCGTCCGAGCAGCAGTGCCACCGCTTCAGTCACGGATAGCCCCTTGTGACAGACGCGGTGAACCGCGTCGGTCAGTGGCATCTCGACGTCATAACTCGTGGCCAGGGCCAACACCGACTCGCAGGACGTCACCCCCTCGACGACGTGCCCACCCGGCGCCCGCAGCGCAGACTCCAACGTCTCGCCGTGGCCCAAACTTTCGCCGAAGCTGCGGTTGCGTGACCGGGGTGAGGTGCAGGTGGCCACCAGATCGCCGACCCCGGCCAGGCCCGCCAGCGTTGTGCCTTTGGCGCCCACGGCGATTCCGAGCCGCATGATCTCGGCCAGACCGCGAGTTATGATCGCCGCCGCGGTGTTTTCTCCCAGGCCGACTCCGGCCGCCATCCCGCAGGCCAGCGCGATGACGTTCTTGCACGCACCGCCGATCTCGGTGCCGATGACATCGGCATTGGTGTAGGGCCGAAAGAAACCGGTGTTCAGCATGCGCTGCAAGGCGACCGCGCGACCGGAATCGCTGCAGGCGATAACGGTGGCAGCGGGTTGCCCGGCGGTGATCTCGCTGGCCAGGTTCGGCCCGGAAATGACCGCGACCTGCGACGGGTCGACACCCGTCACGTCGATGATGACCTGGCTCATCCGCATCAATGTGCCCAGCTCGATACCCTTGGCTGCGCTGACCAGGGTGACACCCGCGCCGTACAGGCCCGCCCAATGCTCCAGGTTGGTCCGCATCGTCTGCGCCGGCACAGCCAGTAGCGCTGTGGTCACACCGTTCAATGCCTCCGCCGGATCAGCAGTAGCGCGGATCCCGTCCGGCAGCGGCACGCCGGGCAGGTACTCGGAGTTGTGCCGACTGGAGTTGATTTCCTCGGCGACATCGGAACGCCGCGCCCACAGCGTGACCTCGCCGCCCGCGTCGGCCAGCAGCTTGGCGAGCGTGGTCCCCCACGCGCCGGCACCCATTACCGCTGTCCTGGTGGCCATGGTCTGCTTTGGTCCCGTCTCGTCAGTGTGCTCTAACTCCCGGCGCTTCACCGTAGCCCGCCCGACGATGCAGGCCGGGACGGCCTGAGGAGGAGGTGGGCAATCTGGCGTCGCCCGCCCGGTGATCGGCACTGGCAGGATGGGTTCGGTGAGCCGCAACCACGCCGACGCCGAGGGCGACGTCGGCTTGATCGTCGCCGTCAAGCGGCTGGCGGCGGCCAAGACCAGGCTGGCGCCGATGTTCTCCGCCCCGACGCGGGAGAACATCGTGTTGGCCATGCTGGTCGACACCATCACCGCCGCGGCGAGGGTGGCATCGGTTGGGCGCATCACGGTCGTCACGCCCGACGACGTCGCGGCGGCAGCGGCGGCCGAACTCGGCGCCGAGGTGCTCGCCGATCCGACCCCGGAAGGTCATGCGAACCCGCTGAACAACGCGCTTGCGGCCGCCGAACGGGCAATTTCCGAGTCGATCTCGAATATCGTTGTGTTGCAAGGTGATCTGCCGGCATTGCAGACACAGGAACTCGCCGAAGCCATCGCCGCGGCCCGTCGGTACGACCGTAGTTTCGTCGCGGATCGCCCGGGCACCGGCACCGCGGCGCTGTGCGCGTTCGGGGTTGTTCTCGACCCACGATTCGGGCCGGATTCCTCTGCGCAGCACCGGCATTCGGGCGCAATCGAGCTCACCGGAGCCTGGCCGGGATTGCGTTGCGACATCGACACACCCGAGGATCTGGCCGTCGCGCGCCGTCTCGGCATGGGACCGGCGACCACTCGGGCCGTCGCAGGCACCTCAGCCCGGCGCGGGTAACGAGGGGTAAACAGCTCCACAACGGCAAATGTCAGCTAGCAGGTCGGTGGCAGCACCCCCCCACCGATGGGGAATGATCGCAAGAGTGACTGATATCGAAGCCCAGGACACCGCGGTCGCCTCCGAGACCCCCTCGTGGCGAACTGCCGACTCCGCGCCGGGTGCGCCGCCCGCCCCGACGGCCGCCGCAGTCGATAACCCGCTTCCCGACGACCGCTACCTCAACCGTGAATTGAGCTGGCTGGACTTCAACGCCCGCGTGCTGGCACTCGCCGAGGACGCCTCGCTGCCGTTGCTTGAGCGCGCGAAATTCCTGGCGATCTTCGCCTCCAACCTCGACGAGTTCTACATGGTTCGCGTCGCCGGGTTGAAGCGGCGCGACGAGATGGGCCTCTCGGTGCGCTCCGCGGACGGACTGACACCGCGCGAGCAACTGCGCCGGATCGGCGAGCAGACCCAGCACATCGCCAGCCGGCACGCGGAGGTCTTTCTCAACTCGGTGGAGCCCGGGCTGGCCGCAAAAGGCATCCATATCGTCACGTGGGCCGATCTGGGCCAGGCCGAACGTGATCGGCTCTCGACGTACTTCACTGAGCAGGTCTTCCCCGTCCTGACGCCGCTGGCCGTCGATCCCGCTCACCCGTTCCCCTTCGTCAGTGGCCTGAGCCTGAACCTCGCGGTCACCGTCAAGCAACCCGACGACGGCACCCAGCACTTCGCGCGAGTGAAGGTGCCAGACAACGTCGGTCGCTTCGTCGAGCTCGATCACCGGGAAGGCGCCAACGACGCGGCCGGCCAGCCGGAGGTTCGCTTCCTGCCGATGGAGGAGCTGATCGCGGCGTTCCTGCCGGCGCTGTTCCCCGGCCTGGAAATCGTCGAGCACCATGCGTTCCGGATTACTCGTAACGCCGATTTCGAGGTCGACGAAGATCGCGACGAGGATCTGCTGCAGGCGCTCGAGCGCGAATTGGCCCGCCGGCGATTCGGATCGCCGGTGCGCCTCGAGGTCGCCGACGACATGACCGAGCACATGCTGGAACTGCTGCTGCGCGAACTCGACGTGCATCCCGGCGACGTCATTCAGGTGCCAGGGCTGCTTGATCTTTCGTCGCTGTGGCAGATCTACGCGGTCGACCGGCCGGCCCTGAAGGATCCCGCGTTCGTTCCCGCCACGAGTCCCGCATTCGCCGACCGGGAAACACCGAAAAGCATTTTCGCGACCCTGCGCGAGGGTGACGTGCTGGTGCACCATCCGTATGACTCGTTCTCGACGAGCACGCAACGATTCATCGAGCTGGCCGCCGCCGACCCCAACGTGCTGGCGATCAAACAGACGCTGTATCGCACATCCGGTGACTCACCGATCGTGCGGGCCCTCATCGAAGCAGCCGCGGCCGGAAAGCAAGTCGTGGCCCTGGTCGAAATCAAGGCACGCTTCGACGAACAGGCCAACATCAGATGGGCACGAGCACTCGAGCAGGCGGGTGTTCATGTGGCCTATGGCCTCGTCGGCTTGAAGACGCACTGCAAAACCTGCCTGGTGGTTCGCCGCGAAGGCTCCACGATCCGGCGCTACTGCCATATCGGGACCGGTAACTACAACAGCAAAACCGCACGGCTCTATGAAGACATCGGCCTGCTGACCGCCAGCCCCGAAATCGGCGCCGACCTGACCGATCTGTTCAACTCACTGACCGGTTACTCGCGCAAACTGACCTACCGCAACCTTCTGGTCGCCCCGCACGGCATCCGCGCCGGCATTGTCGAACGCGTCGACCGGGAAATCGCTGCGCATCAAAAAAGCGGGAACGGGCACATCCGCTTGAAGATGAATGCCCTTGTCGACGAGCAGGTCATCGACGCGCTTTACCGCGCATCGCAGGCCGGAGTACGCGTCGAAGTCGTGGTGCGCGGTATTTGTGCGCTGCGCCCCGGCGTACCGGGGTTCTCTGAAAACATCAGCGTGCGCTCGATTCTCGGCCGCTTCCTGGAGCACTCCCGGATCTTCAACTTCTGCTCCATCGACGAATTCTGGATCGGCAGCGCCGACATGATGCACCGCAACCTCGATCGGCGGGTGGAAGTTCTGGCTCAGGTCAAAGATCCCCGCCTGACCGCGCAGCTGAACGACATCTTCGAATCGGCGCTGGATCCCGCGACGCGCTGCTGGGAGTTGGGATCGGAAGGGCAGTGGACGGCATTGCCGCGAGCCGGCCACACGGTCCGTGACCACCAGGCCTCGCAGATGGAAAGACACCGCAGCCCCTAACTGAGAGGAGCCTCAAACTTCTCGCCACAGGGCCCACACGGGCTCGAATTAACCTGCAGGAGTTCAGGTGTCGACACAATCCTCGTCGAGCAAGATCGTTCTTGCGGCGGGAGGTGTGGTGTGGCGACCGGGGCATCGCGAATCCGCTGCGGAAATTGCGGTGATTCATCGCCCGCGATATGACGATTGGTCACTGCCCAAGGGAAAAGTCGACCCTGGCGAGACCGAGCCGGTGACCGCGGTGCGTGAGGTATTCGAAGAGACCGGACACCACGTACAGCTCGGCCGCCGGATCGCGACAGTGAGCTATCCGATCGAGCAACGCACGAAAAAGGTGCAGTACTGGTCGGCACGTAGCGTCGGCGGTAGTTTTGCCCCGAACAATGAAGTCGACGATCTCATCTGGCTGCCCGCCGCGGCAGCGATCAAAAAGGTGACTTATGCCTACGACCGAAAAATATTGCGTCGGTGGGCCAAAGAACCGGCCGACACCCGATCGATTCTGATAGTCCGGCACGGCACCGCGGGTAGTAAGTCCCGATTCTCCGGCGACGACAAAATACGACCCTTGGACAAGAAGGGTCGTGCGCAGGCCGAGGCACTCGTCGCGCAACTGTCGAGCTTCGGTCCTACCGATGTCTATGCGGCGGATCGCGTGCGGTGCCATCAAACCGTCGAGCCGCTTGCCGAGGAACTCGGCGTCACGATCAGCAACGAGCCGACCCTGACCGAAGAGGCTTACGCCGACAACCCGAAGCGCGGTCGAAGGCGAATGCTGCAGATTGCCGAATCACACCGGACGCCGGTGATATGCACTCAGGGCAAGGTGATTCCGGACCTTATCGCGTGGTGGTGCGAGCGCGACGGGGTGCGCCCGGATAAGTCGCGCAACCGCAAGGGCAGCACGTGGGTGCTGTCGCTGGCCGAAGGCCGACTGGTCGCTGCCGATCACATCGGCAGCGCGCTGGCCTCCAACTTAGTGTCCTGACACGCAGATTCGCCGCGGGGCGACTCGAAAGTGCCGACTCCGCGGCGAATCTGTGTTTGATGCGGTTTGGGTCTAGCGACGGCCGCGGCGGGCCGTTGCTTTCTTGGCCGGAGACTTCTTGGCCGGCGCCCGCTTGGTTGCGGCCTTGCGGGCGGGAGCCTTCTTCACGACCTTCTTGGCTGCCGCCTTCTTGGCCGGTGCCCGTTTGGTCGCGGCCTTCTTGGCCGGAGCCTTCTTCACCGCCGCCTTCTTGGCCGGAGCCTTCTTGGCAGCCTTCTTGGCGACCTTCTTGGCGGCGGTCTTCTTCGCCACCTTCTTGGCTCCACCGCTTGCGACAACACCACGCTTCACTGCAGGTCCTTCCGCCGGGAGACGTTGCGAGCCAGAAACAACCGCTTTGAACTGTGCACCGGGCCGAAAGGCCGGTACGGAGGTTGGCTTCACCTTTACCGTCTCGCCGGTGCGGGGGTTACGGGCTACACGGGCCGCGCGGCGCCGCTGCTCGAAAAAACCGAACCCAGTAATGGTGACGCTGTCGCCCTTGTGCACTGCGCGCACAATCGTGTCGACAACATTCTCGACGGCCGCGGTTGCGTGCCGACGGTCTGAGCCCAATTTGTCTGTGAGTACATCGATGAGCTCTGCTTTGTTCATGCAAATCCTCCGAAGCTAGTGGTCCTCTTTGGACCGACTAGAGGACACGGTAAACCCTCAGGTGCCTGATTTCCAAGAGCCACGCGCAATTTCAATGGTTCCTGGCGAATTTTTTAGGAATCCGCTTGCCGCGCTTGGGAGGTGGCGCCGCCGTCAAATACGGCCGTGTGGCGCCTCGAATTCGGACTCAATCGAGCCGTTAGGCGGTGGGCAAAGTCTTCGGCTTCCAGTCCGGCCGCGTCGCCTCAAAGACTTCGATTTGATCCTGTTTCCGCAGCGTAAGGGCTATGTCGTCAAGACCCTCGAGCAGACGCCAGGCGGTGTAATCGTCAATCTTGAACGGCACCACCACCGTTCCCGCCGACACATTCCGATCTTGAAGATTGACAGTGATTTCCAACCCCGGGCTGCTCTCGATGAGCTTCCAAAGAAGTTCGACATCATCCTGAGCAACTTCGGCCGCTAACAGACCCGCCTTCCCCGCATTGCCGCGAAAAATGTCGCCGAACCGTGACGAGATCACTACCCGGAAGCCGTAGTCCATAAGCGCCCACACCGCGTGCTCGCGTGAGGATCCGGTGCCGAAATCGGATCCGGCGACCAGTACTGAACCTCTGTCAAATGGGCTGAGATTGAGCACAAACGACGGATCGTTTCGCCAGGCGGCGAACAATCCGTCGTCGAAACCCGTTCGGGTCACTCGCTTCAAATAGACCGCAGGAATGATCTGATCGGTGTCCACATTGGACCGCCGCAGCGGTACTCCGATGCCGGTGTGGGTATGAAAAGCGTCCATTGGATTTCTCCCTCAGTCAGTTCAAGTCGGCCGGGGCGGAGAGCTTCCCGCGCACCGCGGTGGCGGCGGCAACCGCCGGTGACACCAAATGCGTACGGCTGCCCTTGCCCTGGCGGCCTTCGAAATTGCGGTTTGATGTTGCGGCGCAGCGCTCTCCCGGTGCGAGCTGGTCGGGGTTCATCCCCAAACACATCGAGCAGCCGGCCTGACGCCACTCGGCGCCTGCGGTGGTGAAGATGTCGCCCAGCCCTTCGCTTTCGGCCTCCGCGCGCACCCGCATCGACCCCGGCACGATCAGCATCCGCACGCCGTCGGCCACTTTTCGGCCCCGCAATATGTCAGCGACTGCGCGCAAATCCTCGATGCGACCGTTGGTGCACGATCCGACGAACACGGTGTCGACCGCGATCTCGCGCATCGGGAGTCCGGGCCGAAGGTCCATGTACGCCAGCGCTTTCTCAGCCGACTGCCGCTCGTTGTCATCGGTCATCAGCTCGGGATCCGGGACCGAGGCACCCAACGGCACGCCTTGGCCGGGATTGGTGCCCCAGGTCACGAACGGGGTCAACGATGCGGCGTCTAGATAGACCGCGGTGTCGAACTCGGCGCCGTCGTCGGTTCGCAGCTGATCCCAATATGCGTGCGCCGCCTCCCACTGGGCACCGGTCGGCGCATGCGGTCGGCCCCGCAGGTATTCGTACGTCGTGGCATCCGGTGCTACCATTCCCGCCCTGGCCCCGGCTTCGATGCTCATGTTGCAGACCGTCATCCGGGCCTCCATCGACAGCGATTCGATGGCACTGCCCCGGTATTCGATGACGTGGCCCTGACCGCCGCCGGTGCCGATCTTCGCGATCACCGCAAGAATGATGTCCTTGGCGGTCACGCCGGCCGGAAGTTTCCCGTCCACGTTGACGGCCATCGTCTTGAACGGCCGCAGCGGAAGTGTCTGGGTGGCGAGCACGTGCTCTACCTCCGAAGTGCCGATTCCCATTGCCAATGCGCCGAATGCGCCGTGGGTGGACGTGTGACTGTCACCGCATACGATTGTCATTCCCGGCTGGGTCAGACCCAATTGCGGACCGACGACATGCACGATGCCCTGCTCGATGTCGCCCATCGGGTAGAGCCGGATACCGAATTCGTCGCAATTGCGGCGCAGCGTCTCGACCTGGATGCGCGAGACCGGATCGGCGATCGGCTTGTCGATGTCGATCGTCGGCACGTTGTGGTCTTCAGTGGCCAGCGTCAGATCGGGCCGGCGCACCGGACGCCCGGCGAGCCGCAGACCGTCGAAGGCCTGCGGACTGGTGACCTCGTGGACGAGGTGCAGATCGATGTAGATCAGGTCCGGCTCCTCGCCGGATCCACCGACGACGACGTGGTCGGCCCAGACCTTCTCGGCCATGGTGCGTGGTGTGTCAGTCATAACGT
>NZ_JBAPMI010000035.1:0-7255 GCF_049278535.1 Mycobacterium sp. | reverse complement strand
CCAGGTCGTACTCGGGGTAGATGCCCCCGCCGCCGGGTGGAATGCGCAGCACGTATTCGCTGGAGTGCCCGGCCACGTCGGCGGCGAACACCAGGCTTTCACTCGACCAGCCGGCCGCGCGATTCGCTGCTTTCAGCTCCGACACCGCTGCCTGGGCGCCGAATCGGTGGCTGAACCACGCCTCGAGCCGGGCCCGGGTGTCCGCCAGATCGCGTTGGATGAGCGCGATGCCTGCCATGCCCTCAGATTTACATACGACGGGTCAGATGTAAATGATCGATTGTTTACGTTTGGCGTCTGCGCTGTAATACGCTCAAGGGGTGACTCCGCCGCAGCCGCTCACCTTTGGAGCGATCGAGGACGCCTCGTTACCGCTGGCGGTGCTCGCTCATGGCTTCCCGGATACTCCGTTCACCTGGCGTCATCTCGGGCCCGCGTTGGAGCGCCGCGGGTATCGGGTGGTGGCGCCGTGGATGCCCGGGTACGACGCGCCGACCGACCAGCCGATCAGCGTCGGGACCTACGTTCGGCACCTGCTCGACGTTCGTGGACGCTACAACGCGGACGACCGCGCGATCCTCGTCGGCCACGACTGGGGCGCGCAAGCCGGCTACGGAGTCGTCGCGTCCGAACCGGACGCATTCGAATGCTTTGTCGCGCTCGCGGTTCCGCCGGTCGCCGCACTTGCCGCCGGGCTGTTCAGCCATGCTCAACTCAAGCGGTCGTTCTACATCTACTTCATCCAGCAGGTCGGTATGGCGGAGGCCGTGCTGGTGGCGCCCGGCTTCTGGGAGTCGCTGTGGGCCGATTGGTCACCGGGTTACGACGCCGCCGACGACATCGCCGAATTACGGCGGTACGTGACCGCCGATAACATCGCGAATGTCGTTGCGCCGTATCGGGCCTCGTTCAATCCGCAATTCGTCGACCCCAACGCGGAAGCCGAAACGGCGGCAACGATGCAAACGCCGCCGGTGCCGACGCTGTATCTGCACGGCGCCAACGACGGAGCGATCGGTGCTGAACTGCTCGGCGACCTCAGCCCGCACTTGCCGGCTGACGGATCCGCTTTCGAGATTGTCGATGGCGTCGGTCATTTCCTGCATCTGGAGAAGCCGGAGCTGATCGCGGCGAAGATCAACGACTGGCTGGACGACTAGGCTTCCGTGGCGACGCGGCTGAGCCCGGCGGCATGCCGCAACTCGGCGAGAAACCCGTCCGGGGTGCCGTCGCCAATCACATAGTGGCACACGGCGATCCGTACCACGGCTGACGCCGCGATCTCGGCCTGATCGCCGCCGATGATTCGCGCGATGCGATCACGCATGATCGGCAGCACACGTCTCATCTGCTGCAAGATGTGTTCGGGCTCGATCTCGGCCAGCGAGCTCAGCGAATAGGTGCTTTGAAAATCGACGATGAAGCGTAATGCGGCGTCCAGCCGGTCCGCGCCGCTGAGCCCGGTGATCGCGGTGGCGATGCCCGCGTCGAAGTTGTCCTGCTCGTAGAGGCCGAACGCCTCGAGCAGGCCCTCCTTCGAGCCGAAGTAGCGGTACAGCGTGGGGCGTGACACCTTGGCCTGCGCCGCCACGTCGGACAGCTGTAACCGCCGGCGGCCATCGCGCGCGAGCACGACGAAGGTGGCGGCAAGGATCCGTCGTCTCGTGGACTGCTCGGGATCGACGGCATGCGCGGTAGCCACCATCGCGTCCTTTACATCTATGGGGTCAAATGTCACACTGAGCCTACCGCTGACACGTCGGTGTGTCGATTGAAAGGTAGCGACGGTGACCAACCTCGTGATCCGCAAGATCCCGTGGGAGTTCGACGCGAGTGTGCCGTTCATGTGGCAGCCCGACAATCCGAATTTCGGGTTGTTCTGCAATGCGTTCACGTTCATCGCCGTCCCATTCGAGCGCTACATCGTCAACGTGGTCCGGCAGGCTCAGGACAAGCTGCAGGAGGACCCGGACGTCGCCGCCGAGGCCGAGGCGTTCCTGCGGCAGGAGGCGCAACACGCGTCGGCGCATCGCAAGCACATGCTCGCGCTGGTGCAGCGGTACCCCGAACTCGAGCAGTGCTACGAGGATGCCTGCCGCGCCTACGACCAGCTGCTCGAGGAGCAGCCGATCGAATTCCACGCCGCCTACATCGCCAACCTGGAGGCGACGTTCACGCCGTTGTTCAAAGTTATTCTGGACAACCGCGATTCGTTGTTCGGCGCGGGGGATCAGCGGGTCGCGTCGTTGATGATGTGGCACTTCGTCGAGGAGATCGAGCACCGCAGTTCCGGGCTGATCCTGTACCGGCACATCAGTCCCGACCCCTGGTACCGGACCAAACACATTCGCGACACCTTCAGCCACGTCGGCGCCGTATCCGATTCGATAGCAAAGGTTTTCGACGAGGTCGTCCCGTTCGAGGACCGCGGCGCCTCGGCGCAGGAACTGCTGTCGATGTCGCTGCTGTACGGCGAGTTCACCTTTCGCGGACCCGGCGGCAAGCGTCGACGTGCCCGCCGCGGTGGTCCGCCGACCTTGTTCAGCGATGTGCCGACCCGCCAACTGCTGGCGATGGTGTGGCGGCTGGTGTTGTCGCAGGCGCCCCACCACGACCCGGCCGACCAGCCGCTACCGGGTTGGGCCGATACTTGGATGCGCGAATACGACCACGGTCGTGACATGACGAAGTTCTTCCCGGCGTCCGAAAGGTAATCGATTTGCTGTCAACGAACTACGGCGCCTTGGTGCCCGAGGATGAGCTGCTCACCCATCAGATCGTTGACACATTCGCCACGGTGAGCCAGTCGGACCCGTCGTGGACGGAGAAGATCTGGACCATCGCGCACGCACGCGACAACTCGTTGCAGGTTGTGCTCGGCATCGGCAAGTACACCAATCGCGGCGTCTTCGACGGCGCCGCCGGTGTGTGCCGCGGCACCGAACAGTGGACGGTGCGGGCGGGCCGGCGGTTGTCGTCGGCGTCGGCGAGCACCGAGGTCGGGCCGGTTCACTATCAGGTCGTTGAGCCGTTGCGCGCCATCCGGGTGAGCCTGGACCACAACGAACATCAGCCGATCGCGTTCGATGTCACGCTGCGAGGAAGTTTCGACGCGTCGCTGGAAGACCCGTGGCCGGATCGCAGCCCGGACGGCTACCGGGTGACGCACAACATCCTGCGTTACCACCAGGTCGGGGTGGCGTCGGGCTGGGTCGAGGTCGAGGGCGAGCGCACCGAAATCGCTGCCGATGAATGGATTTCGATCCGCGACCACTCCTGGGGCCTGCGGCCCGGCATCGGTAAGCCGATACCCGGATTACCGCGCGGAAGCCGCAAGATCAAGCAGATGTTCATGACCTGGCTGCCGATGACGCTGACCCGTCCGGACGGATCTGCCTATTCGCTGTTCGTGATGTACCAGGAGGAGCGTGGCGACGGGTTCACCGAGATACGTTGCCAGGCAGAACAACAGAATCCCGACGGCACCGCGCACCGGTTTCCCTCGGTCGAACAGGACATGCACTTCGAAGACGGCAACCGGCGGTTCACCCACGGCACGATCACCCTGATCGACACCGACGGTTCCAAACGGCCGCTGACGATCACCGCCGCCGGCCCCGGCGGCTTTCACCTCGGCACCGCCGGCTACTACGGCTGGAACGACTGGGTGTACGGCCAATGGGTCGGCGACCTCAAGGTCGAGGGAAGTCACGTCACCGACTGCGACAAGCCGGAGAACGCCCGCGAGCTACACCAGTTGCGAGATCTGCTGGTTCGGATCGACGACCCGGTCGGCGCGGGCACCGGGCTGGGCAATGCCGAGACCTTCGCCATGGGCGCGTTCCCCGAGCGTGGGCTGACCGCAGAAAACTCGTTCCTCTGATCTGGCGACAAAAGCCCAGCGCAACGGCGAGACTGTCGAGGTGCGTAGCGAAGCTAACCTGCAACGTTTTGAGCGATATACCGAGTGGCCGCTGGCCGTGGCCGCCCTCGTCTTCCTAGGCTTGTTCTCCGTGCAGGTGCTCGCCCCTAGGCCTGTGCATGAGGCGCACGTGATCTGGTTGATCGACTGGTCCATCTGGGTCGTGTTCATGCTGGATTATGTTGTGCGGCTGTACCTGGCCCCCCGCCGCTGGCACTGGTTTCTACGGCACCTGCTCGATTTCGCGATAGTGGCGCTGCCGCTGCTCCGGCCGCTTCGCCTGCTGCGCCTGCTCATCCTGATCGAACTGGTACAGAGAGCAGTTGGAGATGCGTTTCGGGGCCGCATCGTTGTCTACACCGTGTCCGGTGTTCTCATGTTGATTTACACGGCGTCGCTGGCCGTCTTCGACAAGGAGCGATACCTGCACGGGGCAACCATCAACTCCTTCGGCAAGGCGCTGTGGTGGTCGATCACCACGGTGACCACGGTCGGTTACGGCGACGTCTACCCAGTGACCAATGCCGGCCGGGTCATCGCTGTGCTGTTGATGATCGGCGGCATCAGTCTGGTCGGCGTCGTCACCGCGTCTCTCGCCTCGTGGATCATCCAGCGGGTAGCCGAAGAAGAGACCGTCATCCAGGCCGCTACCGTGGCTCACGTCGAGGAGCTTCGCAACGAAATCCGTGCGTTGAAACACCAGCTACGGGGAGAGGCGATTAGTGACCATCACGCCTGAGACCTTCACCACCCGCGGCGTCGGCGGCACCCGCATCGTTGCCGACCGACTGGGCGATCCCGACGCTCACGCGGTGGTGTTCCTGCACGGCGGTGGGCAGACTCGTCGTTCGTGGGGTAAGGCGGCGGCCGCCGTTGCCGAACGTGGCTGGCAGGCGGTGACCGTCGACTTCCGCGGCCACGGTGAGTCGGATTGGTCGGAGGACGGCGACTATCGGCTCGCCGCCTTTGCCGGCGATGTTCAGGAAGTGTTGCGGCAGCTGCCGCCACAACCTGTTCTGGTCGGCGCATCGCTCGGTGGTTTCACCACAATGCTTCTCGCAGGCGAGATTTCGCCCGGTATCGCTCGCGCGGTCGTCCTGGTCGACATCGTGCCGAACATGGATCAGTCCGGCGCGAACCGGATTCACAACTTCATGGCCGGCCGGATGAAAACCGGATTCGAGTCACTCGATGAAGTCGCCGACATGATCGCCGAATACAACCCACATCGGCCACGGCCGACCGATCTCAACGGTCTGCGCACCAATCTGCGCCGCCGCGGCGACCGCTGGTACTGGCACTGGGATCCGAAGTTCATCAGCCAGACGGCATCCCATCCGCCCCACGAGTTGACCGATGTCGATCGGATGAACACGGCCGTGGAAGCGATCCTGGCCGGCGGCGTTCCCATGCTGCTGGTGCGCGGTCAAGTGAGCGACCTGGTCAGCCAGGAGCGCGCCGACGAGTTTCTCGCCCGCTTCCCGCAAGTGGAGTTTGTCGACGTACAGGGTGCCGGGCACATGGTTGCCGGTGACCGCAATGACTTGTTCGCGGACGCGGTACTGGATTTCCTTGTCCGCCATGGGAGAAGCTCGTAGATCAGCTTTCGACTGCCTCAGTCACGATGTCGATGACGGCTTGCGGTCGGCTGATCAGTGGTGCGTGGTCGAATGTCCCGGTGTGGGTGCGGGCCTGCATGCGTTCGGCCATGAATTCTTGGGTGGCCGGATTGATCATGCGGTCTTCTTCCGCGACGAGATACCAGCTCGGCAGTTCTTTCCAGCCGGGTCTTGGCACGGGTTGCTGGATGCAGGGGGCGGCGATCGGTCGCTGGACCGCGGCGAGCAGGGCTTGTTCTTCGGCGGTTGCATGTTGCGCAAATGCCGTCGCAAACGCGTTCTCGGGCAACCAAATCCAACCACCATCATCGGGCGCGAGTTTTGGTGCCTGCGGGTGCGGAGGATCGCGGTAGAAAACGTCGGCGACGGTTTCGCCCTCGTCGGGTGCCAGGGCAACCACGTAGACCAGTGCCTTGAGGCGTGGATGGTTGGTTGCGCCGATCACGCCGCCGGCGTACGCGTGGCCGGCCAGGACCACGGGTCCTTCGGTTCGATCGATGGCTCGATTGACAGCGTTCACGTCGTCATCGAGCGTGGTGAGCGGGATGGGGGCGGCGGTCACATTGATCCCGGCTTGCTGCAGACCGGTGATGACGCGACTCCAGCTCGACCCATCGGCCCACGCTCCGTGCACGAGAACGACGGTGGGTGCCAAATTGGGAGACATAACCCAAAATACTAGATAGGCCGCCGCCCGACGGTCAACTGGGCAGCAGCACAGCGTTGTCCGCGCCGAGATCGGTGGCGGCGTTGATGACGACGCGGTCGAGCTGGCGCAGCGCGTGCAGGGCGTTCATCAGCCGTCGGCGCTCCGGCGCCAGCGGCTGATCGTCACGTTGCCGGGCGAGCGTCTCCGCGGCGTCGATGTAGTCGGTCGACGGAAAGACCGCTGCGGGTTGGTTGAACTCCAGCGAGGTGATCAACACGTCGATGTTGCGGCGGATCTGGCCGGCGGTCGACCTGATCGCGTCAGCCAGCTCCGGAGACATGTCGATGTGTATTCCGCTGCTGCGAGCCAAGATTCGCGCGTAGCGGTCGCACGCGGTGAGCATCCGCAAGCCGTGCCGCATGCTGCGGCGCCCCGCCAACCCGGCAACCCCGGCGCTCATCGGCTTCGCGGTGATCCGGAACTGCTGTAGGTCGCGGCCGAGTTGACGTGCTGTCTCGGTCAACCTGGCCGGCGCCGGAGTGCCGAGCAGACTGGCGACCGACGCCTCGACGAGCTCGGACAGCGTCAGGAAAAACGTGTGGGCGTCGCCGCGAATCTTCGCTCTGGTGTTGACCGGCAACACCAACACGGCGGCGGCGATTCCGATGACCGCGCCAATGGCAGTCTCCTCGATCCGCAACAGCAGCAGGCTGTAGGTGAATTCGCCGAGCAGGCCGTACATCAACGCCAGCATGGTGCTGATCCAGAAGGTCATCAGGCTGTAGGTGACCTTCATGAAATAGAAAGCGCAGAACAGACATACGAAGATCATCGCCAGCGAGGCGGCGGTGTTGCCGGAGACCAGCGTGGCGACCAGCACGCCGCTGGGCACACCGAGCACCGTGCCGAGCAGTCGCTGCCAGCCCTTGTCGAGGGTCTCGGCCCACGAGTTGGTACCGGCGAAAATCACGAATGCGGCGATCGCCGCCCAATACCAGTGCGACGGTGAAACTTCCTCGCCGACAACGATGGCCAGCGCAGCGGCGACGGCCACCTGAATTGCTT
>NZ_JBAPMI010000034.1:0-1584 GCF_049278535.1 Mycobacterium sp. | reverse complement strand
ATAGACGCCGTGGACGAAAACCAACGGCGGCCCCGATCCCATGTCGTTGTATTCGATTTCGACGTTGTCGATTACGACGGTCTCGGCCACGGCGGGTCCTCTCATTCGTTGTCTTTGCATGGCTCATATGGCAATAACCTATATCTGATCTAGCCAACCTGCACTGCCCTTCTCCATGACAAGGGAAGTCCGACTGGCTAACTGCCTCAGTCGGCCGTTTGGCGCGCGCCAAGATCAGCCTGGCCCGCGATAAAGCCCCTTGCAGCAGAAAGGTATTGGGTAAGCCCGCCGATACGGCTGACCCGTCGCGCAGCCAAGCGCGCCAGGGTAGCAATGGCCGCCAGATACGTGCAGGGACGAACCCGTGCTGTCGACCAAAGAAGACCACCGCCATTGTCCGGAATCTGCGGCCGATTCTCCAAAGGGACTCTGTGTCAGTGGGTTTACGTGCGTTTGCTCCGACGGGCGGATGCAGCCGCGGCCAACGCCACATCTCTCGCACCTGGGCGGAGACGAAATTGGCGACGACGCCGCGCACGGTCACCCCCGCCATCGAATGACCGACGATCACCATGTGGCCGAGGCCGACCTCCTCGATGTCCGCGACGATGGAATCGATCCACTCGCCGATCGTGGCGGTGCCAAGGTTTCCCGGCTTTACGCCGCGGCCGGGCAGATCCACCGCGAGTGTCTGCAACTCGGGGGCGTGTTGGTGCAGTTCGGCGATCGTGGATTCCCAGTAGTCGCCGCCGTGCACAAGCACGGGGTCTGCCAGCGCCATCAGCGGTGCACTAGATTCGACGCGAGCGAGTCGGCCAGCTCACCGGATGCGGTCATCGGCATCCCACTGCGTGACCGATGACGTGAAGTCGCCGCCGAGCTTGGCAAGCATCCACGGTGGCAGGCGTTTGGGCATGGGCAGCGGAACAGACTGAGCCCCTCGGGCTTTGAGCAGCTCCTCGTAGGCGGCGGTGTCACCGCTGAACAGCTGGCCCTCGCCGGCGATAAACCCGTACAACTCACATCCGTCTGGGCCGGCCTCCCAGGGTCCGAACACGTCGCCCCATTCGAGCATGATGTGTGTTCCGGTGCGCGCGACGACGTCACCACAGCGGATCTCGCCCGCCAGTATGAAATTGCTGTGATCGCCGACGTGGCCATGTCGAGGAGAGATGGCGCCAGGATCCCATTTGTTCCAGAACGCAACATATCTCGGTGACAGTTCAATCCACTTTTCCCATATCGATGCCGTACGGCCATCAGCGAATTCATAACGCAACATCTCCTCGGCCGGTACGTCATCGAGGTGCTTGATCGACGGTCCACCCCTCATACGATGGTTTCCCTTTCACTTCTGCTTGGTGCGCGGTCAATCGGCCAGGTCGAGCGCGGCGCGCACGATGCTGTCGGTGTCGATGCCATGCCGGCCGAAGACCTGCTCCAGCGAGCCGGACTGCCCGAACTCACTGACCCCCAGCGACCTGCCGGGCACCTTGTTGATCGACGGTAGAAATGCCAACGTATGTGGGTGTCCGTCGAGAACCGTCACCATGGGAGCAGCACGCTCGGCCGCGAAGACCTGAT
>NZ_JBAPMI010000033.1:0-1681 GCF_049278535.1 Mycobacterium sp. | reverse complement strand
GATTGGTCTACCGTTAAAACTGTGGCAAGTGCGCAACCAAACCATCCAGGCGAAGTCGAATTGGACTTCGCCCGTGAGTGGGTCGAGTTCTACGACCCGGACAACTCCGAACACCTGATCGCCGCCGACCTGACCTGGTTGCTGTCCCGGTGGACGTGCGTGTTCGGCACCCCGGCATGCCAGGGGACGGTCGAAGAGCGTCCCGACGACGGGTGCTGCTCGCACGGCGCGTTCTTGTCCGACGACGACGACCGGGCTCGCCTCGACGACGCTGTGGCCAAGCTCACCGACGCCGACTGGCAGTTCCGCGAAAAGGGCTTGGGCCGCAAGGGTTACCTCGAACTCGACGAGCACGAGGGCGAAGAGCAGTTCCGCACCCGCAAATACAAGGGCGCGTGCATTTTCTTGAACCGGCCCGACTTCCACAATGGCCAGGGCTGCGCGCTGCACACCAAAGCCATCAAACTCGGGGTGCAACCCCTGACGATGAAACCCGACGTCTGCTGGCAGCTGCCGATCCGTCGCAGCCAGGAGTGGGTGACGCGGCCGGACGGCACCGAAATTCTCAAGACCACCGTCACCGAGTACGACCGTCGCGGCTGGGGCGCCGGCGGCGCCGACCTGCACTGGTACTGCACCGGCGATCCGGCCGCCCACGTTGGCGCCGAGCAGGTTTGGGTGAGCATGGGTCCCGAACTCACCGAGTTGCTCGGCGAAAAGGCCTACGCCGAACTCGCCGCAATGTGCAAGCGGCGCAGCGGGTTAGGCCTCATCGCGGTGCACCCGGCAACCCGGGCCGCCGAATAGCCAACCGCACCAGAAGGATTCGGCTGCCTGGCTCGGAGTGCGCAGCTACATTGCGCCCATGTTGACCGCGTAGGCCTGGGCCAGATCGTTGTCCATGCCGAAGAAGATGTGCATGCCGAGATGCGAGCCGGGCATCATGCCGTGGTAGTGCCAGCGAGTGATCGGACCGCCTGGAGTCGGCGGCGGCCCAGGGTAGGCGTTGTCGGCCAGAAACATGACTCCGACGAGCTTGAAGGAGCCGTCGGGCTGGTAGCCGTACATCATCTCCTCTGGCAGGTTGGGGTCCAGCAGCGTGTTGGGGTGATTCCGGTTCGCCACGTGCAGCATCATGCCCGGTCTCCTGCTGGCGATGGCCTGCATTGCACTGGCAAGCCCCGGGTTCTGCGCGGCGCGGGCCACCTGACCGATCAGGCCGTACCCGGCGGCCGCGGCCACGTCAGGGTCGTTGAACGCCGCAGTGCCGGCCTCGGTTCGACGCATCAGGTCGGTCGCAGCAGCGCGTTGCTCCGGGGTGGCGGCGGCCACGTCCGGCAGATTCGGCATCGTCCGCGCATCCTGGCCGTACTTATGCATCCACTCCGGATCGCCCCCGACGTCCTGCTTGAACGGCCACATCTTGGTCGTTGCGCGAACTCCGGGATTTCCAGATGGAGCCGGACTCATCATGCATCCGACGGCGGCGGTCATGAACACCACCGTGCCGATGACGACCGCGACGATACGTAGCCGTCTTCCCGCCGTGACTAGGGACGTGGCGCGGTTAGACACTGATCGAGGAGAACTTGCGTGGTACATAAACCCATTGTGCGCGCGCTGACCGGCAAGAACTTAGGAAACTGCCAAGGATTCTGCCGCAGCGTACTGATCCGCGTCG
>NZ_JBAPMI010000032.1:0-13486 GCF_049278535.1 Mycobacterium sp. | reverse complement strand
GGACGGACGAACCTCTGGTCCACCAGTTGTCCCACCAGGGGCACCGCTGGATAGCCACGTTCGGACAGGATAACCGCTGAAAGCATCTAAGCGGGAAACCCCCTCCAAGACCAGGCTTCTCACCCATTAAGTGGGATAAGGCCCCCCGCAGACCACGGGATCAATAGACCAGACCTACACGCCCCGCAAGGGGTTCAGGGAACTGGCACTAACCGGCCGAAAACTTACACACAAACCTCGCAACCACACACAACATCCACGAACGCTTGAACAACAAGCATTCACACCCCACCACCAATAACAACTCCCCCCACACACAACACGGGGGCACTCACAAAATAGAGTGAATAAAGTTACGGCGGTAATAGCGACAGGGAAACGCCCGGACCCATCCCGAACCCGGAAGCTAAGCCTGCCAGCGCCGATGATACTACCCACCAGGGTGGAAAAGTAGGACACCGCCGAACACACACAACAAGCCCCGTGCCCCCCAAAACCCTTGGGGGGCACGGGCATATCTACACAACGACACCCCTGCGCGACAAGTCGATCACACCGCAGCAAAGACCGTCCGGTTTGCCGGCGCCGTGCTGTAGCAGGGGCGACATCACTCAACCCGTATTCTTTGTCGGGAACATAATTCGAGGCTGAAGGGTACGAGTGGGCGAGGACACAGACGGCGAGAGGGGACGGCGACCGAAGCGATCGCCGCAACCCCGACCTTCCACTTCGGGTCCCGGTCGCGCCCGCAGGGCACAGCCCCGGCCTGGTGCCGACGATGAGGATCGCAGCGGCCCGCCTATTCCGCCTGAGATCGAGGCAAAGCAACTGGCGCCCGAAATCCGGCGCGAGCTCAGCACTTTGGACCGTCACACCGCCGACGCCGTGGCCCGTCATTTGGTCGCCGCGGGCGAGCTGATCGACGAAGACCCTGAGGCTGCGCTCAGCCATGCCCGCGCCGCACGGGCCCGCTCCGGCCGCATAGCCGCTGTGCGGGAAGCCGTCGGGATAGCGGCCTACCAGTGCGGCGACTGGTCGCAAGCCATCGCTGAACTGCGTGCGGCACGGCGAATGGGCAGCAAGTCCCCGCTGCTTCCGCTGATCGCCGACTGCGAACGTGGCCTCGGCCGGCCGGAGCGGGCACTCGAACTGGCGCGCGGACCCGAGGCGGCCAAACTCAGCGGCGACGAGGCTGACGAGATGCGCATCGTCACCGCAGGCGCACGCGCCGACCTCGGTCAGCTCGAGCAGGCCCTCAAGGTCCTGTCCACCCCCCAACCGGACCCGACACGGGTCGGCACAATCGCGGCCCGGCTGTTCTACGCCTACGCAGACACGCTGCTGGCCCTCGACCGTGGCGAGGAGGCGTTGCAGTGGTTCCTGCACGCCGCCGCGGCCGACGTCGAAGGTGTCACCGATGCCGAGGACAGAGTGAGCGAGCTAGGCTGACGTGGGAACGCTTGCGCAGCAACATGATTGTCTGCTTCTCGACTTGGATGGAACGGTGTTCCGCGGCCATGAGCTGACTGAGGGCGCCGCCGAAGCCTTGGAAAAAGCCGCGAGCAGAAAGCTATTCGTCACCAACAACGCGTCGCGCAGCGCCGACGAGGTCGCCGGTCATCTGTACGACATCGGCCTTCCGGCGACGGCCGCCGACGTCGTCACCAGTGCTCAAAGCGCCGCCCATGTACTGGCCAAACAACTGGCAGCCGAGGCGCGGGTGTTGATCGTCGGTACCGAGTCGCTGGCCGCTGAGATCGCGGCCGTCGGGCTGCGACCGGTACGCAGCTATGACGACAAGCCCGATGCGGTGGTCCAAGGCCACTCCCCGGAAACCGGGTGGGCCGTTCTCGCCGAAGCGGCGCTGGCCATTCGCGCCGGGGCACTGTGGGTAGCGGCCAATGTCGATGCCACCCTGCCGACCGAGCGCGGTCTGCTGCCCGGCAATGGATCCATGGTGGCGGCACTGAAAACTGCGACCGATGCCGAGCCGCAGGTTGCGGGTAAGCCGGCGCCGACATTACTGCTAGATGCGTTGGCGCGCGGCAACTTTCAGACGCCATTGGTGGTAGGCGACCGATTGAACACCGACATCGCCGGCGCCAACGCCGCGGAGCTGCCCAGCCTGATGGTGCTCACCGGTGTCAATTCCGCGAGCGACGCGATTCACGCCGTACCCGAACAACGCGCGACGTTCATCGGCCACGATCTCCGGTCGCTGCACCAGGATACGAATGTGCTGGCGGTGGCGGCACAGCCGGCATGGCACGTCGTCACCGATGGCTCGTCGGTGACGGTCACCAGCGCACACGACGACGCAGCTGGCGATGGACTTTCCATTGTTCGTGCCGTCGCCCACGCGGTGTGGTCGGGCGGCCTCGACGGAGCGGCCATCACGATCAAGTCCGGCGACAAGGCCGCCCAACACGCCCTGCAACGGTGGTCCCTGGCATAAATCCGATAGCGTAGAACAGCGATGAGTACCGACCCAAACGAGATTCGCGCCCGAATCGACGCCCTGCTCGCCGAGCTGCCCGATCCGGCGAACACCGAGAACCTGCCCGCCGAAGCCGATCTAGAAGAGCTCGCGCGCCGGCTGTCTGAGGCACACGACATGCTGGTGCAGGCTCTGGAGTCGGCGGAGAAGGCCTGAGTCCGCCGTGTCGCGGCGTACCCGTGTCGATGCCGAGCTGGTCCGTCGTGGACTGGCTCGCTCTCGCCAGCAGGCCGCGGAATTGATCGGCGCCGGCAAGGTCAGCATTGACGGGATGCCCGCGGTCAAGCCGGGCACCGCCGTGGCGCCGACTGCGGCGCTGAAGGTCATCGGCGAGGCGGAACGCCGCTGGGTGTCTCGTGGCGCGCACAAACTCATCGGCGCGCTCGACGCCTTCGACATCAGCGTGCACGGCCTACGTTGTCTGGACGCGGGGGCTTCGACTGGTGGATTCACCGAGGTCCTGCTGGATCGCGGCGCCCGCGAGGTGGTGGCGGTCGACGTCGGCTATGGCCAGCTGGCCTGGTCGTTGCGATCAGACCCACGGGTGACTGTCGTCGAGCGGACCAATGCGCGGGAACTCATGCTGGACACCATCGGCGGGCCGGTGGAGGCCATTGTCGCTGACCTGTCGTTCATCTCGCTGACCACAGTGTTGCCCGCGCTGACTGGATGCGCGTCGACCGACGCGGATATCGTTCCCATGGTGAAGCCGCAGTTCGAGGTGGGAAAAGGTCAGGTGGGGGCCGGCGGCGTCGTGCACGGTTCCGAGCTGCGGGCGAGCGCGGTGCTCACCGTCGCGCGTCGCGCCGAAGAGCTGGGTTGGCACACGGTTGGGGTCACCCCAAGCCCGCTCCCAGGCCCATCGGGCAACGTTGAATACTTCCTGTGGTTGCGCGCGAAAACCGATCGGGGATTGTCTGCTGATGAGCTGGAATATGCGGTCCGCGACGCAGTTGAGGCCGGTCCGAAATGACGCATGAACGCACTGTCCTACTCGTGGTGCACACTGGTCGCGAAGAAGCTACCGAGACTGCCCGCCGAGTTGAAAAAGTATTGAACGACAACAACATTGGACTTCGCGTGTTGTCCGCTGAAGCGGTCGACCGTGGGCCGTCGCAGCTGGCCCCGGACGATATGCGCGCGCTGGGCGTCGACATCGACGTCGTCGACGCTGACCCCAACGCCGCCGACGGGTGCGAACTGGTCGTGGGTCTGGGCGGCGACGGAACATTTCTGCGCGCCGCCGAGCTCGCGCGAAACGCCAACGTCCCGGTGCTGGGCATCAACCTGGGCCGGATCGGCTTCCTGGCCGAAGCCGAGACAGAGGCGATCGACAGCGTGCTCGAGCATGTGGTCGCACGCAGCTACCGGATCGAGGAGCGCCTGACGCTGGACATCACGCTGCGGGTCAAGGGTGAGGTCGTCTCGAGCGGATGGGCGCTCAACGAGGCCAGCCTGGAAAAGGGGCCGCGGCTGGGGGTGCTCGGCGTGGTCCTCGAAGTCGACGGGCGCCCGGTGTCGACGTTCGGCTGCGACGGGGTGCTGGTGTCGACGCCGACCGGATCGACGGCCTACGCATTCTCAGCGGGCGGACCCATTTTGTGGCCGGACCTGGAAGCGTTGTTGGTGGTACCCAACAACGCGCATGCATTGTTCGCCCGGCCGATGGTGACAAGTCCCGACGCCCGCATCGCCATCGAGATCGAGGGTGACGGACACGACGCGTTGGTGTTCTGCGACGGTCGCCGCGAGATGCTGGTACCGGCCGGTGCACGGTTGGAAGTGCGGCGCTGTGATGTATCGGTGAAATGGGCCCGGCTCGACAGCGCGCCGTTCACCGACCGTCTGGTGCGCAAATTCCGTCTGCCGGTCACAGGCTGGCGCGGACGGTAACGGTGCTTTCGGAAATTCGAATCGAGTCGTTGGGCGCCATCAGCGCCGCAACAGCCGAATTCGACTGCGGTCTAACGGTTTTAACTGGGGAGACCGGCACCGGCAAGACCATGGTCGTCACGGGGCTGCACCTACTCGGTGGGGCGCGCGCCGACGCCAACCGAGTGCGCTCGGGGGCTGACCGGGCCGTGGTCGAAGGACGGTTCACCACAGCCGATCTCGACGAGAAGGCGGTGGCGCAGCTCGACGAGATGCTTGATGCCTCCGGGGCCGAACGCGACGAGGACGGCAGCATCATCGCGTTACGCTCGGTCAGCCGTGACGGCCCGTCGCGGGCCTACCTCGGCGGACGGAGCGTTCCCGCCAAATCGTTGAGCGGGTTCACCACCGAGCTGTTGACGCTGCACGGTCAAAACGATCAGCTGCGGTTGATGCGACCCGATGAGCAACGCGGGGCACTGGACCGTTTCGCGGCCGCCGACGGCCGGCTGGAGCGCTACCGCAAGCTGCGGGACGCTTGGCAGTCGGCACGCCGTGACTTCGTCGACCGGAGTAACCGGACCCGCGAGTTGGCCCAGGAAGCCGATCGGCTCAAGTTCGCACTGCACGAGATCGACACCATCGATCCCGCCCCTGGCGAAGACGATGCGCTGATCGCCGACGTCCGCCGGCTCTCGGAGCTGGATGCGCTGCGCGAGGCGGCGTCCGGGGCGCGCGCCGCGCTGGCCGGGGCGGGCGACGAGGCCACCGTTGACCCCGCCGGGCAGTCCGCGTCGGCGACCGACAATCTGGCGCGCGCCAAGACGGCGTTGGAGTCGACCGATGACGCAACGCTGCGCGGATTGGCCACTCAGCTCGACGAAGCGCTCACGGTGGTCGGCGATGCCGCGCGTGAGCTCGGAGGTTACCTGGGCGAACTGCCCGCAGACGCCAGCACGCTGGACGCCAAGCTCGCCCGGCAGGCCGAGCTGCGCACGCTGACGCGTAAATATGCGGCCGACATCGACGGTGTGCTGCACTGGGCCGGCGAAGCGCGAGATCGGCTGGCGCACTTAGACGTTTCCGAAGAGGCGCTGGCCGGCCTGCAGCGCCGCGTCGACGAGTTGGCGGTCCAATTGGCCGATGCGGCAAGCGAACTCAGTAAGGTGCGCAGCCAGGCCGCCAAGCGGCTGGCCAAAGAGGTCACCGGTGAGCTGTCCGGGCTGGCGATGGCCGACGCCGAATTCACCATCGAGGTCTCCACCATGCCGGCTGCCGCCGACGATCCGGCCGCGCTGATGATTGGCTCTGGCATACAGGCCCATGCTGGTGGCGACGGTGTCGACCAGGTCGAGTTCGGCTTCGCCGCGCATCGCGGCATGACTATGTTGCCGCTGGCGAAGAGTGCATCAGGCGGTGAGCTGTCGCGGGTGATGTTGGCCCTGGAAGTGGTTCTTGCCGCCTCCATGACCGGCACCACGATGGTGTTCGACGAGGTCGATGCCGGCGTCGGCGGCCGGGCGGCGGTGCAGATCGGTCGGCGACTGGCGCGATTGGCCCGCAACCGGCAGGTCATCGTGGTGACGCATCTGCCGCAGGTGGCGGCCTACGCCGACATACATCTCATGGTCGATAGCGTCGGGAAAAACGGGGCCAGCGGCGTACGACGCCTCGACGGCGACGACCGGGTCGCCGAACTCGCCAGAATGCTGGCCGGGCTGGGGGATTCGGACTCGGCGCGCGCCCATGCCCGAGAGTTGCTCGAGGCCGCGGACTGTGACCGTATTGCGACCTGAATACCGCATCCAAGCCTGTGACAGATGTGACAAGATATAACTTCTGAGGCTCTTGTTACGGCGCGCCTCCCCGCTCCGGCTTCGGTTCACCGACAGAATCGCCTCCATGAGCGTGACCACCACCTTGTCTTCGTTGTTGTCCCGCAATACCTCGCGCCCCGGCGTCGTCGGCACCGCGCGGGTCGACCGCGACATCGACCGACTGTTGCGGCGGGTGTGCCCCGGCGACATCGCGGTTCTGGACGTGCTGGACCTGGATCGGATCACGGCCGACGCGCTCGTCGACGCCGAGATCGCTGCCGTCATCAATGCATCCCCGTCGGTGTCGGGCCGCTACCCCAACCTTGGGCCCGAGGTGCTGCTGGCCAACGGTGTCACCCTCATCGACGAAACCGGCACCGACGTTTTCAAGAAGGTCAAAGACGGCACGAAAGTGCGTCTCTACAACGGCGGCGTGTACGCCGGGGATCGCCGACTGATCCGAGGCACCGAGCGCACCGACCAAGAGATCGCCGAGCTGATGCAGGAAGCCAAGAGTGGATTGGTCTCCCACCTGGAAGCGTTCGCCGGCAACACCATTGAGTTCATCCGAAGCGAGAGCCCGCTGTTGATCGACGGGATCGGCATTCCCGACGTCGACATCGACCTGCGCCGTCGCCACGTCGTCGTGGTCGCCGATGAGGAAGATGCCGCCGATGACCTCAAACGGCTCAAGCCCTTCATCAAGGAATATCAGCCGGTCCTGATCGGAGCCGGCACCGGCGCAGATGTGTTGCGCGACGCCGGATACCGCCCGCAGCTGATTGTCGGCGATCCCAGCAACCTGAGCACCGAGGTTCTCAAGAGCGGAGCACAGGTCGTGCTGCCCGCGGACGCCGACGGCCACGCGCCGGGCCTGGAACGCATCCAGGACCTCGGTGTCGGCGCAATGACCTTTCCCGCCGCGGGCTCCCCGGCTGACCTGGCACTGCTGTTGGCCGACCACCACGGCGCCGCGCTGCTGGTGACCGCAGGCCACCGGGCGAACATTGAGACGTTCTTCGACCGGACGCGTCAGCACAGCAACCCCTCGACCTTCCTCACCAGATTGCGGGTCGGGGAGAAGGTCGTGGATGCCAAAGCCGTTGCCACGCTGTACCACAGTCGGATTTCCGGTGGAGCGATCGCATTGCTGATCTTGACGATGCTGATCGCGGTCATCGCCGCGCTGTGGGTGTCGCGCACCGACACCGTGGTCTTGCATTGGGCCGCCGAGTACTGGCATCACTTCTTGATCTGGCTGCAGCGCTTTATCCATTAGGACGGTGGCGACGTGATATCTCTACGTCAGCACGCTATTTCGCTGGCGGCGGTGTTTCTCGCGCTGGCCGTCGGAGTAGTGCTCGGCTCAGGGCTCCTCTCCAACACGATGCTGTCCGGATTGCGTGATGAAACACGGAATCTGCACAACCAGGTCAACACGCTCAACAACGACAAGAATGCTCTGAACGGAAAGCTTGGCTCTAGCAACGCTTTCGACGCGCAGATGGCCGGCCGGATGGTGCATGACGCGCTGAACGGCAAGTCGCTGGTGATCTTCCGCGCTCCCGATGCGAAGGACGAGGATGTCGACGCGGTGGCGAAGATCATCACCCAAGCCGGGGGAGCGGTCACCGGCACCGTCGCGTTGACGCAGGAATTCGTCGACGCCAACTCCGCAGAGAAGCTGCACTCGGTGGTCAACGCCTCGGTCCTGCCCGCGGGTGCCCAGCTGAGCACCAAGCTGGTCGACCAAGGTTCTCAAGCCGGCGATCTGCTGGGTATCGCCCTGTTGATCAATCGGGATCCCGCGGTCCCGCCGGTTGACGACGCGCAGCGCGACACTGTGCTGGCGGCGCTGCGCGACACCGGCTTCATCGGGTACGGGAACCAGCACGTCGGCGCGGCGAACGCCGCCGCGGTCATCACCGGCGGCTCGCTCGGCAACGACGCCGGCAATCAAGGCGTCAGTGTGGCCCGGTTCGCCGCGGCGCTCGCGCCGCACGGGTCGGGCGTGGTGCTGGCCGGGCGCGAGGGCTCATCGGACGGCCCTGCTGCGGTCGGGGTGGCCCGCGCCGACGCCACCGTAACCCCGGTGATCAGCACTGTTGACGACCTCGACATCGAATCCGGTCGCATCACCGCAGTGCTCGGCGCCGCCGACCTGATCAACGGCGGTCGGACCGGCCAGTACGGCACCGGTCACCGCAATACCGGGCTCACAGTTGTGCAGTAGCCGCGCCGCCGGGCGTGTTCGCGACGAGGTGGCGCAGTGTTTGTTAGGGTGGGTTTCCGTGGGTCGGCAGGCCCAAAGCTGGAAAACAGCCCTCACCAGAGGCTAGCCCTGCGCCGTCTTCACGGAGGTCGCCACATTGCGAAAGCATCCGCAGACCGCCACCAAGCATCTCTTCGTCAGCGGCGGGGTCGTTTCGTCGCTCGGTAAGGGACTGACCGCGAGCAGCCTGGGGCAGCTGCTGACCGCTCGCGGGCTCCAAGTGACGATGCAGAAGCTCGATCCCTATCTCAACGTCGACCCAGGCACCATGAATCCGTTCCAGCACGGCGAGGTGTTCGTCACCGAGGACGGCGCCGAGACCGACCTCGACGTCGGTCACTACGAGCGCTTCTTGGACCGCGATCTATCCGGTTCGGCGAATGTCACCACCGGACAGGTGTATTCGACCGTCATCGCCAAGGAGCGCCGCGGCGAATACCTCGGCGACACCGTGCAGGTCATCCCGCACATCACCGACGAGATCAAGCGTCGCATCCTGGCGATGGCCGAGCCGGACGCCGACGGCAACCGGCCTGATGTCGTCATCACCGAAATCGGCGGGACCGTCGGCGACATCGAATCGCAGCCCTTCCTCGAAGCCGCCCGCCAGGTTCGCCACGACATGGGACGAGAGAACGTCTTCTTCCTGCATGTGTCGCTGATCCCGTACCTGGCGCCGTCGGGAGAACTGAAGACCAAGCCGACTCAGCACTCGGTGAACGCGCTGCGCAGTATCGGGATCACTCCGGACGCGTTGATCCTGCGCTGCGACCGGGACGTGCCCGAACCACTGAAGAACAAGATCGCGCTGATGTGTGACGTCGACATCGACGGCGTCATTTCCACGCCGGACGCACCATCGATCTACGACATCCCGAAGGTGCTGCACCGCGAGGAGCTTGACGCCTACGTCGTCCGCCGGCTCAACCTGCCGTTCCGCGACGTCGACTGGACCGAATGGGACGACCTGCTGCGCCGGGTGCACGATCCGCAGGAGACCGTGCGAATTGCGTTGGTGGGCAAGTACATCGACCTCTCCGACGCCTATCTTTCAGTGAGCGAAGCTTTGCGGGCCGCCGGATTCAAGCACCGGGCAAAGGTGGAAATTCGCTGGGTGGGCTCCGACGACTGCGAAACGCCGGGCGGAGCCGCGTCGGTGCTCGAGGACGTCCACGGTGTGCTGATCCCCGGCGGGTTCGGCATCCGGGGAATCGAGGGCAAGATCGGCGCAATCAGGCACGCCCGTTCCCGCGGGCTGCCCGTGCTGGGGCTCTGCCTGGGCATGCAGTGCATCGTGATCGAGGCCGCCCGGTCCGTGGGTCTTGCGAACGCCAACTCGGCCGAGTTCGATCCGGACACCCCGGACCCCGTCATCTCCACGATGGCCGATCAGCAGGAGATCGTCGCCGGCGAGGCCGACCTCGGCGGCACCATGCGGCTGGGGGCTTACCCGGCAGTGCTCGATCCGGGTTCCATTGTCGCCCAGGCATATCAGTCGACCGAGGTGTCGGAGCGGCACCGTCACCGCTACGAGGTCAACAATGCTTACCGCGATCGCATCGCTGAGAGTGGCCTGAAATTCTCCGGGACCTCGCCCGACGGGCATCTGGTCGAGTTCGTCGAGTATCCGCCGGAGATGCATCCGTTCGTCGTCGGCACCCAGGCTCATCCCGAACTGAAGAGCCGGCCGACCCGTCCGCATCCACTGTTCACCGGCTTCATCGGCGCAGCGATCGAATACAAGGCGGCTGAGCGCCTGTCTCTGGAGATGCCCGAGCGACGGGCCAACGGCAGCGAACAACACGATGGGGCAGAGTCGTCGCTGCCCGAGCCTGAACCTGTTCCCCGTGGGTGAGCACGTCTTTGAGACGACTTCGTCTGAAATCCTGCATGCCGGAAAGATTTTCGCGCTGCGGGCCGATCGTGTTCGCATGCCCGGCGGAACAATCGTGACGCGAGAAGTCGTCGAACACTATGGCGCTGTGGCGATCGTCGCGATGGATGCCGACTGCCGAATCCCGATGGTCTACCAATATCGCCACGCCCTGGGTCGGCGGCTATGGGAGTTGCCCGCCGGACTGCTGGACGTCGGCGGTGAAGCGCCGCATCTGACCGCCGCCCGGGAGCTTCGCGAGGAAGCCGGCGTGCGGGCGGAGACCTGGCAGGTATTGGTCGACCTTGATTCCACGCCCGGCTTCAGCGACGAGTCAGTCCGGGTGTTCCTGGCCACCGGCCTGACCGACGTCGACCGACCTGAGGCGCATGACGAAGAGGCCGACCTGACCGTGAGCTGGTATCCGATCGCCGAGGCCGTGCAGCGGATCTTCAGCGGTGATATCGTCAATTCCCTTGCGGTTGCCGGGATTTTAGCGGCATATGCGGTCAGCGAAGGCATCGCCGAGCCGCGGCCGGTGGACGCACCCTGGATCGACAAGCCGACGGCGTTCAGTGCACGAAAGGCCACCGGGTGACGACCCTGGCGCCGCCGCTGGAGGGCCAGCTGCAGGGATACCTCGATCACCTGACGATCGAGCGTGGAGTCGCAGCCAACACGCTGAGCTCCTATCGCCGCGACCTGCGCCGCTACTTCGAGCACCTGACGGCCCGCGGCGTTGACGACTTGGCCAAGGTCAGCGAAGACGACGTCAGCGAGTTCCTGATGGCGTTGCGGCGCGGTGATCCGGAATCCGGCGTCGCGCCTTTATCGGCGGTGTCGGCGGCCCGGACCCTGATCGCGGTCCGCGGTCTGCATCGGTTCGCCGCGGCCGAAGGCCTGGCCGAATTCGACGTCGCGCAGGCGGTCAAGCCACCAACGCCTGGTCGGCGGCTACCCAAAAGTCTCAGCCTCGACCAGGTACTCGCCCTGTTGGCCGGCGCGGGCGGCGACAGTCCGTCGGACGGCCCGTTGACGTTGCGTAACCGCGCACTGCTCGAACTGTTGTACTCCACTGGCGCGCGCATCTCGGAAGCGGTCGGACTCGACGTCGACGACATCGACACGCACGCCCGATCGGTGCTGCTGCACGGAAAGGGCGGCAAACAGCGGTTGGTGCCGATAGGTCGGCCCGCCGTGCAAGCGCTGGACGCGTACCTAGTGCGAGGGCGATCCGAGTTGTCGCGCCGCGGTCGCGGTACGCCCGCCATTTTTCTCAACGCCCGCGGCGGCCGGCTGTCGCGTCAAAGCGCCTGGCAAGTGCTGCAGGACGCCGCGGAGCGAGCCGGCATCACCGCCGGGGTATCACCGCACACGTTGCGGCATTCATTTGCGACGCATCTCTTGGAGGGCGGCGCCGACGTCCGCGTGGTGCAGGAATTGCTGGGCCACGCATCGGTGACCACGACGCAGATCTACACCATGGTCACCGTGCACGCGCTGCGCGAAGTGTGGGCCGAGGCCCACCCGCGGGCGCATTAGCCGCCCAGGTACTCCGACTCGAGGACCAGATCCGAGATCAAGGTCTGATACTCCAAATGCGCCTTATGCTCGACCGTTTCCCACAGCGTGCCCTGTTGCTGTCGCATGTATTCGCGGTATTTCGGGGCACCTGGCACCTTGATGTTGTCGGCCATCACGATCGAGCCCTTATGCAGCCATCCCCGGTCGAGAATGCTCTGCAGGTCCCGCAGATAGGCAGCCTTATCGTGGTCCAGAAATACGAAATCGAGTGCGCCAGAAGTGAACCCGTATTCGCCGGCCAGCGCATCCAACGTGTGTCCGCCGTCGCCGATGGTGCCGACCACGCAGGTGACTCGATCAGCCACCCCGGCGTGCGCCCAGATCTGACGTGCGTTGGCGGCATTGGCCTCGGCAAGCTCGACCGAATACACCTTGGCCGTCGGCGCCGCCCGGGCAATGCGCAGCGCCCCGTAGCCGCAGTAGGTGCCCAACTCGAGCGCCAGTTTCGGGTCGGCCCGCCGGACCGCGGCGTCCAGCAGCACGCCCTTCTCGTCGCCGACGTTCATCAGGATCGACTTTTCGTAGCCGAATCGGTCGATGGTGGCCAAGACGTCGTCGATGTCTCCCGCGCGAGCGTGGGTCAGCACATAGTTGACAACAGCGGCTTCGCGCCCGTCTCCCATTTGGCCCGTCGTGGTGAGATTGCGGACGCCGGTTGTCGCCATCCGCCAGAACGACCACCGCAACAGGGGAATGCGCTGCTTCAGACTCATGGACGCCACACTAGCCCGCTTGGCGTTCAAACCGGGCTGCCCTTAAATTCGCTGGTGACGTTGTTGCGGGTCTCCCGGCAGGAGCGCGTAGACCCGTTAGACTCTCCTGCGATGTCCGCCAATTCCCGACCGCCGCGCACGCCGAGGCGATCCACGCTGCCGAGCCGCAGCCGGGTATGAGCGACGACGCCGACAGCGGCACCGAAGTCGGCCTGACCGGGCGCCCACCACGGGTGATCCCCGAACCCAAGCCGCGCACCTCGCACGGACCGGCCAAGGTCGTGGCGATGTGCAACCAGAAAGGCGGCGTGGGCAAGACCACATCGACGATCAACCTCGGCGCCGCGCTGGCCGAGTATGGCCGCAGGGTGTTGTTGGTGGATCTGGACCCGCAGGGCGCGCTGTCGGCAGGTCTGGGTGTGCCGCATTACGAGCTGGAGCACACCGTCCACAACCTGCTGATTGAGCCGCGGGTGTCGCTCGACAACGTGCTGATGCACACGCGAGTCAAGAATCTGGACCTGGTGCCGAGCAATATCGACCTGTCGGCCGCGGAGATCCAGCTGGTGAACGAGGTTGGCCGCGAGCAGACGCTGTCCCGCGCGCTGCACCCGGTGCTGGACCGTTACGACTACGTCCTGATCGACTGCCAGCCGTCGCTGGGCTTGCTGACCGTAAACGGCCTGGCCTGCTCCGACGGCGTCATCATCCCGACCGAGTGCGAGTTCTTTTCGCTGCGCGGTCTGGCCTTGCTGACCGACACCGTCGAGAAGGTGCGCGACCGGCTCAATCCGTAGCTGGACATCAGCGGCATCCTGATCACCCGCTACGACCCGCGAACAGTGAACTCCCGCGAGG
>NZ_JBAPMI010000031.1:0-7368 GCF_049278535.1 Mycobacterium sp. | reverse complement strand
TCTGCTATCACTTCAACATCTTCCCGTTATTAATTAAATTCATTCCGTTCATTGCCGTCCTGATGTTCTTCGGCCTTGCCGGCGGCGTCGCAGTCACGAGCCTGATCCTGCGTTATAAGTCGAGGCTTGAGGGACTGGCATGGAGCATTGCCGGAGTGTTGATGCCCTTTTCCTGTGTCTTCTACCCGCTGAAAACGCTGCCGGCTTCACTTCGTCCATTCGCGATGGCTCTGCCCACCACGCATTCCTTCGAGGGGATGAGACAGGTGTTGGCAGGGCGGGGATTTTCGATAGTGGACTTCCAATGGGGCCTCACGCTGGACGTCGTATACATAGCACTCGCCTTGCTGTTGTTTTACCGGATGTTCGAGTCAGCCCGATCTCGGGGACTCCTGATAAAGCTGGAGTAGCGCGCGCTCGGTCTTGTGGGCCCCGGGTAATTGACCGGCGACGAGGCCATATCGAGGACTAGTGTCTCTCCGTGCTGGTTTGCCCGCCGAGCGGCCCCTTTTCGCGCCGTAACTCCTCGAGTCGGCGGAGCTGGTCTTCGTTTAGTCGGCCGACGCCGTAGCCGCTACTCCCGTCACGAATGTGATCGAGGTTCAGCAGGGTCTCGGGATCGTATGAAGTTCGCTCGTGACCAATCAAGGGTCCCCCGTACTCGAGCGAGCTGATCTCTTTCACTTTCTCGCGCATTCGGTCGATTGAATTGGCTTCGGCGATTTCGTCGATCAGCTCTGGGCGCGCCGCGATATTCAGATAGGCGGCGATCGCGCTCACCGATTCCGTTGGTTTCCGCGTGATTGCCTCATAGCTCAGTATGAGCGCGCCGTTACTTCGATGACGTTGGTAGAGGTCGAGAGAACTCGACATCACAGCGATAGCATGTTCAAAGTCAACGCCGAACATGGTCATGAACGATGCGGTCGCATCGGTCAGATCGCGCCACGTGTAGATCACCTTGGCAGCCCGTACCTGCGCAAGACCCAGTCCGACGGTGCTAAGCGAATGACATTTGACGACTGCATGCACGCAAGATGGGGGTACGCCCGCCAGGAAGCGCTGCAGGTTCTCGTCGTAGCCGCCATATACGTCCTGCGCAGAATTGCGCAGCACGGCCATGACGACGTTGTACGACCAAGTCGAGGCGCTGCGGGGGATTCCATTGCAGAGAACAAGCATCGTAATCCCTTGGCGATCAAAGCTTTTCCGGTAGGATACATTGCGGACGTGGCAAGCGCAAAGCGTGACCGCAGAGTTGCCACGATAATTCGATAATTCCGTTGTGCACGCGATTTTCCGCAAAGCGCGGATGCGTTTTCCTACAGATTCATGGTGGGTCGTAGCGCAGATTCACACCACTGCGCCGCACGGCCGAATAGCGGGCGCTCTTTGAAGAATATCGCGTTGCCCCAGGACCCCGGGATCGTGTGCGAGTGATTGAAGTAATAGGAGATGAGCTCATGTTCATCGACGTGGTAAATCACCACGTGCCATGCGTATCCCATTGACCGCATGAGCTCGACCGTGGCGGCCAAATGTCCATGCGCTCCCTTCCCGAAGGCATGCTCGGAATCCCAGTATTCGGTCATCACGACCGGGATATCAGGCTCGCCGAGGCCCTTGATGACGTCGATGTCCGTGCCCTCGGTGTCGACCTTGAGCAGTCCGATCTGGTTCGGAATCTCGCCGCTCTGCCGAAGGCTGGCAAGGCTGCGGACTTGCACCGGAACTGTGTCGGCAAACCGGAAGCTGGTGCCCACGGGATGATCGATCAAGCTGTGGAATAGCGAAGCGTCCTGATCTTCAGCTTCGGTAGTAGCCGCCGCGACATTGAGCTGACCCTCGCCATCGGCCGCGCCGACGGCGACTTGCGACGCGGTGAAGTTCGCCTTGCCGCCGAGACGGTTCTGAAGGGCAGCGAAGCTTGCCGGAAAGGGCTCGAACGCGTAGACCTGGCAACCACAGTCGAGCAGACGTGTGGCGACGTCGCCGACATGGGCGCCGACGTCGATCGCTGTCCGACTGTCGAGGTACGACGAAAGATATTGCAAAAGGCCGATTTCCGGATTGAGTGCGGAGAATGCGTCAGCAGCGGGCGCCACGACCGGAGCGCTTTGATGATTTGCGGAGCTCTGATCGGCGACGGTTGCAGTTAGCGAACGGATCTCCGCTTCCAAAAACTTATACTGCTGTTCGGCCCGCGTATCGAGCTTGGTGATCAGACCAAGTATGCGGGCCAGCGCGTCGATGATGGTGCTGTCGTTCAGCACCAGTGTGTGCAGGTAGTTCTCGAGCTCACGGTCTTTGTCGGTGAACCCCTCAAGTCCGGTGTAGATCTCCTCGGGCTCGGTCATGATCGGACGACCCGCGTGTTAGCACCGCGCCTTGGCATGAGGTCCTCATACGTGGAGGTGATCGGCCCTCCCGCATCGAGGGAGCGCCATATCCAGTCGCTTGCCCCGGCCGCAGTGAAATGCCCGCTCAATTGCGCAGCGCGAGAGCGAATGTCGGTCTGGCGGTCCGGGCTTATCAGGTCCTCGACGGACGCGAGTACGGCCGCCCGGTCGTACGGAGCGACGGCGCCGAGGTCGAAGCGCTGGACAAACCCCGCCGCACAGGTCGCGGGGCTGCCGATCACCAGCATCGGTAGATGGGAGGTCGCCATCATGGTGACCATGCGGCTGGGCAGGCTCAGCTCCGCGATGGCGCGTACGGATGGCGGGCTCAGGCCGTCGAGCGTATCGGTGGGAACGACGGCGAATGCATACTCGCCGAGCACCTTCGGCAAGTCGTCTTCGGCAATCGGATTCCGTTGCACGATGCCGTCTGCGGCAAGTTCGTCGCGATCGTATTCCAGTCCCGGCGGATTGAGCTGATTGCAGTACCAGTCGATCGTCACTCCGGCGCCCCGGAAGATCCGCCGAAGCATGTCCAGCCACCGCTGCCCCCAGATGTTGCCGAGCAGAACCCCGCGTCGCGGATCAATGCCTGGCGCGAGCGGTGTCGCCTCGCGCTTGACGATGTGGTCGGCCACGACAGGAGGCATGACCCAGAACGGCACGCCGTATTTCTCTTCGTAGACGTCGCGCATCTCGGGGCCGATCACCAGTCGAAGCCGTGCGGTGTCCAGTAGCTCGCGCATCAGGTCATCGGTGATGCCATCCGCGCAGACATTCTTGTCGTCCATTATGTAGACGCCAAGCGGAGCGCCGAGCACATCGTGGGCGGCCAGCGCCAGGGTCGCTTCCGCCGGCGTGTAGGGCACGCAAATTATGCGGCGGACGTTCACTCCTACCAGGCTCGACTTGAGCCAAGCCGATATCACCGGTCTCGCCGCCTTGGCCAGTGGGAGCCGCAGCCTGACACAGCCGAAATCCTGTATGCCGTCGTAGAAATCCTCCGAGCGGAGCGAGATGATCGATTTCTGGTCGGGGAAGATTCGCAGCAGCAGCGTGCCGGTGCCATGCAGCGAATTGACCTCGCACGCGGTGATCACGAGATCTGTGGCGTCGGGCAGGCTGGACAGGTCGATGTCTTCGATACTTTCCGCTGCGTCCACCTGCCCGGAGAGGATTGCCTGCAACCGCGCGCGCGCCTTCTCGGCAATGAGCAGTGGGCTGCCAATCATTTCACTAGCTCCCTAGATAGGTGTTCCTGGCGTGGCGACATCTTGCCGGTCGCGAAGCCGCGCGTCTTGCAGTGAAACAATTTCATTTATGCATCGTTCAAGGTCGTATTCCATCTTCCACTCTGGAAAATGCGACTGTATTTTCTGGAGATCCGATATGTAGCAAATATGGTCGCCGGTTCTATGATTTTCAGTCAGCTGGTATTCCAGCGGGTGGCCCATCTGGTCCAGGACTTCGATCGTCTCAAGAATTGACAAGCTGTTGTCCCGGCCACCGCCAAGGTTATACACCTCGCCGTTCCGCGGACTTGCAAAGAATTCTAAGAATAATTGAGCTACGTCGTCGCAGTGAATCTGGTCTCTAACCTGTTTTCCTTTGTAGCCAAAAATAGTGTACGGGCGTCCACTGAGTGCGCAGGCGACGATGTAGGCGAGGTAGCCGTGTAGTTCGACAGCGGCGTGCTGGGGACCGGTCAGGCAACCGCACCGGAATATGCCGATCGGCATGTTGAAATAGCGCCCGAATTCCTGCGCCAGGACGTCGGCGGCGACTTTCGAGGCGCCAAACAGCGAATGCAGGCACGCATCGATCGACATCGCTTCATCGATCGCCAGCAGGCCATCGGCGTAGTCGTAGCGCGTGGCATGTTCGATCATCGGCAGCGAGTTCGGCCGGTCGCCATAGACCTTGTTGGTGCTTGTGAAGCAGAACGGAGATTCGGGGCAAAAATCGCGAGACGCGACGAGAATATTCAGGGTACCCACCGCGTTGACGTCAAAATCGTCATACGGAATTTTGGCCGCCAGGTCGTGGGATGGTTGCGCGGCCGTATGAATAATGAAATCTGGGCGATGCTCCGCGAAGACGTCTCTAATCAGCTGCCGATCACGGATGTCGGCATGAATATGATGGTAGCGGCGAGATTGGTCCTTCAGGCTGGCGACTACCGCCGCGGTCGAGCCGGCGGGGCCGAAGAATTGCAGGCGCATGTCGTTGTCGATGCCGATGACTTCCCAACCGCGGGAGATCAGAGCGCCTACACATGCCGACCCAATGAGACCCGCTGAACCGGTTATGAGCGCCTTCAATCGCCCCCCTTTTTGGTTCAGGGCCCCTTCGAATATTGGACGTAAGGGTACAACCCCTGGACATCGTGCGCCGGTTAACGGCGAATCAGATCAGTACCGCTAGCGGCCATTGAACTGCGGAGTGCGCTTCTCGGCGAACGCTTTCGGGCCTTCCTTCGCGTCCTCGGAGAGGAACACGCTGATGCCCAGCTGAGTGTCGATCTTGAACGCGTCGTTTTCCGGCAGGCCCTCGGTGTCGCGGATGGAACGCAGGATCGCCTGCACGGCCAGCGGCCCGTTATTGCTGATCACGTCGGCGATCTCGAGTGCCTTGGTCAGCGCGTCCCCGTCGGGAACGACGTAGCCGATCAGGCCGATCTCTTTGGCCTCTGTAGCGGTGATGTGCCGTCCGGTCAGCAGCAGATCAGCGGCAATCGTGTAGGGGATCTGCCGCACCAGTCGCACCGCCGAGCCGCCCATCGGATACAGGCTCCACTTGGCTTCGGAGATGCCGAACTTGGCGCTTTCGCCCGCGATGCGGATGTCGGTGCCCTGCAGGATCTCGGTGCCGCCGGCGATCGCCGGTCCCTCGACCGCGGCGATCAGCGGCTTGGTCAGCCGCCGGCCCTTGAGCAGCGCATCGATGCGTGACGGGTCGTAGCTGCCGTCCTTGAACGAGTCGCCCGGTGGACGCGCGGTCGCCGCTTTGAGGTCCATGCCCGCGCAGAAGTAGCCGCCGGCCCCGGTCAGGATGCAGCAGCGGATGTCGGGATCGGTGTCGACGCGGTCCCAGGCCTCGACCATGATCGAGAGCATCTCGGTGGAAAGTGCATTGCGGGCCTCGGGGCGGTTCAACGTCAAGATCAGGGTGTGTCCGCGCTGCTCAATGAGGGCGTCGGCCTTCTTTTCTGACTCGCTCACCGATGATTGCCTTCCTGTGCGCCGGCCTGAAACTTGTCAGGAAATGTAACACGTTCTAATTTAGGTTCCGTGGCCCTGAATATTGCCGACTTGGCGGAGCACGCCATCGATGCCGTCCCTGACCGTGTTGCCCTGATCTGCGGCGACGAGCAGCTGACCTATGCCCAACTCGAGGAGAAGGCGAACCGCCTCGCGCACTACCTGCAGAAGCAGGGTGTGAAGAAGGACGACAAGGTCGGCCTGTACTGCCGCAATCGCATCGAGATCGTCATCGCGATGGTGGGCATCATCAAGGCGGGCGCGATCCTGGTCAACATCAACTACCGCTACGTCGAGGGCGAACTGCGCTACTTGTTTGACAACTCCGACATGGTCGCGCTGGTGCACGAGCGCCAGTACTCCGAGCGGGTCGCCAACGTAGTGCCGGACACCCCCAACGTGAAGACGGTCCTGGTAATCGACGACGGTTCCGATGTTCCGGACAGCGCGTACCAGAGCTACGGGGGCGTCGAGTTCTACGCCGCGATCGCAGATAGCTCCGCCGAGCGAGACTTCGGCCCGCGCAGCGCCGACGACATCTATCTGCTCTACACCGGAGGCACCACTGGGTTCCCCAAGGGCGTGATGTGGCGCCACGAGGACATCTACCGGGTGCTGTTCGGTGGAACCGATTTCGCCACAGGCGAATTCATCAAAGACGAGTACGACCTCGCCAAGGGCGCCGCGGCCAACCCGCCTATGATCCGGCACCCGATCCCGCCGATGATCCACGGCGCCACCCAGTCGGCAACCTGGATGTCCATCTTCGCCGGTCAAACCACAGTGCTGGCACCAGAATTCAACGCCGACGAGGTCTGGCGAAGGATCCACGACCACAAGGTGAACATGCTGTTCTTCACCGGTGACGCGATGGCGCGGCCGTTGCTGGACGCGCTGTTGGCGCACCAGGACAAGGGCAACGAGTACGACCTGTCGTCGCTGTTCCTGCTGGCCTCCACCGCGGCGTTGTTCTCACCGAGCATCAAGGAGAAGTTCCTCGAGCTGCTGCCCAACCGGATCATCACCGACTCAATTGGCTCGTCGGAGACCGGCTTTGGCGGTACCAGCATCGTCGCCAAGGATGCGCCGCACAGCGGCGGTCCGCGCGTGAGCATCGACCACCGCACGGTCGTCCTCGACGACCACGGCAACGAGGTCAAGCCGGGCTCCGGAGTCCGCGGCTTCATCGCCAAGAAGGGCAACATTCCGGTCGGCTACTACAAGGACGAGAAGAAGACCGCCGAGACGTTCAAGACCATCAACGGCGTCCGCTATGCGATCCCGGGTGACTTCGCCACGGTCGAGGAAGACGGCAGCGTGACGATGCTGGGCCGCGGCTCGGTATCGATCAACAGCGGCGGCGAGAAGATCTACCCCGAAGAAGTCGAGGCCGCGCTGAAGGGGCACCCCGACGTCTTCGACGCCCTCGTCGTCGGAGTGCCCGACCCCCGCTACGGCCAGCACGTCGCCGCGGTCGTGCAGGCACGGCCCGGCGCCCGGCCCGCGCTGTCCGACCTGGACTCGTTCGTCCGCGCCGAGATCGCGGGATACAAAGTGCCGCGCAGTCTTTGGCTGGTCGACGAGGTCAAGCGTTCGCCGGCGGGCAAGCCGGATTACCGGTGGGCCAAGGAGCAGACCGAGGCGCGACCGGCCGACGACGTACACGCCGCACACGCGACCGCTTGACCGATTTCGTCAAGAGCCACCCC
>NZ_JBAPMI010000030.1:0-20263 GCF_049278535.1 Mycobacterium sp. | reverse complement strand
GTCGTAGCGCGGCTGCACCTCGGTGGCGCCGGGATCGCGCCGAACCAGCAACGCGTGCCACAGGGCGCTCTCTTGTGGCGGCCCGACCCAGAGCACCGCGTCGAAGCCCATCCGACGGATGTCGGGCAGCCATCCGAACGCGGCCTGGCCGGCCATCGACCCCAGGCTCTCGCCGTAGAGCACCAACTTCGGCCGGTGCTCTGACGGCAGCTGTTCCCAACGATCGTGCACACCGTTGATCAACATCCGGCCGGAGTCCATCGACTTCTGCCGGTCGGCCAGAAACGAGATCCAGCTCGGCAGATAGGAGTACTGAAGGCCCACGATTGCGGTGTCGCCGTTGTACATCATCTCCAGCGAATTCGCGGCCACCGGGTCGATCCAGCCGGTGCCGGTGGTCGGCGCGATGACCAGGACCTTGCGGCTGAATGCGCCGGTGCGTTCGAGCTCACGGACCAGCACGTCCAACCGGCCCTGGTCGTCCGGAGCGGTGTGTAGCCCGGCGTATACCCGGATGGGCTCTTTGGCGGGCTTCCCATTGAGCCTGCTCAGTTCGGCCGCGTGCACACCGGTGCCGACGAACGTGCGCCCCTGGTATCCCAGGGTGTTCCACGGCGCCAATGACGTTGGACTGCCGGACTTTTCCGCAAGTTGCGGCTGCGATACCCCCGCCGGTGTGGCGCCGTCCTGCGGCTGAAAGATGGCGTTGGCGCCGGCGAAGAAACCGCGTATTAAAACGCCGTCGAACAACATGACCAGCAGCGCCACAACGATCGCCGTGCCGATGAACATCGCCACCTCGTCGTGCACATGCCAGCGCCGGATCAGCACGCGCGCAAGCAGTTTGACCGCGTCGATGAGCACCCGGAATGCCGAGACCAGCAGCGCGCCTACAAAGGCCGCGACGAGCAATGTGCGCAAATATCCCGGGTTCGTCGGTCCCTCGATACCCATCAGCACCGACAATTGCCGTTGCCACGACGCCGCCGGGATCAGCATCAGCACGCACGCCGTGGGTGCGACCACCACGACCGCTGCTTTCAGCCAGAACAGCACCCGCGCCGAAGGCGGCCACCACCGGGCGCCGCGCAACACGACACGGTAGATCACCTTTCCGATCAGCACGCCGAGTCCGTATCCGAAGGCGGCGTTCACGCCGCCAATCAAGCCCTGGAACAACCAGTCTCGCGGCACCAGCGACGGCGTCAGCGACAAGCAGAAAAACAGCGCACTGAACGCCACCCCGACGAACTTCAGCCGCAGCAGGCTCCAGGCCCACACCAGTAGCGGATGCCGTCCACCAGGCTCAGCACTCATTGCAGCAACGCGGCCAGCACCCCTTCGGATGTGCTGCGCAACTCCGCCAGTGACACAGTGAACAGGCCCTGCACTTCCACCGCGTCCGCACCTTGGTCGACGACGCCGATCCGGGTGGCCGGCAGGCCGCGCGCCTCGCACATCGAGGTAAAGCGACTCTCTTCGGTGCGTGGCACGGCGACCAGCACGCGGCCCGCCGACTCGGAGAACAACGTTACGAAGGGATCGGCGCCTTCGGGAAGCACGATGCGACAACCGGTTTCGCCGGCCAGCGCCGATTCGACCACGGCCTGGGCCAGACCGCCTTCGGACAAGTCGTGGGCCGCGGACACCAGTCCGTCGCGGGAAGCCGCGGTCAGCACCTCGGCCAGCAGTCGCTCCCGGCCCAGGTCCACCGCCGGAGGCAGGCCGCCGAGATGGTCGGCGGTGACCTGCGCCCAGATCGAGCCGTCGAATTCGTCACGGGTGTCGCCGAGCAGGATCAGCGACTCGCCCGGCTCGGTGCCCATGGCCGTCGGGATGCGGCGAGTCACGTCGTCGATCACACCCAGGACGCCGACGACCGGAGTGGGCATGATCGCCGTCGTTCCGGTCTGGTTATAGAAGCTGACGTTGCCGCCGGTCACCGGAATCCCCAGTGCCGCACAGCCATCCGCCAACCCACGGACCGCCTGCGCGAACTGCCACATCACCCCCGGATCCTCCGGAGAACCAAAGTTGAGGCAGTTGGTCACCGCGACCGGGGTGGCGCCGGTGACGGCGACGTTGCGGTACGCCTCGGCCAGCGCAAGCTGGGCGCCGGTGTAGGGATCGAGCAGCGTGTAGCGGCCCGAGGCGTCGGTGGACACCGCGATACCGCGGCCGGTGGCCTCGTCGACGCGCAATACGCCGCCGTCGGCATGCTCGGCCAGCACGGTGTTGCCACGCACGTACCGGTCGTACTGCTCGGTGATGAACGCACGGCTGCACAAATGCGGACTACCAAGCAGCGCAAGCAAAGTCGCGCGCAGTTCGTCGCCGGTCGTCGGACGTTGCAGGCCGCTGGAGCTATCGGCGTTGAGCGCATCCTGCGAGTCGGGCCGGGCGACGGGCCGCTGGTACACCGGTCCCTCGTGGGCCACGGTCCGCGGCGGCACGTCGACGACAGTCTCGCCGTGCCACGTGATCTGCAGCCGGTCACCATCGGTGACCTCGCCGATCGTGGTGGCCAGCACCTCCCATTTGCGGCACACCGCCATGAAGGCATCCACGTTCTCCGGCGCGACCACCGCACACATCCGCTCTTGCGACTCGCTGGACAAGATCTCGGCGGCCGTCATGTCCTTGGCCCGCAACGGCACGGTGTCCAATTCGATCGCCATCCCGCCATCGCCCGCTGACGCGAGCTCCGATGTGGCGCAGGATAATCCGGCCCCACCGAGGTCCTGGATACCGATCACCAGCCCGGCGGAATACAGCTCGAGGCAGCACTCGATCAGCACTTTCTCGGTGAACGGGTCGCCAACCTGAACCGACGGCAACTTCTTGCGACCCGGGCCACCGCCCTCGTCACCGCCGAAGGTTTCCGACGCGAGCACCGACACCCCGCCAATGCCGTCGAGTCCGGTCCGCGCGCCGAACAGGATGATCTTGTTGCCGGCGCCGGAGGCGAAGGCCAGATGAAGATCCTCCTTGCGCAGCACCCCAACACACAGCGCATTCACCAGCGGGTTGCCCGCGTAGCAGGCATCGAAAACCGTTTCGCCGCCGATGTTGGGCAAGCCCAGCGAGTTGCCGTAGCCACCGATGCCCCGCACCACTCCGTCGAGCACCCGGCGAGTGTCCGGGGCATCCGCGGCGCCGAACCGCAACTGGTCCATCACCGCGACCGGGCGCGCGCCCATGGCCATGATGTCGCGCACGATGCCCCCGACGCCGGTCGCCGCGCCCTGATAGGGCTCGACGTAGGACGGGTGGTTGTGCGACTCGACTTTGAAGGTGACCGCCCACCCGTCGCCGATATCGACGACGCCGGCGTTCTCGCCGATGCCGGCGAGCATGCCGGCCCGCATCTCGTCAGTGGTGGTCTCGCCGAAATACCGCAAGTGCACTTTGGACGACTTGTAGGAGCAGTGCTCGCTCCACATCACCGAGTACATGGCCAGCTCGGCGTCAGTCGGCCGGCGGCCGAGGATGTCGCGGATCCGCTGGTATTCGTCGTCTTTGAGGCCGAGCTCGCGGAACGGTTGCGGCTGGTCAGGGGTGGCAGCGGCCCGCTCGACGGTATCGATCGCGTGAGTGAGCCCAGACGTCACGGGAACAGTCTAGGTGGCGCGACGATCAGCCCGTGCCGGCCACGCAGAAGGCGTTGCCGGCGGGATCGGCCAGCACCACCCAGCGGAAGTTCTCCCCGATGCTGTGCCGACCGACCTCGGTGGCACCAGCCGACGTGAGCCGACTCACCTCGGCGTCGACGTCGGCCGCGCCGAAATCCAGGTGCACCCGGTTCTTGCCGGGCGTCGGATCGTCCACCTTCTGGAAGCCCAGCCGCGGGCCGTTGGGCCGCACGACCGCGATGAATTCCCCGGGAATCAATTCCTGTGTCTCGCCCTCGAACTGCTGCGCCCACCACTGGGCCAGCTGCACGGGGTCGTCGCAGTCGAAAGTGACCATCTCCACGTTAAGTTCCATACCTGTGACCCTATTACCTATCGCGATGACCTCCGAGGTAATTGTGCGACTGCGCTGCCACGCGACAGACTTTCCGCGAACCGCTCAATATGAGCACTCGAGCCCGGAGGAACCATGACCGACATCCAAAACGCATCTCGCACAACAGCTCCGAAGTTCAGCGCTGAGCTTTTTGCGGCGTTCTGGGCGGCGCCCGACATGTCGCGCGGGATGGACATTCTGGCCGATGACATCGTCGGCTACTGGCCCGGTGACATCGAGCCCGTCCGCGGGGTTGAGGCGTACGCCGGCAAGATCGCCGAGCTGCTGGCCGCCGCACCGGACCTGCATCTCGAGCTCGTCGACAGCGCCACGGCTGCCGGCCCCGCCAACGGCGAGGAACTGTTCTTCCTGCACTACATCGGCTGGGGGACCGGCCCGGACGGCCCATTCGAGATCCGCGGGCTCGATCGGGTCCGCACCCGCGACGGCATGGTGGTGGAGAACGTGATCCGCTACGAGCCGGTCTTCGTCGCCCCGGCCTGACCGCTCAGCCCGGCGACAAGAACGCCCGCAGCGCCGCAGCGTACGCGGGAACATCGTTGGCGCCCATCAGCTCTCGCGCGGAATGCATCGCCAGCTGAGGCGCACCGACGTCGACCGTCGCGATCCCGGTCCGCGCAGCCGTCAGCGGGCCGATCGTCGAACCGCACGGCAGATCGGCGCGATGCTCGTAACGCTGCAGCGGCACGCCGGCCTGCGCGCAGGCCAGCGCGAACGCCGCGGCGGTGCGGCCGTCGGTGGCGTAGCGCAGATTCGGGTGCACCTTGAGCACCGGGCCGCCGTTGATCGCGATCAGGTGCCCCGGCTCGTGCCGCTCGGGGTAGTTGGGATGAGTGGCGTGCGCCATGTCCGCCGAGGCCACCATCGACCCGGAGAGTCGGCGCAGAAAGTCCACCCGCTCACCGCCACCGGCCAGATCGATGCGTTCCAGCGTGACCAGCAGCAGCTCGGAGTCGGCCCCGTGATCCGAGGTCGATCCGACCTCTTCGTGGTCGAACAGCGCGAGCACCGGCAGGTACTCGATCGACGAGGCCTCCAAAAAGGCCTCGAGGCCCGCGTAGCACGATGCTTGGTTGTCCAGCCGCGGTGCGCTGACGAACTCTTCCTCGACGCCGGTCAACCTGGACGGCGTCAGGTCATGCGTCATCAGGTCGGCGCCGAGCACGTCATCACATTGGGCACCGACGTGCTCGGCGACATAGCCGATGAACGATCGAGCTGCGCCGCCGGCGCCCCACACCGCATTGACGTGGCGCTGCGGATCCAGCGTCAGCGATTTGCGGTCCTCGGCCAGGTGGATCGCGAGCTGCGGCACCCGCAGGATCGGCTCGTCGATCCGGACCAGTATGTGTGCGATACCGGCGCCGTCGCGCACCGACAGCCGCCCGCTGAGGCCCAGGTCGCGGTCCAGCCAGGAGTTGAGCCAGGCACCCCCGTAGGGCTCCAGCGCGACCACCTGCCAACCGACGACCTCACGGTCGGGATGCTGCTTGACCCGCAGGTTAGGGCTGTCGGTGTGGCCGCCGATGACCCGGAATGGTCGACCGCCCCCGTCGTTGCCGCTGTTCCAGGCCACCAGTGACCCGGCCCGCACGATGAAGAACTTGCCGGCGTTTGGCCAGCTATCGGCCTCGGCGAGCTCGGTGTAGCCGGCCGAACGCAGCCGGGACGCCACGGTGGCGCAGACGTGAAACGGCGACGGGGAGGCGTCGATGAACTCGCACAGACCCTGCGCCGTGGCCGCCATGCGCCCATCCTTTCATCACGGGCTGACCTGAGACGTTAGGGTCGAATCCGTGCCCGCCCCACAACCGCAACCGGTGCTCGCGCCGTTGACGCCGGCCGCGATCTTCCTGGTGGTCACCGTCGACGAGGGCGGCGAAGAGGTCGTACACGACGCGCTGCCGGATATCTCCGGGCTGGTACGAGCGACCGGATTCCGCGACCCGACCAAGAATCTGTCGGTGATCACCTCGATCGGCTCGCAGGCCTGGGACCGGTTGTTCGAGGGCCCACGACCGGCCGAGCTGCATCCGTTCGTCGAACTGGACGGCCCCCGGCACACCGCCCCGGCCACGCCGGGCGACCTGTTGTTCCACGTGCGGGCCGAGACGCTGGACGTGTGCTTCGAGTTGGCCAATCACATTTTGCGGGCGATGGGCGGCGCGGTGACAGTCGTCGACGAGGTGCACGGTTTCCGGTTCTTCGACAATCGCGACCTGCTCGGGTTCGTCGACGGGACCGAGAATCCCGATGGCGCACTGGCGGTTTCGGCCACCGCCGTCGGCGACGAGGATCCGGATTTCGCCGGCTCGTGCTACGTCCATGTGCAGAAGTATCTGCACGACATGGGCGGGTGGGATTCGTTGTCGGTCAGTGAGCAGGAGCACGTGATCGGCCGGACCAAGCTAGAGGATCTGGAACTCGACGACGACGAGAAGCCGCCCAACGCGCACATCGCGTTGAACGTCATCACCGATGACGACGGCACCGAGCTGAAGATCGTCCGGCACAACATGCCCTTCGGTGAGCTGGGCAAGCGCGAATTCGGCACGTACTTCATCGGCTACTCGCGCACACCAAAGGTGACCGAGCGGCTTTTGCGCAACATGTTTCTCGGTGATCCACCCGGCAACACCGACCGGATCTTGGACTTCTCCACCGCCGTTACCGGTGGACTGTTCTTCTCCCCCACCGTCGACTTCCTCGACGACCCGCCGCCGCTGCCGACTTCACCGGCTGCCGCTCCGGCGGTACTCAACGCATCCGCGGATGGCTCGTTGGCGATCGGCAGTTTGAAAGGAACCCCACAATGAACAACCTCTACCGCGATCTCGCTCCGGTCACCGAAGAGGCTTGGGAAGAAATCGAATTGGAGGCGAGGCGGACGTTCAAACGTCATATCGCCGGCCGACGGGTCGTCGACGTCAGCGAGCCGGCGGGCCCGGCCGCCGCTGCCGTCAGCGCCGGACGACTCATCGATGTCAAAGCCCCCTCCGACGGCGTGATCACCCACCTCCGCGCCAGTAAGCCGCTTGTGCGCCTTCGTGTTCCATTCGCGTTGTCGCGTTCGGAGATCGACGACGTTGAGCGCGGGTCACAGGATTCCGATTGGGACCCGGTCAAGGACGCCGCCAAGAAGCTGGCGTTCGCCGAAGACCGGGCCATCTTCGAAGGCTATAAAGCCGCGTCGATCGACGGCATCCGCGGCAGCAGCTCCAACCCGGCGCTGAAGCTGCCGAAGGACACTCGCGAGTTTCCCGACGCCATCTCGCAAGCCCTTTCCAGTTTGCGGCTGGCCGGCGTGGAAGGGCCGTACTCGGTGCTGCTGTCAGCCGACGCTTACACCAAAGTCAGCGAAACCACCGAGCACGGCTACCCGATCCGCGAAAACATCCGTCGGCTGATCGACGGCGAAATCATCTGGGCGCCGGCCATCGACGGCGCATTCGTGTTGACCACCCGCGGCGGCGACTTCGACTTGCAGCTGGGCACCGATGTCTCGATCGGATACCTGTCCCACGATGCCGAGGCCGTGCAGCTTTACATGCAGGAGACCTTGACGTTCCTGTGCTACACCGCTGAGGCGTCTGTTGCGCTGAGCCCCTAGCGATTGGCTAGGCCAGCGGCTCGCCGCCGTCGACCCGCATCCGGGTTGATCTGCGGTGCAAAGTATTTGGCCAGCATCGTCAGTCCGATGACCTTGGTGTCAAACGACTGCAGCAGGACCGGTCAACCATTCCGATGCCTCTTGTCAGCCGCTGGTATTGATGCATAATGGGTTGATCATCCCAAAAATGGTTGGCCCGCGAGCGTTCCAGGAGGAATCTCATGTCAGTCGTCCACTATCGCTACGCCACCGTCGCCGGTCACCGGCTGTTCTTCCGCGAAGCCGGCGACCCCGGATCGCCCGCGCTGGTGCTGCTGCACGGATTTCCGACCAGCTCGTACATGTTCCGCAATCTGGTTCCCGCACTCGCCGACCGCTATCACGTCATCGCGCCGGACCATCTGGGTTTCGGCCTGTCCGATGCGCCGTCTATAGAGCAGTTCGACTACACCTTCGACGCTTTGACCGACTTGACCGAGGGCTTGCTGCACACGCTGGGCATCGATAAGTACGCGATCTACGTGCAGGACTACGGCGCCCCGATCGGATGGCGACTGGCCTTGCACACCCCGTCCGCGATCACGGCGATCATCACGCAGAGCGGCAATGCTTACGACGCTGGCTTTGTCGAGAGCTTCTGGAAGGTGGTGCGCGCTTACCAAAATGAGCAGACCGCCGAAAACGAGGCCGCTGTGCGGCAATTCCTCACGCTGGATGCCACTCGGTGGCAGTACCTCACCGGGGTACCCGACGAGACGCTGGTAGATCCGGAATCGTGGTATCACGACTATGCGCTGATATCTCGGCCCGGCAACGACCTGGTGCAATTGAAATTATTCCGGGACTACGCGACCAATGCACCCCTGTACCCGCGCGTGCAGGAATACTTCCGCTCCAGCCGGGTGCCGTTGCTGGCGGTGTGGGGGCGTGGTGACGAGATCTTCGGCCCGGCAGGTGCGCAAGCGTTCGCCGACGATCTGCCCGACGCCGACATCCATCTCCTCGACGGCGGGCATTTCCTTTTGGAGTCAGCCTTGCCCGAAGTCGCCGGCTTGATGCGTGACTTCCTTGCAAAGGTTCACGTAGCCGCCTGACATCCATGCCCGCACTGGGCTGGATATCCCATAATCGGAGGCGTTAGCAGGATAGCCTGACGAAATGGGCGACCCGGATGTTCACGACGAACAACGGCTGACCCCCAAGGGCCGGGCCACCCGTGATCGAATCGTGCAGGCCGCCGCCGAGTTGATTGTCGCGGAGGGCTTGTCGGCGACGAACATGGAGCGGGTGCGTGCCGCCGCGTCGGTCAGCGGCTCTCAGCTGGCGCACTACTTCGCCGACAAGAGTGCGCTCATCCGCGCCGTCATCCGGCGTCAAATCGATGTGGTACTCGATTTTCACCGCCAGCCCAAGCTTCGGGAACTGGACTCTTTCGACGACTTCGAGCACTGGATCGACCTCAACCTGCGTTACCTGCGGCAGATCGGAACCTCCGGCGGCACACCGACTTACCATGCCCTCAACGCGCAGCTGGCCAAATCCGACGACACCACCCGCGCGACGTTGGCGGCCGGTTACTGGCAGTGGATCGAGCTGCTCGAGGGGGCGATCGGGCGGATGAAAGAGCGTGGCGTTCTCACCGCCGACGCCGACCCGCGAACGGCGGCGATGACCGTGGTCAGCGCTCACCAAGGCGGTGCCACGTTGGCGTTCACCTATCGAGCGGAGTGGCCGCACGCCGATGCCACTCGATTCGCGGTCAACTATCTGCGGATGTTCGCTACCGACCGCGCCGAACGCGCCCCACGTCCGCCACGCCGCATTCGCGGGCGGCGCCTGAAGTCAATGTCGACCTCGTGAATGACAACGGCTCATCACATTTCACCCGCAAAGGGCTGGCGACCCGCGCGCGCATCGTGACCGCAGCCGCCCGGCTGATGTTCGAGCGCGGCGTGGCCAGCACCAGTATCGACGAGGTACGCAACGCCGCCCGGGTAGGCGGGTCGCAGATCTCGCATTACTTCCGCGACAAGCGGGATCTGACCCGTAACGTTATCGCTTCCCGGCGGGCCGATGTCGTTGCCTTCCATACTCAATCGCGGCTCGGCGCACTGGACAGCGTTGACGATCTACGAGCCTGGGCCGATGCGTGCATTGCTGATATCGACACCGTGTACCGCAAAGGTGGGTGCATCTACGGTTCGCTGGCCGGCGAGCTGATCGACGCCGACGACGAAGTGCGCGACGATCTTGCGTTCGGGTACGACGAGTGGCTTGAGTTGTTTCAGAACGGTCTCACTGCGATGCGGCGCCGCGGCGATCTGCGACCGGAGGCTGACCCGCGACACCTGGCCGCCTCGCTCGTCGTCGCTCACCAAGGCGGCGCGATGCTCACACACGCCACCGGTGACGCAGAACCGCTCCGGGTGGCCGTCAACGCCGCGGTCGACTACGTCTGCTCGTTCGCGCGGCAGCCCAAGCGACGACGATCCAAGCGTTAACCCGCACAATTGCGGCGCTGGACAGATATGGGTGATGCCGCCCATAATATTGGGTCATACAGCCCATTATTGGCCAGCGCCGGCAGATGTTGGAGGCATCTCATGTCCGTGACCGAAATCGGTAGCGCTTTACCTACTGGGCCCGCGGTGGTCCGTGAAGAGCCAGGCGGGGAAACCATGCGGGCGATCATCCTGCAGGGATTCGGCGGACTCGACAACCTGGTCTACACCGACATCCCCAAGCCGCTACCCAAGGACGGCGAGGTCATCATCGAGGTCCGCGGGTTCGGCATCAACCACGCCGAGATGCATATGCGTCGAGGAGAGTGGGCCGAAGCCGCCGAAGTCAGCGGCATCGAATGCGTCGGCATCGTCGACTCCTGTCCGGGCGGCGAGTTCCCGGTCGGCGCCAAGGTGGCCGCACTCATGGGTGGTCTCGGACGCACCATCAACGGCAGCTACGCCGAGTACACCCGCGTGCGCGCGGCGAATGTCGCTCTCCTCGAGTCGGATCTGCCGTGGTCCCAGTTGGCGGCGCTACCCGAGACGTATGCGACCGCCTGGACCTGCCTTTTCCACAACCTCAAACTCAGCTCTGGCCAGACCGTCGTAATCCGCGGCGCGACTTCATCATTCGGCCAGGCCGCAGTCAAAATGGCGGTGGCAGCCGGTGCGCGCGTCGTCGCCACCGCGCGCAAGCGCGAACGTTTCGGCATGTTGGAGGCACTGGGCGCCGCGCGGGTCGAACTGGAGTCGCGAACGCTGGCTGCCAGCATCGCAGAAGCCAAACAGATCGATGCCGTCCTCGACTTGGTCGGCAACAGCACCATCCTGGACTCGCTGGACATGCTGCGCCGCGACGGCACCGCCTGCCTGGCGGGATGGCTGGGCGGCCTGGACCCGATCGGCGACTTCAACCCGCTCACCCGCATGCCCAGCGGGGTGAACTGGTCATTCTTCGGCAGTTTCGTCTTCGGCAGCCCGGGCTTTCCGCTGTCCGACGTACCTCTGCAGGGCATCGCAGGCCAGGTGGCCTCGGGCCAACTCGATGCGGCGCCGTCTCGTGTCTTCTCCTTTGACGAGATTCACGAGGCACATCGGACCATGGAAGCCGGAGACGGCGGCGGGAAAATGGTTGTCGTCGTGCAATGAGCAACCGATGATGGGACGATGACCCCAGTTCCGTCAGTTCTGGTGTTCGACGTCAACGAGACCCTGATCGACATCGAATCGTTGGCACCGCTGTTCGAGCGAATCTTCGGTGACCCGCTGGCGATGCGGGAGTGGTTCAATCAGCTCGTCTTGTACTCGATGACCGCAACGCTGTCGGGGCGCTACGTCGACTACTTCTCCCTGGGGCAGGGCGTATTGCGGATGCTGGCCACTACCCACAGCCTGGCGATCACCGATGACGATGTGCAGAGCCTGAAAAGCGCCATGCTGGCGATGCCGGCCCACCCGGATGTTAAAGACGGTCTGACTATGCTGCGCGACAACGGCTTTCGTCTGGTAACACTGACGAATTCGCCCCCAAATCCGGACGGGCCCAGCCCGCTGGAGCACGCCGGGCTAGCCCACTTCTTCGAGAAGACGTTCAGCGTCGAGGCGTGCCACGCCTTCAAGCCCGCGCCGGCGGTGTACCTCTATGTGTGCGAGCAACTCGATGTGACGCCCGCGTCATGCATGATGGTCGCCGCCCATGTTTGGGACACCATCGGTGCGCAATCCGCAGGATTGCGCGGCGCGCTGATCACGCGCCCGGGCAATGCGCTACTTCCCATCCTCGACCTGCCGCAGCCCTCGGTCGTCGCCAACGACCTGCGAGAGTTCGCGGCCAACCTCACAAATCAGGCGGGCCCGACGTCTACCGGTTAGATACCAGTTCCCACCCACACCGGAGGCCCAATGTCCACCGCAGCCATCACGACGTCGACTCGTCACGTCGTCATCGACTCACCGATCGGGCCGTTGACCCTGGTGCGTGATGACCACGGCCTAACGGGTCTGTATTACCCCGGGCACTGGACCCGACCGGATAAGAAGAATTTCGGGCCGCGAGTCGAGCCGAGCGACGACCACGGTTTCGATGCTGCCATTGCGCAGTTACAGGAATACTTCGCCGGCGATCGCCGGGAATTCGATCTGCCGCTCAACCCGCACGGCAGCGAGACGGCGCAGAAAGTCTGGCAGCTGCTCGCCGAGATCTCCTACGGTCAGACCACGACGTACGGTGCGCTGGCCCAGCAGATCGGTGGCGGCGTCGACGCTCGCGACATCGGCAGCTTCGTCGGCCACAACCCGTTGTCGATCGTCATCCCGTGCCATCGCGTTGTGGGGTCTACCGGCAAGCTCACCGGGTACGCCGGCGGCCTGGACCGCAAGCAGCACCTGCTCGAGTTGGAGAAGGCTATACCCGCTGCGCCACAAGCACTTTGGTAGCAGGCATGAAGCCGCCCTTCGAAAACGTCGTCTCCCGCCACGGTTCCACCGTGCTACGGGTGGTGCGGGCGGTCCTCGGCCACGCCGACGCTGACGACGCCTGGTCCGATACCTTCCTGGCGGCTATGCGGGCTTATCCAGACCTGCCGGCCGACGCCAACATCGAGGCGTGGCTGGTCACAATCGCCCATCGCAAGGCGATCGACATCATCCGCGCGACGGCTCGACGGGCGGTACCTGTTCCGGACACGCCAGAGGCGCCGGCGCCGGACCACGTCGCAGATGGTCACCGGGACCTCACCGCCGCGGTTGCCGCGTTACCCACCAAACAGCGTCAGGCGGTCGCCTACCACTACCTGGCCGGGTTGCCCTACGCCGAGATCGCCACGCTGATCGACAGCAGTGCGGCCGCAGCGCGACGCGCTGCCGCCGACGGTATCGCCACCCTGCGCCGCACCTACGCGCATGACATCACATCGGAGTTCGCTGATGATCACCATTGACCTCGCCGCGCTATATCCGGTCGACGATGACGACCTCACCCGCCTGCACGCCCGCCTGGTGGCCGGCGCCGAACACGACGACCTGCTCGACGTCGCTTATCGAACTGTCGAGACCCCCGTCGGCTCGCTGCTAATCGCCGCGACACCCGTCGGGTTGGTGCGCGTCGCGTTCAGTAACGAAGGCCACGACGCGGTATTGCAGAACCTGTCCGACCGGATCAGCTCCCGCCTGCTGCACGCCCCGGCTCGCCTGGACGCCGTCGCACATCAACTCGACGAGTACTTCGCCGGCCGCCGGCACGCCTTCGATGTCCCGCTGGACTGGCAGCTGTCCAAGGGATTTCGCCGCGTCGTCCTCGGCCGCCTGGCCGTCGACGTCGGCTACGGCACCACCGCCAGCTACGGCACCCTGGCCCGGCTTTCGGGTTCGCCCAGGGCCGTTCGTGCCGTCGGTACGACCTGCGCCACCAACCCAATTCCGGTCGTGGTGCCGTGCCATCGGATTCTGCGCTCGGATGGAACGTTGGGCGGCTACCGTGGCGGACCCGCCGCCAAGCGTGCGCTGCTGAATCTCGAAGGCATCGAATGACGCCGGCGCGCAACCGGGTCTCGCCTCGCGGCGACATCATCGCGGTCCCGGGCCGCGGTGCATGGACGGGGAACCGCGGGCGGCTGCACGAGGGTCGCGGGGCCCGCGACGTCGTCCGCAACCACCAGACGAAGGCCTGGATCACTTGTCTGCTGGAGTTCAAGGACCGGTATTCGCCGCAGTGGTTGCCGAATCACTACACCCAGCTGTTCTTTCTCGACGAGGCGGTCGCCTTTGCCGCCGGTCATCGGCCGTGTGCTGAGTGTCGCCGTGGCGACTACAACGCCTACCGCGATGCGTGGAGCCAAAACCACGGCGGGACAACCACATACGCCAAAGACATGGACAACCTGCTGCACTGCGAGCGAGCCACGTCCCATCACATGCCATGCAACACCCTGCCCGATGGCGTATTCGTCGATACCGAAGACGGACCGGCGGTGGTGGTGGGTGATCATCTCGCTCTCTGGGACGAGAAAGCCTACGCGTATCGGGGACGGCTACCCAGGCCAACCACGGGCTCTGCGTCGGTGCTCACCCCACCATCGACGGTCGAGGTGATCCGCGCCGGATACCCCGTGCAAATCGACGTCAGCGCCCGCTGAATTCGACCAGGCGCCTTTGCATCTGCGGGTAACCGGTGGCCGCGGGGGGAGGCGCGCCGGCGCGAATATCCCGCGCAGCCGCGACCGCGGCGTCGATGGCGGCGCGATATGGCAGCGACCCGGTGCTGACGCCTCAATCAGCTTGGGCAATACTGCGGGCACAGCTTTTGGGTTATATGACCCATTCAATACTGCGCCGCAGTAGGCTGTCTAACCACGCAACCAGGGAGAGGCCGAAAGTGGGCGCAGCCAAACATACTTACGACGTCATAGTGCTGGGAGCCGGCCCGGTCGGCCAGAACGCTGCAGAGCGCGCGCGTGCCGGCGGGCTCAGCGTTGCGATGATCGAACGCGAGCTGGTGGGCGGTGAATGTTCCTACTGGGGGTGCGTACCCAGCAAGGCGCTGTTGCGACCGGTGATCGCGATCGCCGACGCCAACCATCTGGACGGCGCGCGCGAAGCGGTGACGGGCTCGATCAACGCGGCCGGAGTCTTCGGTCGACGAGACCGCTATGTGACTCGCTGGGACGACGCGGGTCAGGCTGAGTGGGTAGCCGGGATCGGCGCAACCCTGGTACGGGGTCACGGACGGCTCGATGGGCCCCGTCGCGTCACAGTCACAACGGCAGGCGGCGAGTCATCGGTGCTCACGGCCCGGCATGCGGTGGTCATCTGCACTGGAAGCCGGGCGGCGCTTCCCGATCTACCGGGCATCGCAGAAGGCCGCCCATGGACTAACCGCAAGGCCACCGATAGCAGTTCGGTACCGGACCGCCTGGCTGTCGTCGGCGCGGGTGGTGTCGGTGTCGAAATGGCCACCGCATGGCATGGCTTGGGCGCTTCGGTCACTTTGTTGGCTCGTGGAACTGGTCTGCTACCGCGAATGGAACCTTTCGTCGGGGAACTCGTCGAGCGCGGGTTCCGGGCGTCCGGTGTCGACGTCCGGCTCGGTGTGTCGGTGACCGGGCTGCACCGGCAGGATAGCGATGGGCCGGTGACGCTCGACCTGAGCGATGGCAGCCGGCTCGAGGTGGACGAAGTGCTGTTTGCGACTGGTCGAGCTCCGCTGAGCGATGACATCGGTTTGCAGACAATCGGACTCACGCCCGGAACCTGGCTCGACGTCGACGACACCTGTCGGGTCCGGGCAGTTGAGGACGGCTGGCTTTACGCGGCCGGCGACGCCAACCATCGAGCCCTGCTTACGCATGAAGGCAAATACCAGGCGCGGATTGCCGGCTCGGCGATAGCTGCGCGGGCAGCCGGGCAAACGGTGGACACCGCGCCGTGGGGCGCGCACGCGACCACTGCCGACCATCACGCAGTGCCGCAGGTATTTTTCACCGACCCGGAAGCCGCGGCGGTCGGACTGTCGGCCCGTCAAGCCGAGCAGGCCGGTCATCGGGTGCACACCGTCGACGTCGAAGTCGGCGACGTCGTGATGGGGGCAAAGCTCTACGCCGACGGATATAGCGGGCGGGCGCGGATGGTGGTCGACGCCGACCGGGGCTACCTGCTTGGCGTGACTTTCGTCGGTCCAGGCGTCGCCGAGTTGCTGCACTCGGCCACCATCGCCGTCGCCGGCCAGGTGCCCGTCGGCCGGCTCTGGCATGCCGTGCCGTGCTTTCCCACCATCAGCGAAGTGTGGCTGAAACTGCTTGAGGCCTACCGTGATTCGGTGGCTTGATCAGGCCCAGGCTCGCCGAGCCTGGATCGAATTGCACCCCACGGGTCGGCGTAGCGGCCCGGCGCACCCCGATACGCCGCTTGGCGTTTGAGGACCTGGCGCACGACGGGGCCGACCAAAGACATCGGATAGCGCCGCCACCCCACGATGGCGCGCATCTCGGCGAGCATGTCCGGCCAGGAGTGGTGCTGGAACGACAGCGCTTGTTGGGCGCGGGCGGTGTCCAACCAGTCTGTGACAAACCAGTTGTCGTCGCTGTCGGGGTCGCCGGGCCGGCCGGCGGGCAAGACGTCGGACAGTCCCCGCGCCGCTGCCAACGCCAACCCGACGTCTTTCTGACGGAGCAGGTGCGAGTCGTCACCGGCGATCAGCAGCGTTTCCCCGACGACCTGTGCCGTGGTCGCGGCGGCGAACGCCGTCGCCACGTCGCGGACGTCGACGGTGTGGATACGCCCGTCGGTCGGCAGCGCGCTCTCGAAGAACAACGCGTCGCCGGTGAACGGCATCGCGCCCGGTTCGACGCTGATGACGCCACCGAGACGCAGGATCACCCACTCCAGACTCGTTGCCCTCAGCAGCTTCTCGGCCTCGATCTTGTGAGCGCCGTAGATATCCGATGCTCGCAGCGGAGAGTCCGCAGTCAACCGCTCGGGATGACGATGCGGATTGCGGGATCCGTAGACCGCGTTGCTGGAAGCCAACACAAAACGGGGCGGGCGGGCGCTGGACTGCGCGGCGCGCAGTAGGGCCGCAGTCGCGTCCACATTGACCCGTCGACCGAGTTCGCGGTTGCGAAAAATCGGCGGGATGATCAACGCGGCCAGGTGGATGATCACGTCCGGCGTCACTTCGGCGACGAGCCGGTCGACGTCGCGTTGATCGGTCAGGTTGGCCCAGCTGGCCTCGACGCCGGCAGGCAGCGATTCGGCGGCTTTGCGCTGAACGGGGGTTCCGAGGTCGGTCGCGACCACGCGGTGGCCGTCGGTGGCCAGCCGGCGCACGGTCTGCGATCCGACCAGGCCGAAACCACCTGTGACAAGAACCTTCTCGGTCATCGTCCCCCAGACATGCGTTGACCCCCAGCAAACGGATATGACATTCTCTAAAAATGAGAGTACCATGCTCGCAACGACGATCAGGGACGATTTGAGGGCTCTACGATGGCGGGCAGCAGCGCGAACGCATCGCAGAATCGCGAGACGGCCCAGTGGGATCCGGCGTTCACCAAGCAGGTCGCGAACACCATCGGACCATTGATCAAGCAGTACCACCGCGCCGAAGTGCGCAACATCGACAACGTTCCCTCATCCGGCGGGGCGCTGGTGGTGTCCAACCACTCCGGCGGCATGCTGACCCCGGACGTCTTCATCTTTTCGCCGGCCTTTTACGACCACTTCGGCTACGACCGGCCCATCTACACCCTCGGCCACTACGGGATCTTCATGGGTCCGTTGGACGGTGTGCTGCGTCGCCTCGGGGTGATCGAGGCCAGCCGCGAAAATGCCGCCACCGCACTGCATTCGGGTGCGGTGGTGCTGGTGTTCCCAGGCGGCGACTACGACTCCTACCGTCCGACGTTCAGCGAGAACACCATCGACTTCAACGGCCGCACCGGATACATCAGGACCGCCATCGAAGCCGGCGTTCCGATCGTCCCGACGGTGTCGATCGGCGGCCAGGAAACCCAGTTGTTCTTGACTCGTGGCAATTGGCTGGCCCGCAAGCTGGGTCTCACCAAAGCGCGGGTGGACATTTTGCCGGTCAGCTTCGGTTTTCCGTTCGGCCTGAGCGTGATCTTCCCGCCGAACGTTCCGCTGCCGTCGAAGGTGGTCACCGAGGTCTTGGAGCCGATCGACGTAACCGCGCAATTCGGCAAGGACCCCGACGTCGACGAAGTGGACGAGCACATCCGTTCGGTGATGCAGACCGCGCTGGACCGGTTGGCCAAGCAGCGCCGGTTCCCGATTCTGGGCTGATGTCCCACCCTTGAGCTGTCGACGCCGAATCTGCCGTTTCGGCGAATACGCCAGGTCGTTGGTGCTTGCATGAACACGTCGGCACGGAGGTGGGCGTGAAGAGACTCAACGGCATGGACGCCATGCTGCTCTACAGCGAGACGCCCAATCTGCACACGCACACGCTGAAGGTGGCGATCGTCGACCCTTCCGGCGGCGACGAAGAGTTCAGCTTCGATGCTTTCCGACACCATCTGCTCCGGCGCTTGCATCTGCTAGAACCGTTGCGCTACAAGCTCGTTGACATCCCCTGGCGGTTACACCACCCGATGTGGCTGGAGAACTGCGAGGTCGACCTGGATTACCACCTGCGTCGGGTAGAGGTCCCCGAACCCGGCGGGCGCCGAGAACTCGACGCCGTGGTCGGCGAAGTGGCGTCCACGCCGTTGGATCGCAGTCGGCCACTGTGGGAGTTCCACGTCGCAGAAGGACTGGCCGGCGGACGGTTCGCCCTGATCGGCAAGATCCACCATGCGCTGGCCGACGGCGTCGCCTCGGTCAATCTGCTCGCCCGCGCGATGGATCTCAAGGACGCTCCGACCGACGAACAGGACAACGACGAGGCCGGCGTCAGGCCGACGACGGCGGGCCTGCTGCGCGCCGCCGGCCGCGACCACATTCGGCAAATCGCCGAGCTTCCAAAGCTAGTCAGCGACGCCACCAAGGGATTCAGCCGGGTACGCCGGCGCACCCGGGAGCGCGGCGATCACCCTGATCTCGCGGACGCATTCGACGCTCCGCCGACCTTCCTCAACCACGTGGTGTCGCCTCAGCGCCGGTTCGCCACCGCGGCACTGCGGCTCGACGACGTCAAGGCGACCGCGAAAGCCCTCGGCATCACGCTCAACGATCTGATACTGGCGATGGCCGCCGGTGGGCTACGCGAGCTGTTGCTGCGCTACGACGGCAAGGCCGACCGTCCGATCATCGCGTCGGTGCCCACCGCCACCGACAAGTCCGAGCGCGTGACCGGCAACGAGATCAGCGGCCTGTCTATTTCGCTGCCGGTCCATGTCGCCGAGCCCGCCGAACGGGCGCGGTTGGTCGCGCTGGCGACCAAGATCGCCAAGGAGGATCACGAGATCCTCGGCCCGCGCCTGTATGGCCAGCTGATGGGCTATCTACCGACGGCGATCGCCCCGGCCGCGTTTCGGTGGCTGGGCCAGCGCGATGCGCCGAACAAGATGATGAACGTCGCGGTCTCCAGCGTGGCCGGGCCGCGGGACCGGGGCCACTTCGGCGGCGTGCCGGTCAGCGAGATCTACTCGACGGGTGTCCTGTCGCCCGGAGCTCCGGTCAACATCACCGTCTGGAGCTATGTCGACCAGCTCGGTATCGCGGTGCTAACCGACGACCAGACCTTCAACGACCCTCATGAGGCAACTGATGCGCTCAGTGCGGCGTTCAGCGAATTACGCAGCGCCGCGGGGTTTTCAGTCGGCAACAGCACGGTCGGCCTGATGGCCGAGCATGCGCTGCGCTAGCCGCGTCTCAGGCAGTCAGAACGGCGTCCAGCGCCGAATAGAACAGGCCCAGCCCGTCGTCGGACGGCCCGGTCAGTGCCTCGATCGCATGCTCGGGGTGCGGCATCAGCCCGACGACGCGGCCGTTCGCCGAGCTGATGCCGGCGATGTCGCGCAGCGAGCCGTTGAGGTTGTCGTGGTAGCGAAACACCACTCGGCCTTCGCCTTCCAGTTCGTCCAGCACCTCGGCGGAGGCCACGTAGCGGCCCTCGCCGGACTTCAACGGGATCAGCAGATCGGCGTCGGACTCGAACCGTGACGTCCATGCCGTCGACGTCGATGCCACCCGCAGCCACACGTCACGGCAGACGAAATGCAGACCGGCGTTGCGGGTAAGCGCACCGGGCAGCAACCCGGCCTCGCACAGCACCTGAAAACCGTTGCAGATCCCCAGAACCGGCAAGCCGCTCTCAGCGGCGGTGATGACCTCTCCCATCACCGGCGCGAATTTCGCGATGGCGCCGCACCGCAGATAATCGCCGTAGGAGAACCCGCCCGGCACCACCACCGCCTCGACGCCCTTGAGGTCGGCGTCGGCGTGCCACAGGTTGACCGACTCCGCACCGGCCAGACGCACGGCACGGGCGGCGTCGACGTCGTCGAGCGTCCCGGGGAACGTGACGACGCCAATCCTGGCGGTCACCCTTCCTCCCGGGTCACGGTCCAGTCTTCGATCACGGTGTTGGCAAGCAGCGACTCGGCGATCTCGGACAGCGTCTCGTCACTCACGCTGTCGTCGACCTCCAACTCGAACCGCTTGC
>NZ_JBAPMI010000029.1:0-20997 GCF_049278535.1 Mycobacterium sp. | reverse complement strand
AACCTCGACTACATCGCGGTAAATAATCCCGTGCCGCTGGCCTTGGACCAGTACCCGTGGTCAATAGGCACGCGGACGCTAGCTGTGTGGGCGCGATCGGAGTTCGTCGTATGCGTGTGCAAAGGGCCCAGGTAGCGGCTGTAGCGTATTGCCGTGAAATCTTTCCGGTTGTATTCCTCGGCCGTGCTCGCCGCCTTCGTCGCGGCGGTCGTTCCGACGCTCGTTGTATCTGGCACGGCAACCGCCGCCGGCTCATGCCCGACCGCTGCGCCGCAGAACGGTGGCGCGACTGACTGGACGCTGCCGGGCAACACCGGCAGTGTCGCGGTCACCGGATCCACGGATACAACGGCTCCGCGCATCAATGTCACGACACCCTTCAGCGTGACTCAAACCCAAGTGCACACGCTGCATGCCGGTGATGGCCCAGCGGTCCCGCCCACAGCCAGGGTCTCCGTCTGCTACATGGGCGTCAACGGACGTGACGGGTCCGTTTTCGACAACAGCTTCGAGCGCGGCACATCAGTCGACTTTTCCCTCGGCGGGGTCGTTCCCGGCTTCCAGAAGGCCATCGCGGGACAAAACGTCGGATCGACCGTCGCTGTCGCGATGACCTCTGCGGACGGCTACCCCGACGGTCAGCCCGCAGCCGGGATTCGGGCCGGCGACTCGCTCGTCTTCGCGATCAAGATTCTCGCCGCGACAAGCTGAGCCGCCGACCACCGCCAGTGGCGCTGACATTCTGATCATGAAGATCGGGACCCTTCTGCACCTGCGACCTCGATGCCTACCGTTCACGCGTGGCGTTGAGCGTCGGTAGCATCCCGGTCCAGATCCCCCGAGCCTCCCCTACGACGTTTAGGCAGGCGCTCTTTGTCGCCGTGACTGCGGGTCTTGGCTACGGCTTCGACTCGTACGCGGTGAACATCTACGGTCTGGTGCTTCCGGAGATCAAGCGGACGCTGCACATCACCGAAGCCCAGGCCGGCTACATCGGTTCGATCTTCCTGCTGGGCTACACCATTGGCACCATCGGCTTCGGATTTGCCGCAGACAGGTGGGGACGGAAAACGACGCTCGGAGCGTCGATCCTGCTGTACGGCGTGACGACCGCCTTGGCCGGCCTGACAACCAACATCGCCGCATTCACCGGACTTCGATTCCTGACGGGCGTCGGAGGGGCCGGCGAACTCGCGGTTGGAGCGCCCTATACCGCCGAAGTCTGGCCGGCGAAGACCCGTGCGATTGGCGTTGGCGGCGTTATCTTTTCGCTCTTCTCGCTGGGTTACGTCCTTGCCGCCGGTGTCGCGCTGGCTTTGGTCCCGCGCTTCGGTTGGCAGTCCGCGTTCATCGTCGCGATCATTCCTGCCATTGTGCTGTTCCTGATCCGGCGCGGTATCACCGAATCACATCGCTACGTCGCGGTCCGGGCCAACGGGACTGCCAAGCCGCTGCTCTGGCGCCTGCCCGGTGTACGACGACGTTTGGTGGCCGGCTGGCTGATCTACACCGCCAACGCGGTCGGCTACTGGGGTATGACGCTTTTCTTGACGACGTACATCGTAAAGCGGTTCCATGCCACGCCGATCGAGGCGATTCGCTATGCGCTGGTGTTCTTCCTGCTGCAAGCGGCGTTCGCCTATTTGGGAACCGGACTCGCCGACTGGGTTGGGCGACGGCCCTCCGCGATCCTGGCCGCGGTCATCGAAGTCGCTGCGACGATTTTGGCGGCCACCTCCGATTCGCTGGCGCAGTATCAGATCTTCGGTGCCGTCGCCATCGCCACCCTCGGCTGGTTATGGGGCGTGGGCGACACCTACATCGCCGAGCTATTCCCAACAGTGCTGCGCGGCACCGGGTTTGGAATTGCCGTCGGCGGCGGCCGTGTCGTATCTATCGCCGCTCCGACCGTCATCGGCTGGGCCATCATGCATTACGGTCTTCAGACGCCGTACCTGGCACTGGCCGGCCTATGGGTACTGACGCTGATCGGCTACCTGCTCGGGCCCGAGACGAAGGGCAAAGAGCTTGAAGAGCTGACCGACGCGGCCCTCACAGATGACCTTGTCTGTGCCGAAAACTAATTCACTGCGGGTGGGTCGCGACGTAATCCCCGGCCGGGATCGGTGACGTCGCGGCATAACCGATGGGCAGCAACACATCTCCGGCTGTCGTGCGGCAATAGACGTCCCACCGGTAGTAGCCGCCGAGAGCGGCAGGGTCGGAACCAATCAGCGCTGCATACTGATCAACCGCGCGAACATATTGGTTGGCATGGTTGTACCGGAAGAGGGCGTGGTCCCGGTCGTTGGCGAAGTTATTCGCAGCGAGATAGCGGCCCGCCGCCATGATGCTGTCGTGCGGCGAATGAATGTCGCCGCCCTGGCCGTAAGCGGCGAATGTCGCGGGCAAGAACTGCATGGGGCCTTGCGCGTCGGCGGTGCTTACGCCGTCGATGCTGCCAAACCGGGTCTCGACGAGGTTGATCGCGGCCAGGTAGTTCCAGCTGACACCGGTGTCCGCCTCGGCTTGGTGGTAAAAGCCGAGCAGTTGATCCGCTGGAGCCGGCGGGATGATGCGCCACGCGGGCAACGTGGAGCGAACCGGGGTGATCGCGGTGAGCTGACGGCGAGCGTCGACATTGCGGTCGTAGACATCGAGCAGCGTTGCCGGAATGCGCGGCCGGGTAGTCCCGTCCCACTCGGGATGTTGCCCGATGGCCCGGTAAGCGGCCTGCTGGCGGTGGGCCGCCGCAACCAGACCCGGCTCCCCCGTCGACGGATCGCGCAACGCGTGTTCGTCGGAGACGAGGTCGTCGGCCAACTGTGCGGGGTCCGAAGCCAGCCGAGGCTGTGCCCCATCAGGCGTCTTTGGTGAAGCGGCCACCGCCACGGTGGTCGACGGGATCGGATCCGCCGCCGCCCTTGGCGCGGTCGGCCCGGGCGGATGCGAGCATCCGGCGAGCACGAGCATGACCGGGCCCAGCACCAGAGATGGGATCACACTGCTTCGGCTCAGTCGCATTACTTCATCCTCGTACAAATCGGCGCGGCTGGTTAGGGTCAGTGGCTTCCGTCGGGTGCCGGCGCCGGCGGCCAGTGCGAGCCTGGCGACACCTCGCCGGGCTCGGAATGTTCGCCACGAGCCAAAGGCACCCACTGCTCGGTCGGCGCGGGTTGCTTCGACGATGGGAAGTCGCGCAGTTTGCCTAATGGTTTTGCGTCCCATTTCGCGAATGTCAGCGGTGTCTGCAGCCAGGCGTGCAGCAGGTTGTAGGTCGCCTCCAGGGAATCCATGTGGGTGCGCTCCCAACCATGGCTGCCGTCGAGCCCGAATCCCACCAGCGCAGCACGCGTGCCCGCACCGGCCTCGATCGCGGCGGCGGCGTCGGATCGGTAGTAGCGGAACACGTCTCGCGCGAACGGTATGCCCTGCTCTTCGGCAAGGCGGCACAGTTTTCGAGTGAGGTGGTAATCGAACGGACCGTGCATATCGGCCATCGGGATCGTGACACCGTCTTCGATGGAGTGCTGGCCCGGCGCGCACACCGCGTTGTCGACCGAAACCAGCTCGGCGACGTCGGCGGGAAGTCCATCGCTTGCCCCGTGGCCGACTTCCTCGGTGATCGTGACCATGATCGTGGTGCGATGCGGCAGCACAAGCTTGTTTTTGGCGAAGTTTCTGGCTAATGCCAGCGCAACGGCGACGCCGGCCTTTCCGTCAAGGTGACGCGAGACGATGAATCCGTCGGCGGTGAGCTCTGGGCTGGTGATCAATCCGACGAAGTCACCCACCTTCAGGCCGAGGCGGACCAGATCGTCGCGTGAGGACACCTTCCGGTCGACGCGCACCTCCACGTGTTCCCAGTCCGTGGGTTGGCTATCGATCTCGTCGCCGAAGGCGTGGCCGCTGGCCTTGAGCGGCATCACCGTGCCGGTGATGAACTCGTCGGGGTCGTCGCTGAAGATTCGTACCCGAGCGCCAGTTGCGAACCGGGCCGAGAAGGTGCCGACGGGGATCAGCTCGAGGCGACCGTTGTCCTTCAGCGCGCGCACCATGCAGCCGATAGTGTCGGCGTGCACCACCACTGCCCGATCGGTGTGGGCCGACTTTCCTGGGAGCTCAGCGATAAGCGCGCCGCGACGGGTCAATGAGAACGGCACCCCGAAGTCGTTGAAGATGTCACCGATCAGTTGCATCACGACGTCGGTCCGTCCCGACGGGCTCGGAGTCTGCAACAGCGCCAACAGGGTGTCGATCATCCACGCGCGGTCGGACTCGGGCATGGCCGCGATGTTGCCCACGTTGTCTCCCTCGTGCTTGTTCTGGAGCTACATCCAATCAGCACCGTTGCTGGGTCGGTCAGGTCCACAATGCCGGTCTGACGGATTCCTCCAAACGTAGTATTCCGTCCGGAAGTCCTAGCTGTGGCCCTCTGCCAGCTTTCAACGCCAGCGTCTTGGGTGAACCTGGGCGTTATGGATAAGACCAAGTTCATTGAGCGGCTCAACGAAGACCTCGGCACCGAATATCAGTCCATCGTCCAATACATCCAACACACCGCGACCATCAAGGGACCCGAGTACCACTCGATCACCGAGGAAATGGACAACCACCTGGCCCAGGAGCTGCAACACGCCAAAATCCTGGCTCAGCAAATCGACTTCCTCGGAGGCAAGCCCACCGTCAAAGTGCCGGAAGTGCCGGATGCGGCCGACGGAGCGGCGGCGCTGAAGGCCGATGTGGAGTTGGAACAACGTCAACTGGACCGCTATCGGAAGCGGGTGACCGAGGCCAACGATCTGGGGTTGCCGGATGTAGCCGAGGCGCTGCGGCCGCTGCTGCAGCAGACGCAGGACCACGTGCGGGAGCTGCAAGACGCCCTGGAGGGCTGACGCTCGTTCCGGCTCGGCCTAGCGCTGCGCCACCGGCGGTCCGAACCACCTGTTGAGCGCGTCCGTCAAACCGGCAGCAGGGCCGTCATCGACCCAGGCGGCATGCCCGTCGGGCCGAACCAAGACCGCGGCGGGAGCGGCAACGGTACCGATGGCTGGAAGCTGCCATTCCCCAAGGTATTTCGCGTCGATCTGCCGGACTCGGTCTGACCACGCAGATATCTGAAATGCGCCCGGCTCGCCGAAGTTGATCAGCACCGCCCGCGCATCATGCAACAGCGTGAACACCCGGCGCGGACCGTCCGCGGTCACGATGTCGAGATCGGGCATCCGGCGTCCGAGCAGCGGGTGCCCGGAACCCAGATCGTAGTGAATATCCAGTCCCGACATCGTCGCTGCGAAGTGTCGACGCGGCTCGTCCATCTGCAACACCTCAGACATGATGTCGCGCAATGCTTTTGTGCGGTCATCGGTTGGCTGTCGCAGCAGCGCCATCTGCGCCATCGTGTGGTGCAGCACCCGGGCAGCGACTGGATGCCGTTCGGCGTGATAGCTATCGAGAAGGCTGTCCGGCGCCAACCCCTTAGCTACCAGGGCAAGCTTCCACCCCAGATTCACCGCATCCTGGACACCCGTGTTGAGCCCCTGGCCGCCGATCGGGTGATGCACATGCGCGGCGTCGCCAGCCAGCAGCACTCGCCCGTCGCGATAGGACGCCGCCTGTCGTGTCATGTCGGTGGCTCTGGAAATCCAAGTGGGGCTGTGCATGCCGTACTCAGTTCCGTACACGGCGACGAGTGCTTCGCGGAGATCGTCCTGGGTTGGTTCGGCGCCGGGGCCCAGGTGCTGTTCGGTCACCATCACCCGCACCGATCCCCCGTCGGTCGACTCGCTGAGTGCATGTACACCTGCGGCGTCGTGCCGAATGCCCCAGTCTGGCTCGCGGGCCATCTCGACCTCGGCCAGCAGATAGCTCATCGTCGGATCCAATCCCGGAAATTCGATGCCTGCCGACTTCCGGACCGCGCTGCGTCCGCCGTCGCAGCCGACTAGATACTCCGCCCGCAATCGTCGGCCGCCAGACAGCCCGACGTCGACCCCGTTGTCGTCGTGTCCGACACCCGTTACCTCGTGTTCGTGATAGACCGGCACGGCCAGTTCCTCGACCCAGTCGGCCAGGATGCGCTCGATGTGGTTCTGCCACAGCGCAAGTCCATAGGGATGCCGGGTGGGAAAATCGCTGATGTCGAGCCGGATCTGGGAGAACCCCGCGACTTGTGCGATCTGGCCGCGCGTCAGGAATCGTTCGGCGATTCCGCGTTGATCGAGCACCTCGATGGTGCGTGAATGTAAACCGCCCGCGCGTGAGCCGACCAGATCCTGGTTTGCGCGCCGCTCGACGATGACAACGTCGACCCCTGCCAACGCCAACTCGCCTGCCAGCATCAGCCCGGTCGGTCCTCCCCCGGCAACGACTACCGCGTGCCCGGCCATCGCTTCGTTACCCACTCAGTCCCCCCAAAAATCGCCGATTTATCGCTTCGGCCAGCGATTTTGCGCCATCGCCCGGGGCTTGCCGCAAGCCCCCGGGTGCGCTATATGTTGAAGGTGAGGATGTTAAGTCCCACCCCAATTCTGGCTGCAGGCGGCTGACCGTCTCGGCTTGAGCAGCGAATTCCGTTCTGGCGCAAGGCCGTACAGCAATTGTTGGATCGCGCCCGGCTGCCAAGATCCCTGCCTACGATAGGCGCTGTGTCATCGAGCGGCGTGGGTACGCATCAGCCGTGATCGCTTTCGTGTGTGCGATGCCGATGGAATTGCGGCCACTGCGCCGCCGCCTTCGGCTGCGCAAATCCGGGTTGGGCTATGTCGGCAAGATCGGCGACCATGCCGTGATCGCTGTGGTCACCGGGATCGGCACCGCCATGGCGGACGGTGCGACGGCCCGATTACTCGATGCGGTCGACGTCGACTGGCTGGTGGTTGTCGGCATCACCGGCGCTATCGACGACGACACCCCGATCGGGTCGCTGGTTCTGCCCGAACGAGTCGTCAACAGCGCGGACGGCTCGGTGTACCGACCGACACCACTTCCCGTCGGTAACGCCCACGGGACGATGTGGACCACCGACGAGCTGCTGACGGATCGGGCGATACATGCCGATCTGAGATCGCGGGGCGTGGTGTCGCTGGACATGGAGACCGCGGCGGTCGCACAGGTGTGTGAACAGCGCGGCGTCGCTTGGTCGGTGGTGCGGGCCATCAGCGACCGGGCCGGCGACGGCACCGTGGACGCCGATATCGCCGGCCTCACCCACCCTGATGGCACCGCGAACCCGGCAGCCGTCGCGCGCTATCTGGCCAGGCATCGCAATGCGCTCCCCCGTCTGGCTCGGCTCGCCAGAGGATCGAACCTTGCGGCCGCAGAGGCGGCGAAGGCCGCCATCACGGCGGTAAGCAGGTCGATTAATTCTTGACCAACTCCAAATTAGGTCTTGACCGACTCCAGATAAGCGCGGAGTATCTGGGGTTGTGTCGTCGACGTCGACGGATTACCCCGCGCAGCTGCGAATGGCCGATCTGCGCGTGACCCGACCGAGGGTCGCGGTGCTGGAAGCGGTGCATGACCATCCGCACGCGGACACCGAGACGATCCTGACGGCGGTGCGAAACGGACTTCCCGATGTCTCCCGCCAGGCCGTGTACGACGTCCTCAACGCGCTGACTGCGGTGGGTCTCGTGCGCCGGATCCAGCCGCTGGGCATGGTTGCCCGCTATGAGTCGCGAGTCGGCGACAACCACCACCATGTCGTGTGCCGATCCTGCGGCATCATCGCCGACATTGATTGCGCGGTCGGCGATGCGCCGTGTTTGACCCCGTCCGACGACGACAACGTGCTGGAGGGCTTCGTCCTCGACGAGGCCGAAGTCATCTACTGGGGTCTGTGCCCCAACTGCTCGACCGCAACGTCTCGATCACAACCGTGATCACAGCCCAATTCACCCACCCCTGAAAGGAACGCAGTGTCACCCGATACAGCCCACAAGGGCAGCGAAAGCGAAAACCCGGCACTCTCAGCGCCGGAGCCGAAATCGCATGCGCCACTGAAGAACCAGGACTGGTGGCCTGAACAGGTCGACGTCTCGCGGTTGCACCCGCACGTGGCGCAGGCAAACCCGCTCGGTGAAGACTTCGACTACGCCAAGGAGTTCGCCAAGCTCGATGTCAACGCGCTGAAGGCCGACGTGGTCTCGGTGCTGACAAGCTCCCAGGACTGGTGGCCGGCCGACTATGGCAACTACGGCGGCCTGTTCATCCGAATGAGCTGGCATGCTGCGGGCACCTACCGCATCTACGACGGCCGCGGCGGCGGCGGTCAGGGAATGCAGCGTTTTGCCCCGCTGAACAGCTGGCCGGACAACGGAAACCTCGACAAGGCGCGGCGGCTGCTGTGGCCGGTCAAGAAGAAGTACGGCAACAAGATTTCGTGGGCTGATCTACTGCTGCTTGCCGGCAATGTGGCCTTGGAGTCGATGGGTTTCACGACGTTTGGCTTTGCATTCGGCCGCGCAGACGTCTGGGAGCCCGAAGAGATTCTCTTCGGTGAAGAAGGCGAATGGCTGGGTACCAACAAGCGCTACTCCGGTAAGCGCGACCTCGCACAGCCCTACGGCGCGACCACCATGGGCCTGATCTACGTCAATCCCGAAGGGCCCGAGGGCAAGCCGGATCCGATCGCCGCGGCAGTGGATATCCGCGAGACCTTCGGCCGGATGGCGATGAATGACGAGGAGACCGCAGCTCTCATCGTCGGTGGCCACACCTTCGGCAAGACCCACGGCGCGGGCGACGCCGACCTGGTCGGACCCGAGCCCGAGGCGGCCCCGATCGAACAGCAGGGACTCGGCTGGAAGAGCGCATACGCCAGCGGGAAGGGCGAGGACGCCATCACCAGCGGCCTGGAGGTGGTGTGGACGCCGACGCCGACCAAGTGGGACAACTCGTTCTTGGAGACGTTGTATGGCTATGAGTGGGAGCTGACCAAGAGCCCGGCCGACGCCTGGCAGTTCACCGCGAAGGACGGCGCCGGAGCAGGCACCATCCCCGACCCGTTCGGCGGGGCCGGGCGCGCCCCGACGATGCTGGTCACCGACGTCTCGATGCGCGAGGACCCGATCTACCGGGAGATCACCAAGCGCTGGCTGGACCACCCCGACGAGCTGGCCGATGCCTTCGCCAAGGCGTGGTACAAGCTGCTGCACCGCGACATGGGACCGGTTTCCCGCTACCTCGGACCGTGGGTGGCCGAGCCGCAGCTGTGGCAGGACCCGGTACCGGCCGTCGACCACAAACTGGTCGACGACAAGGACGTCGCCGGCCTGAAAAAGAAGGTCCTCGACTCCAGCCTGTCGGTGCAGCAGTTGGTGAAGACCGCGTGGTCTGCGGCGGCGAGCTACCGCAACACCGACAAGCGCGGTGGCGCCAACGGCGGTCGGCTTCGCCTTGAGCCGCAGAGGAACTGGGAGGTCAACGAACCCTCCGAGCTCAGCAAGGTGCTGCCGGTTCTGGAGAAGATCCAGCAGGACTTCAACGGCTCGGCCTCTGGTGGCAAGAAGATCTCGCTGGCCGACGTGATCGTGTTGGCGGGCTCTGCGGCGATCGAGAACGCCGCGAAGGACGCTGGATACGACATCTCGGTGCACTTCTCGCCGGGTCGTACCGACGCCTCGCAGGACAGCACCGACGTCGAGTCGTTCGCAGTGCTCGAGCCGCGGGCCGACGGTTTCCGCAACTACGCACGGCCGGGTGAAAAGGCGCCGCTGGAGCACCTGCTCGTGGAGCGGGCCTACCTGCTGGGCGTGACTGCTCCGGAGCTGACCGTGCTCGTCGGTGGACTACGTGCCCTGGGCGCGAACCACGGCGGCAGCAAGCACGGCGTCTTCACCGACAAGCCGGGCTTGCTGACCAACGACTTCTTCGTCAACCTGCTCGATATGGGCACGGAATGGAAGGCGTCGGACACCGCGGAGAACGTCTACCAGGGCCACGACCGGTCATCGGGCGCCGCCAAGTGGACTGCGACCGCAGCCGACCTGGTGTTCGGATCGAACTCGGTGTTGCGTGCGCTGGCCGAGGTCTACGCGCAGGACGACGCCAAGGGGAAGTTCGTCGAGGACTTCGTCGCGGCATGGGTCAAGGTCATGAACAACGATCGGTTCGACCTCAAGTAGCAGCCGATCGACCGACACACCACGGCACCCCGCGGGCACCCGCTCGCGGGGTGCTGTGCGTCAACCCCGAATACTGGCATCGCAATGGATAACCGCGAGTTAGGTTTCCGCCGTTGAAATTTGTGGTGGCAGGCTATGGAAGTCGCGGCGATGTCGAGCCCTGAATCGCCGTCGCCGGCGAGCTGCTGCGTCGGGCCATGACGTGCGGATGGCGTCGACGGTCCCGCCCGAGATGCTTGGCTTCGTCGAATCGACGGGGCTCACCGCGTTCCCCTACGGCCGGGACTGCAGGCGCTGCTGCGCGACGAGGATTTCGTTCCCATGATGCGGCATCCGTCCACGCTCGATCTTCACTCCGCAATGCCTTGCCCAAGCCCGTGACATTGCCGCCTAGATGACCAAACCCGCCAAAGCGCTGCCAGCACCGCCGATCTCTTCGAAGAGGCAGCATCAGCATGAGGCGCTTCCAGCGCAGAATGCCGACGGCCGCGATGCACGCCGGTGGCATGATGAGACCGTGAATTTGCGGGCGCGGAACAACGTGCGGATCGCCGGAGTCGACGACGGTCCGACGATCATGCTGGCCCATGGGTTCGGGTGTGATCAGAATCTGTGGCGCCTAGTTGAAGCGCGACTTGCGCCACGCTTCAGGTTGGTTTTGTTCGACCACGTTGGCTGCGGTGCCTCGGACCCCTCGGCCTGGGATCCCCGACGGTACGAGTCATTGCAGGGATATGCCGACGATATTCTCGGCATCGTTGGCCTGCTTGACTTGCACGACGTGACATTCGTCGGCCACTCGGTTGCCGCGATGATGGGAGTGCTCGCGGTCTCGACCGACCCGAGCCGCTTCGCCAGGTTGATCCTGCTCACTCCCTCACCGTGCTATATCGACGAGGGCGACTATCGTGGTGGCTTCTCCCGCAACGACATCGACGAGCTACTGGACTCACTCGAGAGCAACTATCTTGGGTGGTCGCGATCGATGGCGCCGGTGATCATGGGAACGCCGGATCAACCTGAACTCGCCGACGAGCTCACTGATAGCTTCTGCCGGACCGACCCGGCTTGTGCGCAGGTCTTCGCGCGGACCACTTTCTTATCCGATAATCGCGGTGACCTTGCGCGAGTATCGGTGCCCACCCTGGTGATTGAATGCGCACACGACACTTTGGCGCCTCGCGAGGTCGGTACTTACGTGCATCAGCACATCGACGGCAGCGAACTGGTCACGCTCGAAGCAACCGGTCATTGCCCCCAGATCAGCGCTCCAGACATCACCGCGCAGGCGATCGCGGCGTTCGCCGGGGCGTCGTGACACGGCAACCGGAGTCGTCTTCGCCTGCCGAGACTTTCAGCTCACCGCGATCGGCGGGCGGTGACCAAAGCATTGAGGATCTGCTTGAGAATGCGCCGTGCGGCTACATCGTGGCTAGGCCGGACCGGCGAATCACCAGGGTGAATGCCACGTTATTGACGTTGCTCGGCTACTCGCGGAAAGCGTTGATAAACAAGCCTTTCACGGACTTCTTGGCGGTAGGTAGCCGGATTCACTACGAAACTCATTTCGCTCCGCTATTGCAACTGCGGGGCCAGCTTGCGGGTGTCACTGTGGATATGGTGACCTCGGACGGTACGCGACTGCCCGTATTCCTCACCGCCAACGTCAAATCTGACTCCGACGGTCAACCACTGTTGCTGCGCATCACGATTCAAGATGCGCAAGACCGACGAGCATATGAGCGAGAGCTCCTCGAGGAGCGACAGCGGGTCGAGCGAGAACGCGCGCAGGTCCATCTGTTGGCGCGGACTCTGCAGCGCTCGCTGCTGCCGCCCTCACTGTCGCCTCCCGAGGGCTTGGATGCATCTGCGTACTACCACACCGCGTCTGCGGACGATGTCGGCGGAGATTTCTACGACTTGTTCCCGCTCACCCATGACAAATGGGCTTTCGTTATCGGTGATGTGAGCGGCAAGGGCGCCGGCGCTGCCGCGGTGACCTCATTGACCCGCTACACGCTGCGGGCAGCCGCGGTCTTCGATGACGACCCGGTGTCGGTGTTGCAGAATCTGCATGCGGTCCTGAGCCAGGAGTCTCGCGACACCGTCAATCAATTCGCGACAGTAATTTTCGGAGTCCTCACTCCGTACGGCGGTGCATTCGACGTCCATCTCGCAAGCGGCGGCCATCTTCCCCCGCTCGTGCTCGGCGCCGACGGTGGGGCGCGTTATGCGGACACGATCGGTGGCCATCCCGTCGGAATTCCAATGGAGCCGAAGTTCATTGCTGCCAGATTTCGACTCGGGCCGGGCGACACCCTGGTGCTCTACACCGACGGGTTGACTGAGGCGCGAATAGGTAGCGGCACTGAGCGCTACGACTACCGCGGAGCGTTGTTGGAATTCGCTGCCGCACATGCCCCGACCACCGCATCAGCGATCGTTGCGGCGATTCATTCGCTATTGGACAGCCTTGGTTCGGGTGTGGAGGATGACGCGGCCGTGTTGGCACTAGGCGTGCCTTCGGTGAATTCGCCAACCGCTGCGCGTGCTTCGCTGAGCTCCCGCCGATGAAGTGTGTGCTGGCCGGCTACGGGAGTCGGGGCGATGTCGAGCCATGCGCCGTGGTTGGTCGGGAGCTGCTGCGCCGCGGTCACGACGTGCGCATGGCTGTCCCGCCCAACATGTTCGGGCTGGTCGAATCGGCCGGGCTCACCGCCGTCGCCTACGGACCAGACTCTCATGCACAGCTGAACACGGCGGCAGAATATTTCGTCACCAATAATCCCCTTTCCGCGCTGCCCGAAATGGTGGAACGCGTGACAAAGGTCTGGGCGGACAAAGGCGCGGCGCTGGCATCGCTGACAGAGGGTGCCGACGTGCTGTTGACCGGTATGAACGAGCAGCGACTCGCCGCCAATATCGCCGAATATCACAACGTTCCGTTGATCGCGCTGCACTTCTTCCCCCCGCGGATACAGCCGTCCGGAATGCTGAATGCACAACTCACCGAGCTGTCCGAAGGTCCCCTGCGCCGGGCTTTGGGCCTGCCGGAGGCGCCCGAGCCGACGGCGGCATTGCTGGAGATCCAAGCCTACGACGAGCGTTGCCTTCCTGGGCAGCCTGCGCAATGGGCAGAGCCGGGCAGGCCGTTCGTCGGCGCGCTCACATTGGAGTCGCCGACGGATGCCGACGATGAGGTTCTCGCGTGGATTGCCGACGGGACTCCCCCTGTTTATTTCGGCCTGGGCAGCACGCCGATTTCTCCTCCTGCCGACATCGTCGAGATGACCATCGCGGCGTGCGCGCAGGTAGATGAGCGGCTGCTAGTGTGCTCTGGCCCCAATGATTTATCCGAATTCGATCATTTCGACCACGTGAAGTTCGTCAGCGCCGTCAATCACGCGGCGGTCCTCTCGGCGTGCCGGGCGGTCATTCACCACGGAGGTGCGGGGACTACTGCGGCCGCCATGCGCGCGGGTGTGCCGTCGCTGATCTTGTGGCTCTGGCTCGATCAGCCGGTGTGGGCGGCCGGCGTTGAACAGCTGAAGATTGGTACTGCACGACGCTTCTCGAATACCAACCAGCAGTCACTGGTTGCCGGCCTGAAGTCGATTCTTGCTCCTGAATATCTGACCCGGGCTCGCAACATCGCCGCGCAGATGATGTCGACTCACGAAAGCGCTTCTCGCACTGCTGATCTCGTAGAGAGCGCTGTTAGCGCCGACTAGATCATCGATTCAGATCCCATTGGCCGAAGTCGGCGGCAAGCACCTCATCAACGTCGATGTGGATGCCGCCGAGCAGCGGGCCCGGGCTCGACGGGCTGTTGACCACTTCCTGGTACAGCACCGCAGCGGCGTCGCGCTGCCCATGCGACCAGCTCCTGGTCTGCCACGCCCATCGGTGCCCTGCTGTGCTGGAGTGGCCGATCACGCCGTCGTTGACCGCCCACTGGCAGGCCTGAAAATGCCCGTAGATCCCGGTTCGCTGCACACCCAGTACAGAGTTGATGCCGCGAAACCAATTGACGGCCAGACTATTCCAGATGCTGACGTCGATATCGTCGTCCACACTGAAAAAGATCGGCGCGGAGTTGCTTCCCCCGGCGGCGGAGTGCAGCCGCAGCGCGGCTTGCGCATCCGCTACCCCACCGTCGAATCCGCGGGTGAGATCCGACGGCGCGGTTCCGCCCGGCTTGCCGTACTGGAAGTTGCTGACGATGTGTAGACCGGCCGCGCGCAGCGCGTCTGCGTAGTCGCGGGTGATGGGCTTGGCCTCGAAGTTCGCGCCCGGCCGCGACTCGGACACGTAGTTCACCACCCCGGTATAGCCGGCCGATCTGATTTCGTCCGGCGCGATTCGACGCTCGGCGAAGTCGATCAGCCTGGGGTTGTCAGCAAAGGCTTTACGCCCGTCGAGCATTGACCCCAGGCCTAAGACAACCGCTGCCGCACCGTATTTGGCAAGTTCACGGCGTGAAACACTTCGCGCTTCGAATGAGTCGGTCACGGTCCGGCCTCAGCGGGTGAGGAGAGCCGTGGCGCTCCAGGGCCTTCCGCCCGGATTGCGGGGATTGGGCCGTGTCACCCACACGAGCGGCCGCATGAAAATCGGTAGTCGGTGGAGTCGGTTGGCGGCCGCCATCAGCCATTCGGACTCGACTACCCGCCACCCGAGGTCTTCGAAGTACGCCAGTCCGTTTTCGGGCGCGAATACGAAGGGCGCATTCTGCAACATGCCGGCCATCTTCTCGTTCATCCGCTTCTTCAATCCTGGGCCGCCGAAGTCGAACATCCACCAAGCCACCTCGGGTCGGGCGATGGCGTCCGAAAGTGCTTTGACATCAGGGTTGTCCAGATACATCAACAGGCCCTCGGTCAACACTAGCGCCTTGCGGGCACCGTCGAGGGCATCGTCGAAGAATGCATTGAGGGCCGCCGGGTCGGAAAGGTCGACCGCTGTGCGGGTCAGCCGGCAGCGCGGCGTCTGGTCGGCAAGGAGTTGCGTCTTCTCTGCGAGCAGCTCCGGAAGGTCCGCCTCGATCCACGGCAAATCAGCCGGCAAGTCCAAGCGGTACGGTCGGGTGTCCAGGCCGGCCGCGAGGTTCAGCACCCGGTCGCAGCCGTCGGCGATCGCTTTGGCGATGGCGTCGTCGATGATCTTGGTGCGCGCGATGAGCCACCAGCCGTTGCGGCTCGTTACCGGAGTTTTGGCAACGATCGCGCGGCCCTGCTCCCCCGCCAGACGTTCGGCCAGTGGATCCTTGAACAGCGCGTCAGCACGAGCCGACTCGTTTGCCCGATACGTCGCCGTCCATCGGGCGGTGTCTGAAACGTGTGTGATGAAGTGCCCGTCGTCTGGCATACGTTGCGTTATAGCACTCAGTCGCTGGTGGAACAGGGGTCGGGTCGTGTACAAGGGTCTGATGGAGGATCAGACCGCCGGGTCTTTCACTCCGTCCACGCTGCGCGAAGCGGTAGCTCGCCGGTTGTACCGCCGAGCGGCGGTGACAGCACAGATCACGGTTCCCGCGGTGCCCAGCATGATCGACGAGTACGTCAAGATGTGCGGCAACGTCTTTGCCGTTGCCGGCGTGCAATACAGCGCCGAGCAATCCGCTCAGCTGAGGACGGTGCTGGCAGCCGAGCTGGCGAAGGCCTTCACGGCTTCGTCCCGATCGAACATCGTGATCTCGTTCCAAGCTCCCTTCGGCATCACCATGAATTACCGTGTCGCAACCGAATCCGTGACGATCGGCGGCGCCTACGACGGCTGGGTCGGCACTCGCGAGGGACCGCTATTCGGCACCGAACCGGACGCCCGGGTGTGGGCGCTGGCCAGCGACGTGGCCGATCCTCGATCTCATCCGGTGCTCGACATCGGCGCGGGAACTGGGCGCAACGCCCTGGCCTTGGCGCGGCGCGGCCACCCGGTGGATGCGGTCGAGATGAGTCCGAAGTTCGCCGAGATCATTCGCGCGGAGGCCGAACGCGACTCACTCGAGGTGCGTGTGCTGAATGGCGACGTCTTCGAGACCATGGACGGTGTTCGCCGCGACTATCAGCTGATCGTCCTAGCCGAGGTGGTCCCGGATTTTCGGACCGCCGGCGAGTTGCGCGGAATCTTTGAGCTCGCCGCGGACTGCCTGGCCCCGGGTGGGCGGCTGGTGTTCAACTCGTTTCTGGCGCGTGCCGACTACCCCCCCGACGACGCAGCCCGCGAACTCGGGCAGCAGTGCAACACCATGATTTTCACCCGCGACGAACTGCACGATGCATCGTCCCAGCTGCCCCTTGAGCTCATTGCCGATGACTCGGCATATGAGTACGAGAAGACCCATCTTCCGGACCGTGCCTGGCCACCCACCGCGTGGTTCGAGGGGTGGGCCAGTGGCCTCGACGTGTTCGATGTCGAGCGTGAAGAGTCGCCAATCGAGTTGCGCTGGCTCGTTTATCAGAAGGTATGAGGTTCGATAGTCATGACCGATGCAATCCACTTCGTCGACGCGAACGGGCTGAAATTCGCCTACCTTGAAGAGGGATCCGGGCCGCTGGTGCTGATGCTGCACGGGTTCCCCGACACCGCGCACACCTGGGACGATCTGCGCTCCCGCATCGCGGCCACGGGATATCGCGCAGTAAGTCCATTCATGCGCGGCTACCACCCCACCGCAATCCCGGACCGTGACGCCGACCAGGAGACGCTGGCGCGGGATCCGCTCGCGTTGATCGACGCGCTCGGTGCCGATGAGGCCATCGTCATCGGCCACGACTGGGGGGCCTCGGCCGCATACGGTGCGGCAGCCCTCGGCCCCGATCGGGTAAAGAAGCTGTTCGTCCTGGCCATACCCCACCCCGCGGCGCTCAGGCCGTCGTTGAAAAAGCTTTGGGGCGTGCGCCATTTCGCAGCGTACAAACTGCCTGGAGCACCGGAACGCTTCGCGCGCAACGACTTTGCGGCACTTCCGGCGATCTGTCGGCGGTGGTCGCCCACGTGGAGTCCCGCGGGTCACGAATTCGATGCTGTGCGAGCGAGCTTCTCGAATCCCGCGAGCTTGAACGCGGCGTTCGGCTACTACCGAAAGCTGTCACCGATACCCAGTGCTTCTTTGAAGACGAAAATCACCGTGCCCACCGTGGTCTTCGCGGGGCTCGATGACCCGGTTGCGGAGCCGGCGGACTACCGTTACGCAGCGCGGATGTTCGCCGGCGACTACGTAGTCGAGGAGGTTCCGGGCGGGCATTTCATGCACCGTGAGCACCCCGACGTGTTCGCGGAGCGACTCCTGACTCATCTGTGATCGGCGCCGCTGCTATCGTGCAGTGCCTATGCCCGAGATGGATCGACGGACCATGATGCTGATGACGGGTGTCGGCGTGCTGGCAGCCGCGGCTCCGATCCCACAGGCGCGGGCTTACCCACGGCCACCGGCCGCGCCGTCGGGCGGTTACATCTTCCAAGACGACTTCGACGGCCCGTCCGGGTCGGCGCCTGATCCCGGAAAATGGACCGTGGCCAAAGCGCGCGAGCAAATCAAGGATCCGACGCGCTGGGAGTTGCCCGAGAACATCGGCCAATACCGCGACGATCGCCGCAATGTCTTTGTAGACGGCAAGTCGAACCTGGTCCTCAAGGCCGCGAAAGATGGCCCGACCTTCTTCAGCGGCAAAATTCAGAGCCTCTGGCGAGGGGGCGTCGGCCATACCTGGGAAGCGCGGATCAAATTTGATTGCCTGACCGCGGGCAGCTGGCCCGCCTACTGGCTGGGCAACGAGGACCAAGGCGAGATCGACGTCATCGAGTGGTATGGCAACGGCAGCTGGCCGTCCGCCACCACCGTGCACGCGAAAGCCAACGGCGGTGAATGGAAGACCCACAACACCGGGGTCGACAGCGGTTGGCACACATGGCGCTGCCAATGGGACGCGGCCGGCATCCGCTTCTGGAAAGACTTTGCCGACGGCGCGGCGCCCTATTTCGACGTTCCAGCGGACTCGCTGCCGGACTGGCCGTTCAACGGCCCCGGCTACACCGTCTACCCGGTGTTCAATCTCGCAGTCGCCGGTTCAGGCGGCGGCGATCCCGGACCGGGGACCTACCCGGCGCAAATGCTGGTCGACTGGATCCGGGTCTGGTAATTCGCTTGATACAAGTGAAGCGGTGAAACTGCGTGTTGCAGATTCACCGCTTCACCGGCAAACGTCAGTAGTTGTTGCAGTTGGCAACGACCCGATTGATCAGCGGGATGTATTGCTGCGCCGTCGCGGGGTCGAGCGATTGTGCCTGGTTGGCGAGCGAAATGCGCTGCGGCGAACCCGCAGGCGCCCCGAGGTACTGATCCAGAAAGAAATTTGCCCTCCCGGAGCTGCTCAGTTTTGTCGCGTCGCCTGGTGATATCGCCCTCAGGGCCGCCATAACCTGGCCCTTGTTGCAGGTGGTGTCTATTGCCTGCTGCGACAGGCCGTCTGCCGCAGCGATCCCCGCGCCTGCGAGCACCGACAACGCCAGACCCCCGGCTGCAGCAACCAGTTTGCTCATCGAACGCGTGACCATGAATGGAACACCTTCCGGACTACGATCCGCCGAACCTCGGCGTCGAGATCCTCAGTTTACCGGAAGGGTTGAGTCAACGACCTTCGCCGCGATGTGACTCATATACCTCACAGGCCACACTTAGGTTTGCGGTTCGTGGGTATTTTTCGGTTATGACCGAGGGCCCGCTCCGAAATTGGGCGGTGGACTTCTACCGCGTGTCGGGGGTGGCCCTGATCGTTCTCGGGCACTGGCTAGCCGGCGCGGTGACCTACCAGGACGGGGCTTTCGGTCGGCAGAACCCGCTCGTCGACCAGCCCTGGACGCAATGGCTGACGTGGCCCTTCCAAGCCGTCCCGGTTTTCTTCCTGGTCGCCGGCTATGCCGCTGCGGTGTCGTGGAGCCATCGGCACACCATTGAGGGGCTGCCGCGCCAAACCTGGCTGCGACATCGTCTCGCCCGCGTGCTGGGGCCCTCTACGGTCTATGTCGCGCTGGTCTCTGTCGTTGTCGCCATCCTGGACGCCTTGCGGGTGACCGGTTCGACGCTGGAATATGCGGGCTGGGCGGTGGCGATGCATCTGTGGTTCCTCGCCGTATATCTGGTGGTGGTATCGCTGACGCCGGCTGCGATTGCGGCCCAACGTCGTTGGGGACTTCTGGTTCCTGTAGTGCTGGCGGTCGGTGTCGGGGCCGTTGACGTTGCCTCGCTAGCCGGCCACGTGCCACATCTGGGTTGGCTGAACTATCTGCTCTGCTGGGCCCTGCTCTACCAACTCGGAATAGCTTGGCAGAGCGGACTATTGGCTGGATACAGACCTGTATTGCTCGCAGCCGGATCGGCAAGCGGGCTGTGGCTGCTGATCTGGCTGGGTCCCTATCCGATCAGCATGATCGGTGTGCCTGGCCAGGCCGTGCAGAACACCGAGCCACCCTCGGCCGCAATGCTGGCATTCGGCTGCGCGCAGGCCGGGCTGGCGATCAGCGTCGCGCCGCTGCTCAATCGCGCGCTGCGTCCCGGAGTGGTTCAGCGAGTGCTGTCGCGGGCCAACACCAACGTGATGGCGCTGTACCTGTGGCACATGATTCCGGTGGTGATCGTGGCGATCATCGGTTACCCGAACGGGCTGCTGCCACAACCGGTCGAGGGCGGGGCTCAGTGGTGGCTGGCCCGGCTGCTATGGGTGGTGATCCTCAGCGTGGTGACAGCGGTCGAGTTGGCACTCTTGTGGTGGGGCCGAGGCTTTTTCGCCGCGCCACTCCCCGGGCTGAATGTGCTCAGGGGTCGCTGGGCCGAGCCGATCATGCTGGCCGGAGCCGCGATGGCGTCCTACGGGCTGGCGTTCCTGGCCGCAGAAGGCTTCGCGCCGTACGCGCATTTCCCCCGACTGACCGCGGTGATATTCGCCGTCGGCGTGCTGCTGGTGACGCTGTGTGCGCCGGACCGCACCAGTGAGTAGTGCAAACCCTTTGTCGCCGTAGCGGTTTGACGCCTACTTGTATTACCTGAGGTAGTCGCCAAACCCGCTGGGAGTCAGGACGATGCGTTCAGCGCGGCCAGCGCTGCATCGTAATTCGGCTCTTGCGCGATCTCCGGCACCAGCTCCTCGTACGCGACATTGCCGTCAGCGCCGATGACCACGACGGCCCGGGCTAGGAGGCCCGCGAATGGACCGTCAGCGATGGTGACGCCGTAATCCTGACCGAAGCTGTCCCGGAACGCCGAGGCGCTCTGCACGTTCTCGATGCCTTCTGCGCCGCAGAATCGCGCCTGCGCGAACGGCAGGTCATTGGAGACGTTCACCACCGAGACACCACCGGCGGCGGCGCGCTCGTTGAAGGTGCGCACACTCGTCGCGCACACCGGTGTGTCCACCGAGGGAAAGATGTTCAGCAACACGGGCTTACCGTGAAACTGCTCGCTGTTGACCGCACCCAGATCTGAGCCGACCAAGTTGAATGCCGGAGCCGAAGCCCCGACGGCGGGCAGCTCGCCCACGGTGTTGATCGTGCTTCCACGCAAAGTTATCTGTGCCATGCCGACAGTCTGCCAAGGTCCGCGCACCGGTGTCGGGTCGGGGCAGCCGCGGGCGACTGCTCAAGCTGCAACCTTCACGTCCCGAGGAGAGGATCGTTGACGAATCGGCACCGGCCAGGTCGGCTGAAGTTGCTCAGGACCGGCCTTTTACCAGCGAAAACGCCGAATTCTGGTGTCACCCCTGCATCCCGCAGGCCCTCTCCTATATCGTCTAGCTGTGCCGGAGATGAATCGACGCAACTTGTTGTTGACGTGTGGGATGGGCTTGCTTGCGGCTGCGGCCGCGGCCGCCGCCCT
>NZ_JBAPMI010000028.1:0-31653 GCF_049278535.1 Mycobacterium sp. | reverse complement strand
CTGCGCACACTGGTCAACGAAGGCCACAGCGGTGAGATCGCATTCGTGCACTACGCGCGCAGCCGCGCCGAAGCCTGCTACTACGACGAGCTGGCCGCGATGCCCGGTGTCCGGGTGCTGCACGGCTACACCCGATCGACCGGCGGCGACCTTGAAGGCCGGTTCGGTGCCGAGCACCTGGCGGCGGCCATGCCGGAGCCCGATGCCGTCTTCGTGTGCGGCCCAGCGGCTTTGGTCGATGCCGTCCGCGAGCACTGCGAGGATGCGCAGGCGGAAAGCTTCGTTCCGCCCACGCTGGACATGCCGGCTGAACCGTCCGGCGGACGGGTCACGTTCGCGGACAGCGCAATTGAGGTTACCGACGACGGACGCTCGTTGCTCGAGCAGGCGGAGTCGGCCGGACTGAACCCGGCAAGCGGATGCCGGATGGGTATCTGCCACACCTGCACCCGCCGCAAGACCAGCGGTGTTGTGCGCAACCTGACCAGTGGTGCCGTGTCGACCGCCCCCGACGAGGACGTGCAGATCTGCGTGTCCGTCCCCGTCGGCGACGTCGATATCGCTCTCTAAGCCCTATAAGACTAGGAGGCTTTGACATGACTCAGCCCAAAATCACCCTGACGCCCGAGCAGGCCGACGCGTTCGGCGCTGAACTCGACGCGATCAAGGAGCGCGTGATGGCCGACCTCGGCCAGCGCGACGCCGACTACATCCGTGGCGTCATCAAAAAGCAGCGCGCCCTCGAAGTCGGTGGCCGCGCGTTGCTGATGGCCGTCATTTTCCCGCCGGCCTGGCTGGCCGGGACGGCCATGCTCGGTGTCTCAAAGATTCTGGACAACATGGAGATCGGTCACAACATCATGCACGGGCAGTACGACTGGATGCGTGACCCGGCGATCCGCGGCCAGGAGTTCGAATGGGACACCGCGTGCCCAGCCGACCAGTGGCGGCACTCGCACAACTACATGCACCACACCCACACCAACATCGTGGGCATGGACCGCGACATCGGCTACGGCATCCTGCGGATGAGCGAAGACCAGCCCTGGAAGCCCTACTTCCTGGGCAACCCGGTCTACGCCTTTCTGCTGATGGTGCTGTTTCAGTACGGGGTAGCACTGCACGAATTGGAAAGCGAACGCATCACCTCCGGTGAGATTCGGCTGGCGGACAAGCGCGAAGTCCTACAAGAGATTTGGCGCAAGACCCGCAAGCAGGTGCTCAAGGACTACGTCGCTTTCCCGCTGCTGGCCGGGCCTTTCGCCCCGTTCGTCTTCACCGGTAACCTGACCGCCAATCTGATGCGCAACGTGTGGTCGTACATGATCATCTTCTGCGGCCACTTCCCCGACGGCACACAGGAATTCACCGTCGAGGAGACTCAGGGTGAGTCGCGGGGTATGTGGTACTTCCGTCAGGTCCTCGGCTCGGCAAACCTGACCGGCGGCAAGCTCTTTCACATCCTTTCCGGTCACCTGTCGCACCAGATCGAGCACCACCTTTTCCCGGACATGCCGGCTCACCGCTACTCGGAGATCGCGTCCGAGGTGCAGGAGATCTGCAAGCGCTACGGCATCCCGTACAACTCGGGATCGCTGCCCAAGCAGTTCGGCACCGTGGTCCGCAAGATCATCAAGCTGGCCATGCCGCCCAGGCAGCGCGGCGACGTCAAGCCGAAAGAACGCGACCTGGTCGCCGCCTGAGCGGCACGGCCACGCCGGACCGGGACCACACAGGTGGTTCCGGTTCGACGCGTTGATCGGTTACGTTGCAACGCATGGTTGCGCTGCCCGCCCTCGACGGTGTCGATCACAAGTTCATCGAGCTAGGTGACGGTGTGACGATCCACGTCGCCGACGCCGGGCCTGCCGAGGGGCCGCCGGTGATGCTGGTCCACGGCTTCCCGGAGAACTGGTGGGAGTGGCACCAGCTGATCGGACCGCTGGCCGCCGACGGCTATCGCGTGCTGTGCCCCGATTTGCGTGGCGCGGGCTGGAGCTCGGCGCCGCGGTCGCGATACCTGAAGAACGACATGGCCGACGACCTCGCTGCCGTGCTGGATCGGCTGGGGGTCGGGCCGGTCAAGTTGGTGGCACACGACTGGGGCGGGCCGGTCGCGTTCATCATGATGCTGCGCCACCCGGCGAAGGTGACCGGCTTCTTCGGACTCAACACCGCGGCGCCCTACGTGCAGCGCGATCTGTCCTCGATGCGGCATGCCTGGCGGTTCTGGTACCAGATTCCGATGGCGCTGCCGGTGATCGGCCCGCGGGTGATCGGTGATGCCAAAGCGCGGTTCTTCCGGATGCTTGGGTCCTGGGTCGGCGGCGGATTTCTGCTGCCCGAAGACGACGTAACGCTGTACATGGAATGCATGCGCCAGCCCGGGCATGCCGTCGCCGGTTCGCGGTGGTATCGGACTTTCCAAAGCACCGAGATGATGCGCTGGCTGCGAGGCGAATTCGACGACGTGCGTGTCGATGTCCCGGTCCGCTGGCTGAGCGGCACCGCAGACCCGGTGCTCACGCCGGACCTGATCGACGGATATGGCAAGAACATCAACGATTTCGAGGTCGAACTGGTCGACGGTGTCGGCCATTGGATCGTCGAACAGCGTCCGGATCTGGTGTTGGACCGGCTGCGCAACTTCCTCAAAATCTGATCAGTGGCGGTAGCCGACCATGGCCACCGACGCCTGCACCGCGGGCTCGACGATCTCGCGCACACTGTGCCCGTCTTCGACCGCCAGAGCCGTCAGTTCGCGTAGACCGCCCACCAGGATCACGGCTTTCGCCTGGGTCAAGGGCGGCAGGTCCGCATTCTGAATACCCGGGCTTTCGCTGAGGTTCACCAGCAGGCTGGTCAGCAGCTGCATCCCGCGGCGCTGGAACGGTCGCGCGGCCGCGTCCAGCGACGGTAGCTCGCGGATCCAGCTCAGCGTGAGTTCCGGTCGGGACTCGATGTGGCCGACGTAGGCCTCGACGGCCTGACGGATCTGGGTCTGCCAGTCGGCGTCGGGCTCGACGGCGGCGCGGATGGCCTCGCCCAGTTTCCCGACGTCGGCATGCAGCAGCTCGAGAAAGCACTGCTCTTTGCTCGGGAACTGGTCGTAGAACGTGCGCTTGGATGTGCGGGCGTGCCGGACGATGTCGGCGACCGTGCTGGCGCGGTAACCGCGCTCGGTGATCGAGGCCGCGAGACCGTCGAGTAGGCGCTGCCGAAATGGGTCGACCTCAGTGTGCTCGGTCGACGCGGCATCGCTAGCGACGGTCATCGCCATGGCGCCTCCTTCTGCGAAAACCCGGTTCGGCTCAACCCTTGCCAGCACCTGGTACCACACGGTACCGTACCGGAATGAGTCGTGGTACGGCGCAGTACCACACCGATGTTGGGAGTGCACCGCAATGAGCACCATCGACACCCGAGCGGCTTCGACGACGCCCGCCGCCACGTTGCCGCCGGGGCCGCGGATTCCAAAAGCGTTGCAGGGATTGGCGTTCGCGTTCATCCGGCGGCAGTTCATGAACGAGATGGCGCACCGCTACGGTGACATCTTCACGCTGCACGTGCCGGTGTACGGCCCGATGGTGGTGGTGGCCAGTCCACAGCTGGCCAGGCAGGTCCTCACCGCCAACCCACAAGTGCTCGGCAACATCCAGCCGAACCTGAGCCGATTGCTCGGATCGGGTTCGGTGTTCGCGCTGGACAACGACGATCACCGGCAGCGCCGCCGGCTGCTCGCTCCGCCCTTTCACGGCAAGAGCATCAAGAACTACGAGTCGATCATCGAAGAAGAGACCCTGCGCGAGATCTCCGACTGGCCGGAGCACACCGCGTTCGCCACGCTGCCGTCCACGATGCGCATCACGCTCAACGCAATCCTGCGAGCGGTATTCGGCGCCGAGGGCGCCGAGCTCGACGAGCTGCGGCGGATCCTGCCGCCGTGGGTCACGCTGGGCTCGCGGATGGCGTCACTGCCCAAACCTTCCCGGACTTATGGTCGCTTCTCGCCGTGGGGCCGGCTGGGAGAGTACCGGCGGCGGTACGACGCCATCATCGACAAGCTCATCGCCGACGAGAGGTCAGACCCGAACCTCGAGCATCGCACCGATGTGCTGGCGATGATGCTGCGCAGTACCTACGAGGACGGTTCGGCCATGTCGCGCAAGGACATTGGTGATGAGCTGCTCACCCTGCTCGCCGCCGGACACGAGACCACCGCATCCACGCTCGGCTGGGCGTTCGAGCGGGTCAGTCGGCACCCTGAACTGCTCACGGCCCTGGTCGCCGAGGCGGACACCGACGACAACGAACTACGGCAGGCGACGATCCTCGAGGTGCAGCGAAGCCGAACCGTCATCGACGCCACCGGCCGACACGTCCACGCACCGATGTTCGACGTCGGTGAATGGTCTATCCCGCGTGGGCACACCGTGATCGTGAGCATTTCGCGACTGCACGCCGACAATGGGTTGTTCCCCGACCCGGACCGGTTCGATCCGCAGCGTTACGTCGGAATCAAGCCGCCCAGCTTCGGCTGGCTCGCATACGGTGGCGGGGCCCGGCGCTGTGTGGGCGCCGCGTTCGCCAACATGGAGATGGACGTGGTGCTGCGAACAGTGCTGCGCCACCTCACTATCGAAACCACAGACGCCCCAGCGGAGAAGTTTCATTCTCGGGGTGTCGCCTACACCCCGAAGGGCGGCGGAAAGATCGTGGTCCGTCGGCGATAGGATCATCGCTCGTGACTACCGATGACAACCAACTCGTCGATCTGATGAACGGCGCCCTGGGATCCACCATCCCCACCGCCAAAAACATGGGTGTGCGAGTTGTGCAGGCCCGTCGAGGTTTTGCCGCGGCCACGGCTCCGGTCGAGGGCAACGGAAACCACTTCGGTGTCGTCTACGCCGGTGTCCAGTTCACCGTGGCCGAAATACTCGGCGGCATAATCGCTTTGAGTACCTTCGACAGCTCCAAGTACTTCCCGCTGGTCAAAAACGTCGACATCGCGTTCGTCGGCATGGCGCGGTCCGAGTTGCGGGCGCAGGCCAGCCTCGATGACGAGACGATCGCCCGCATCGAAGCCGAGGCGGCCGAACGGGGCAAGTCCGACTTCACTCTCGAGGCGGTGGTGACCGATGCCGACGGTAAGACGGTGGCCACCACCCGCGGTCTGTACCAGCTGCGCGCGATCGGAAGGTAACCGCGGTAATACCATTCGGTGGTCACGCTGACGAACTGCGGCAACGTGGCGATGTGGTGCGTGGCGGAGACTACGAGATTAGGCACGAAGAATAGCAGGTAACCGATCGCGGTGAGCCGAATCATCCATGGCAGCAAGGTGACTGGCTCACCTCGATTCATGGCGTAGCCAGGGCAACGGCCTGGATCAGCCGAATGCGATCTTCACGGGCGTTGCCAACCAGGTTCTTGACCTTGGCCTCGATGTCGGGCACAAGAAGCTGCAGACCAAGCTGATCGGCGGGTGCATCGAGTATCGGCGTCATGGCCGCCACGGCGAACTCGGTCAGGTCGTTCCACACGTCGAGCGCGAACCCGGCATCCTGCAGTGTCGTGGCGAGCTCATCGGGCGTGATGAGGTGGCTACGCTCGGGTATGTCGGCCCACGGGACCGGGAAAACGAGGGGCTGCCGGGGGCCCGACGTGGCGTCCCAGAGCGCGAGTCGGCCGCCGGGGCGCAGAACGCGGCGCGCCTCGCTGTACAGCTTTCGTTTATCGGCGACGTTCATCTGGACATGTTGGCTGACAACGACATCGACGCTTGCATCCGGCAACGGCAGGTCGGTGACGTCTCCTTCGATCACCTCGATCCGGTCGTCGAGGTGAACCAGTCCGTTCAACCACCGGGCGGTGTCGCAGTATTCGGCGGTGAGATCGATCGCAGTCACGCGGCAGCCGTACTTGACGGCGAGCAGACGGGCGGTGCCGCCGATGCTGCTGCCGGCGTCGAGGACGTGGTCGGATGCGGCGACGTGGGCGGCGTCCAGGAGCGCCGTGGTGCCTAGCAGACCCAGGGAGTGGAAGTGCTCGAATGAGGCGAGCCCACCGGCCAAGTCATCGGGGGTCAGCGCATTGAAATCCTTTCCGGCAGCGGTCAATGCGGCCTCGATACGCGCGCGTACTCCTCCGATGGCGTACTGTGCCGCCGCATCCACGGCAGGCCGGCCGGTCATCGTGCGACCGCCGAGGCCGTGCCGATCCGCGGCAGGTGCGCGTGACGGATCCGGTCGGGGTCGTGGGTGCGCTGCCAGAGATCGGAGTCGATCGACAGTGTTCCGATGGACGCGCCGTTTTGGAACGTGCGCAGGTAACGCTTGCGGTTCGGAGCAGGGGCGACAACCGATTTCGCGAGCAGGCGCATGGCGTGGGCCATCCCGGAGAGGCCGCGTGTGGTGCCGGGCATGGTGGCGAGATAGCGGCGAGCGATCGTTTCCATGTCCTCGGCCGGCCGGCCGGTGAGCCGCTCGACGACATCGGTGGGCGCGTTGACGGCGAAGGTGCCGCGTTTGAGTTCGTCGACGTACCACTTCACTTGGATGAGGTTGTACTCGTCGAAGCCGATCGTGCGGGCCGACTTCGCCAGCATGGTGAACGGGATGTCGAGGTAGCGGATCGTGCGGCCGAACACTCGGCTGAGGATTTCGGCGTAGCCGCTGGGGCTGACCAACTCCGGGCCGGTGGGACGGTAGCTGCGGCCCAGATGCGGTTCGGGATCTACCAGTAGTGCCGCCGCGACCGCGCCGATGTCCTCGTTGGACGGCGGGGCGTTGAGCCCGTCTCCGAAGGGCAGGGTCAACACCCCGAACTGCGCCACTGAGTCCAGCGGGTAGGTGTAGGTCTCCGCGAAGAAACCGGCGTTGACGGTGATCGACCCGACCGTCGGCATCCAGTCGAACACTCGGTCAGCGAGCCACGCGGCGCGGGTCTGCGCCGAAAGGTGACCGGGGTCGGCCAGCCATTGACTCATCGATACCACGACCTCGAGCCGCTTCTCCTCGGCGATGGCAGCGAAAAGGGTGGCGGCTTCCAATGCACTCGGCATCACCGGTGCCGTCCAGTAGGCACGCTGCACGCCGTCCAGCGCGTTGCGCACATCGTGCACGTCGTTGACATTGCCTACGACGATCTCTGCCCCCCGGCTCCGCAGCGGCGCGGAGCGCTCGTCTTCGCGATGGACCATTGCGCGAACCGGAAGGCCGCGTGACAGCAATGCCAGCGCGGTATGACGGCCGGTCTTGCCCGCTGCCGCGGTCACCAGGGTTGTGGGTTTTGTGCTCATGCGGGTCACTCCTTGTTGACTCGGGTGTTATTTGGATCGTGAAAAACGTTGCACGGCAGCCTTTGTCAGATGATCGCCGCCTCGGAACCAACCGGCTCCGGAATTTCGGCCGCCGATCGGCGTCCCCGGGCGGGTAGCAGAACCGCGACGACGACCGCCGCGGTCAGCGCGATGGCCGCGCAGACCAGGGAGCCAATCTGCATGCCACCGAGAAACGCGTGGTTGACGGCATCGCGCACACCGGCGGCCTGCACGGCGGGCAGTTGGCCGATGACCTTGTACGCACCGGCCGTCGAGTGTTCCATCGTGGACCGGACGTCTGCCGGCAGCGCCGAAATAGCCGGTGCGGAGTCGATGCGCCTGGAATAGATCGACGCGAACACGCTGCCGACGATCGCCACGCCGAGGGTGCCGCCCAGCTCGCGTGTCGTGTCGTTGACCGCCGAACCGATCCCCGCCTTATCGACAGAGAGCGAACCCATGATCGCTTCGGTCGCCGGCGCGATGGTCAGGCCGAGGCCGCCGCCAAGCAGCACCATCTGCCCGGCGATCTGCAGGTAGGGCGTGGCTGCATCGGCGGTGGAAGCCCACGCGAGCCCGCCTGCGAATATCGCGAGACCCACCGCAACGACCGCTGTGGTACCGACGCGCTCCGCCATGCGCGGACCGAGCGCACTGGCGACGGCGATCGAGATGGCAACGGGCAGTAGCCGCACGCCTGCCTCGAATGCGCTGTAGCTCTTTATGAATTGGAAGTACTGAGTGATCACGAAGATGAAGCCGAACAGGGTGAGGAAACCCGCGGTCACCGCCAGGCTCCCGCCGGAGAATCGCCGGTTCGCGAACACCGACACGTCGAGCATCGGGTGCGAAGTACGCCGCTCCCAGAGTGCGAAGGCGGTGAGGACAATCGTGGCGATACCAAAACCCGTCACAGTCCGTGCCGTGGCCCATCCCCATTGCGGGGCTTCGATGACCGTGTAAATCAGCGCCGTCACACCGACGCTGGACATGATGAGCCCGGGCATATCGACCCTCGGCGCGGACGGATCACGCGACGTCGGAACGAACAGCATCCCACCCACAATTGCGACCGTGGCGATCGGTACGTTCACCAAAAAGATTGACCCCCATGAAAAGTGCTCAAGCAGCCAGCCGCCGGCCATCGGCCCGACAGCGACGCCCACACCGACCATTGCCGCCCAGACGCCGATCGCTTTGGCCCGCGGCACCGGATCGGTGAAGATGTTCGTGATCAGAGCCAGCGTGGTCGGAAAGATCACCGCGGCGCCAACCCCCATCGCAGCGCGGGCTGCGATCAGGGCTTCCGACGAGTTCGATTGCGCCGCAAGGACGGATGTCATTGCGAACACGGCAAGCCCGCCGCTGAGCCAACCGCGCCGACCGTACCGGTCGCTGAGGCTGCCTACCGACAACAACAGGCCGGCCATCACGAGGGTGTAGGCGTCCACGATCCACTGCAGTTGCGCGGTATCGGCGTTCAGTTCTCTTGACAGGGTCGGCAGAGCGACGTTGACGATGGTGGCGTCGACGCTGATGACGAACACGCTGAGACAGATGGTGGTCAGTGCGGCGATTGGACGATCACGGAATACCGTCAGGCGGATGCGGTGCATAGACAGAACCGTAAACTCGACAGACAAGAAAATCAAGTAATAACTTGATTAACACGTTCAGTGGGATAGAGTGGCCGTGTGGCCGGCCGCAAGAGCTACAACCAGAACTGCCCGATAGCACGCGGGCTGGACGTCCTCGGCGAGCGATGGACGCTGCTGATCCTGCGCGAACTCATCGGGGGCGCGCGACGCTACGGCGATATGCGGGCCGCCCTTCCGGGCATCGCCACGAACCTGCTCGCCGACCGGTTACGTGAGCTCGAAGATGCCGGTCTGATCCGCCGCAGCGAATTACCGCCGCCGGTGGCCCGCACCGTCTACACCCTGAGCGACGAAGGTTGGCGGAAAGTGCCGCCAGTGATCCGGGCCGTCGCCACCTTCGGACTGGAGTTCCTCGAACCGAGCGAAAGCGCGCTGACACCGTTGAACGGATTTCTGGCCGGCATACTGCTCGGCTTCGATCCGACTCAGGTCCCGGATGAGTCCGCGTCGTACAGGGTCGACATAGACGGCCGACGTTTCGGATTCGGGGTGACCACGGATGGGCTGACCGCCGCGGCGGATCCGCCGGCCGTTACCGTCACCGCGACCGCGGCAGATCTGATCACCGCACGTCTTGGGGCCACCGCCGCTGAACGAAAGGCCGCATTGCGGCGGTGCAAGTTCGACGGCAGTGCCGCCGCGATCGACGCGATGCGCGCGACGTTCCGGCTGGCGGCGGATCCCGGGCTGGTACCGGCCGGCCGCGGGTAGGCGTTACGCCTGGGCCGAGGCCCGACGCGGCAACTTCCAGCCCGGCCTGATGAAGTGGCAGGTGTAACCGCTCGGGTAGTTCAGCAGGTAGTCCTGGTGCTCAGGTTCGGCCTGCCAGAAGTCGCCGGCTGGGCTGACCTCGGTCACCACCTTGCCGGGCCACAAGCCGGATGCCTCGACATCGGCGATGGTGTCAAGCGCAATGCGCTTCTGGTCGTCGTCGAGGTAGAAGATCGCCGAGCGATAGCTGGGGCCGATGTCGTTGCCCTGGCGGTTCTTGGTGGTCGGGTCGTGGATCTGGAAGAAGAACTCCAGCATGGCCCGGTAGTCGGTGCGCGCCGGGTCATAGGTGATCTCGATGGCTTCGGCGTGCGTTCCGTGGTTGCGGTACGTGGCGTTGCGGACATTCGGGTCGCCGGTGTAGCCGACCCTGGTCGCGACCACGCCGGGCTGCTTGCGGATCAGGTCCTGCATGCCCCAGAAGCAGCCGCCGGCCAGTATTGCCTTCTTGTAGTCCGTCATCTGCCCGATTATCCACTTGCTCGACAAAGTGCAATAGAACGTGTTCTAGTTTCTTGCGTGAAGCAGGCTTTTACCCGCGACGAGCTCGCCGCCGCATTCGATACGTTCGAGCAGACCGTGGCCCGTGCGGCCGAGACCAAGAACTGGGACCAGTGGGTGCAGCACTACACCCCGGACGTCGACTACATCGAGCACGCGGCCGGCACCATGAAGGGCCGCGATCAGGTACTCGCCTGGATCCGCGAGACGATGACGACTTTTCCAGGCAGCCACATGACGGCATTCCCGTCGCTGTGGTCGGTGATCGACGAGGCAGGCGGCCGGATAATCTGCGAACTCGACAACCCGATGGTCGACCCCGGCGACGGCACGATCATCAGCGCGACGAACATCTCGATCATCACTTACGCGGGCGACGGCCTATGGTGCCGGCAAGAAGACATCTACAACCCGTTGCGCTTTCTCCAGGCGGGCATCAAGTGGTGCAAAAAGGCCGAGGCGCTTGGCACGCTCGACGATGATGCTGCTCGCTGGCTGCAGACGTACGGAGGAATGCAGTGAGCGCACCCAAGCTGGTCATCGGTGCCAATGGTTTCCTGGGCTCGCATGTCACCCGCCAGCTCGTCGCCGCGGGCGCCGATGTGCGCGCCATGGTTCGCCCGGCCGCCAATACCCGCAGCATCGACGACCTGGACGTCACGCGCTTTCACGGTGACGTGTTCGATACGGCCACCGTGCGCGAGGCGATGTCAGGCTGCGGCGAGGTGTACTACTGCGTGGTCGACACCCGCGCCTGGCTGCAAGACCCGTCACCGCTGTTTCACACGAATGTCGAGGGGCTGCGTAGTGTCCTGGATGTCGCTGTCGCAGAACCTATTTCGGCCACGCTGAAGCGATTCGTGTTCACCAGTACGTACGCCACAGTGGGCCGTCGTCACGGCCATGTGGCCACTGAGGACGACCCCATCGACCGCCGCAACCTCACGCCATACGTGGACTCGCGGGTCCAGGCCGAAGACCTGGTGCTGCAGTACGCGGCCGAAGCCGGGTTGCCCGCGGTCGCCATGTGCGTCTCGACGACCTACGGCAGTGGCGACTGGGGCCGCACACCGCACGGCGCATTCATCGCCGGCGCGGTGTTCGGGAAATTGCCGTTCTCGATGAACGGCATTCAGTTGGAAGTCGTCGGCGTCGACGACGCCGCGCGGGCGATGCTGTTGGCGGCCGAGCGGGGCCGCACGGGTGAACGCTATTTGATTTCCGAGCGGATGATCGCGATGAAAGAGGTGGTCGAGATCGCGGCCGACGAGGCGGGGGTGCCGCCGCCCCGGCGATCCATCTCTGTGCCGGTGCTCTACGGTTTGGCTGCGATGGGGAGCTTGCGGGCCCGGTTGACGGGCAAGGACGCCGAGCTCAGCATGGCGTCGGTGCGGATGATGCGCGCCGAAGCCCCTGTCGACCACAGCAAGGCCAGCCGCGAATTGGGTTGGCAGCCAAGGCCGGTCGAAGAGTCAATTCGGGAGGCCGCGCGGTTCTGGGCCGACATGAAGAATGCCAGACGAAACAGTAAGGCTGCGCCATCCGAGTAAATCGGAATCGCGCTTAACTTCTGACGCCCGCCTCCCCGCGTGTCTCAGGTAACTGAAGTGATTTTTGTTACATAGTGTGACGCATGGTGGATGTGTGGCGGCACCGCGCTGAAGCACGTCACCCGCTCGATCGCTTTCGCGTTTGGGCGGTGGAGTCACGGTGACCGCTACGGCCCCGGTCGGGCTCGTCGGCTATGTGCGTGACCAACTCACGCCGATCTTGGCGACGGTCGGTGGATTCGCCCGGATGTGTGTGCTGGCCGGAAAAGCATTGTTCCGCCGGCCTTTTCACTGGAACGAGTTCATCGTTCAAACCTGGTTCATCACTCGAGTGGCGTTGCTGCCCACCGTCGCGGTCTCGATACCGCTGACCGTGCTGATCGTCTTCACGCTCAACACGTTGCTCGCCGCCTTCGGCGCCGCCGACATCTCAGGTGCGGGCGCCGCCCTGGGGGCCGTGACCCAGCTGGGCCCGCTGACCACCGTGCTGGTGGTGGCCGGTGCCGGCTCGACGGCCATCTGTGCCGACCTGGGTGCGCGCACCATTCGTGAAGAGATCGATGCGATGGAGGTCCTCGGCATCGATCCCATCCACCGGTTGGTGGTACCGCGCGTGGTGGCTGCGACGGTCGTCGCAACGCTGCTCAACGGAACCGTCATCACCATCGGCTTGGTCGGCGGATTCCTGTTCGGCGTCAAGCTCCAAAATGTCTCGGGCGGGGCCTATCTCGCCACCCTGACGCTGGTCACCGGCTTACCTGAAGTGCTCATCGCGACGATCAAGGCCGCGATCTTCGGGATGATCGCGGGGCTCGTCGGTTGCTATCGCGGGCTGACCACCAAGGGCGGCCCCAAAGGTGTCGGCATCGCGGTCAACGAGACCCTGGTGCTGTGCGTGATCGCGCTGTTCGCGGTCAACGTGGTGCTGACCACGATCGGCGTGCGATTCGGGACGGGTCGCTGACGTGTCGACCGCGGCGGTGCTTCGCGCGCGTTACCCCCGCGCAGTAGGCGGCATCAACCACTACGCCGGCGGGGCCATCCGCGGACTCAACAGGGCCGGACACCTGACCCGGTTCTCCATCATCGGCGCCTGGTCGATCGGATGGGCGTTGCGGCGCTACCGCAGGGAGACATTGCGGCTGATCGCCCAGATCGGCATGGGCACCGGAGCGATGGCCGTCGTAGGCGGCACCGCGGCGATCGTGGGTTTCGTGACGCTGTCCGGCGGCTCGCTGATCGCCATTCAAGGTTTCGCGTCGCTGGGCAACATCGGGGTCGAGGCGTTCACCGGGTTCTTCGCCGCGCTGGCCAACGTGCGCGTCGTCACCGCGGTCGTCACCGGTGTCGCGCTGGCGGCCACAGTCGGAGCGGGCGCGACTGCGGAGTTGGGTGCGATGCGAATCAGCGAGGAGATCGACGCGCTCGAGGTGATGGGCATCAAGTCGGTGGCGTTCCTGGTGTCGACCCGGCTGATGGCGGGGCTGGTGGTGGTCGTCCCGCTCTATGCGATGGCGCTCGTCATGTCGTTCCTGTCGGGGCGAGTCGTCACCACGCTGTTCTACGGGCAGTCAGTGGGCACCTACGAGCATTACTTCCGGACCTTCCTGCGCACCGAGGACGTGTTCTGGTCGGGTGGGGAAGTCATCGTCATGGCGGTGATCGTGATGATCACCCACTGCTATTACGGCTACAACGCCAGCGGCGGTCCGGTAGGTGTGGGCGAGGCGGTCGGCCGGTCGATGCGTTTTTCGCTGGTGTCGACCGTGATCGTCGTCCTGCTGACCTCGCTTGCGCTCTACGGCGTCGACCCGAACTTCAACCTCACGGTCTGACCGGCAATGGCGACGGCAACGAAGGAGCGAAGGACGCGGACCTGGCCCGACACCGCTGCCGGTGTCGGATTGCTCCTGGCATGCACGCTGCTATTTGCGTTGATATACGGGCAGTTTCGCGGTGACTTCACGCCGAAGACCAAGCTCACGATGCTGGCCGCGCGCGCTGGGCTGGTGATGGATCAGGGGTCCAAGGTCACCTACAACGGCGTGAGTATCGGACGGGTCGCCGGCATCTCCGAGGTCGAGCACCGCGGTCAGCCGGCCGCTCGATTCATCCTCGATGTCGACCCGCAATACGTCGACCTCATCCCGCTCAACGTGATCGCCAAAATCCAGGCCACCACGGTGTTCGGCAACAAATACGTATCGCTCACATCGCCTAAAGAGCCAGCACCGCAACGGATTACATCGTCCTCAGTGATCGACGCGACGTCGGTCACGACGGAGTTCAACACCGTCTTCCAGACGCTGGTGGAGCTTGCCGACAATGTCGATCCGGTGAAGGTCAATCTCACGCTTGGCGCCGCGGCGCAGGCGCTGACGGGATTGGGCGAGAAGTTCGGGAAGTCGATCGTCAACGGCAACAAGATCCTCGGCGACCTGAATCCGCGCATGCCGAAGATTCGCCACGACATTCAGCAACTCGCGGCGCTCGGCGATGTCTACGCCAAGGCTGCGCCGGATCTTTTTGACGCACTTGAGAATGCCGTGACCACAGCGCACACGCTCAATCATCGTCAGGCCGAACTCGATGCGGCGCTGCTGGCCGCGATCGGCTTCGCCAACACCGGAAACGACATCTTCACCCGCAGCAAGCCTTATCTGGAACGTCTTACGGCCGACCTGTTTCCGAGTGTCCATTTGCTCGATACCTACAGCCCGCAGGCGTTCTGCACCATTCGCAACTTCGCAGACGTCGCACCGAAAGTCGCCGCGCTGGAGAGCGGCAATCACTATGCGGCCCAACTCGGGGTGGCAATCGCCGGCTCGGAGAACCCGTATGTGTATCCAGACAATCTGCCCCGGATCAACGGTCACGGAGGACCGGGCGGCAAAGCGGGCTGCTGGTCGCCGATCACCCGTGACCTGTGGCCGGCGCCGTACCTGGTGATGGACTCCGGCAACAGCATTGCGCCCTATAACCACTTCGAGTTGGGTCAGCCGCTGGCCAACGAGTACGTGTGGGGGCGACAGTACGGGGAGAACACGATCAACCCATGAGAATCACCGGTACAGTCGCGCGGCTCGCTGCGGTCGTCTCCGTGCAGCTGTTGTTCACCGCAGTCATCGTGGTGGTTTTCGGCCAGGTGCGCTTCGACCGCACCAACAGCTATTCCGCGGAGTTCAGCAACGCCAGCGGCTTGCGCGCCGGTCAGTTCGTCCGGGCCTCGGGCGTCGAAGTGGGCAAGGTCAAAAAGGTCGAATTGGTCGAGGGCGACAAGCGGATACGGGTTGACTTCGCCGTCGATCGCTCGGTGCAGCTGTACCAGTCGACGACCGCGCAAATCCGTTACCAGGATCTGATCGGCAATCGGTACCTGGAAATCAGTCGGGGGACCGGAGAAAACGCGGAAACCACGTTGCCACCAGGCGGATTCATCCCGCTGGCGCGAACCCAGCCCGCGCTCGACCTGGACGCCCTGATCGGCGGTTTCAAGCCGCTGTTTCGGGCGCTGGATCCGCAGAAGGTCAACACCATCGCATCGTCGATCATCACCGTCTTCCAGGGCGAAGGCGGCACCATCAACGACATCCTCGACCAGACGGCGCAGCTGACCGACCGCCTGGCCGAAAGCGATCAGGCGATCGGGGCCGTGATCCACAACCTGAACACGGTGCTGGACACCACCGTCAAGCACCGCGACCAATTCGACTCCACCATCGACAAATTCGAGGTGCTCATCACCGGGCTGAAGGACCGGGCCACCCCGCTTGCGGACGGTACCGCGCGCATCAGCAACGCGGCGGGAACAATAGCCGACCTGCTGGCCGACAACCGGGCCCTGATACACGAGACGGTGAATCGCTTGGAAACCATCGCCGAGCCGCTCGTCGAGCAGCGCGACCGGGTCGGGGACCTGGTCGGGAAAGTGCCCGCTGCGTTCAACATCATCGGCCGCGCCAGCGGGATCTACGGCGACTTCTTCAACTTCTATCTCTGCGACCTTTCACTCAAGGTCAACGGACTTCAACCGGGTGGTCCGGTCCGCTCGGTGAAACTTTTTCAACAGCCATCGGGCAGGTGCACGCTGAAATGAGAACGCTTCAGCCTGCCAATCGAGTGCGCGTCGGGGCGCTTGCGATTGCGCTGGTGGTCCTCATTGTCGGTGTGGGACAGAGCTTCAGCAGCCTCCCAATGTTGTTCGCGACCGCGAGCTATTATGCGCAATTCAGCGACTCGGGCGGAATGAGCAAGGGTGACAAAGTCCGCATCGTGGGTATGGATGTCGGTACGGTGCAAGCTCTCTCGATCGACGGCGATCACGTCGTGATGGAGTTCACCGCCGGGACGCACACCATCGGCACCGAGAGCCGGGTGGCGATCCGGACCGACACCCTGCTGGGCAAGAAGGTGCTGGAGATAGAGCCACGCGGCGCTAAACCGATGAAACCGAACGACGTCCTGCCGATCGGTCAGAGCACTACTCCCTACCAGGTGTACGACGCGTTCTTCGATGTCACCAAGGGGGCTGCCGGCTGGAACATCGACACCGTCAAACAATCACTGAATGTTCTGTCGCACACCATCAATCAGACCTATCCGCACTTGAGCGCGGCGCTCGACGGCGTGTCCAAGTTCTCCGACATCATCGGCAAACGCGACGACGAGCTCAAGCACCTGCTCACCGAGGCCAGGAAAGTTGCCAGCGTGCTCGGTGATCGCAGCAAGCAGATCAACGCGCTGCTACGGAACACCCAGTCGTTGCTGGCCACATTCAACGAACGTGGCAAAGCCATTGCGGCGCTGCTGGCCAACGTATCGGCATTTTCCACGCAGGTGCAGGGCTTGATCCACGACAACCCGAACCTCCATCATCTGCTCGAGCAGCTGCGCACCGTCACCGATGTCCTGGTTGAGCACAAGAACGACCTTGTCTCCGTGCTGCATACGCTGCGCAGCTACACCGCGGCGCTGAGCGAGGCGGTCGGGTCGGGCCCGTACTTCAAGGTGATGATCGGCAATTTGCTGCCCTACCAGATCCTGCAGCCATGGGTCGATGCGGCGTTCAAGAAGCGCGGTATCGATCCGGAGAACTTCTGGCGCAGTGCGGGATTGCCCGCTTTCCGGTGGCCCGACCCGAACGGCACACGCCTCCCCAACGGCGCTCCGCCGCCGGCGCCGACTGTGCTCGAAGGAACCCCGGACCACCCAGGGCCGGCCGTGGCGCCGGGATCGCCGTGCTCCTATGCGCCGTCGCCGGAGATGTCACCGCGGCCGGGCAACCCGCTGCCGTGCGCCCACCTCGATCAAGGGCAGGGTCCGTTCGGGCCCAACGGGCCGTATCCGGTTCTGCCCGACGTGCTTTCACTGCCGCCGAATCCTCATGGGCTGCCACCGACACCCGGGATTCCCGATGCCGGGCTGCCCGGAGAGCTGCCGCCGAACGTGCCGGGTACACCGGTGCAGTTGCCGCCGAACGCGCCGCCGGGGGCGCGGCGGGATAGCTTGCTTCCGCCAGGGCCTGCTGCGCCCTCGACCTTGGCACCCGGTTTGCCGCCCGGACCACCCGCACCTGCGGGCCCGGGGCCGCAGCTTCCGGCGCCATTCATAACGCCCGGCGGGGACGGGGGTAGCAGGTAATGAGCACGATCTTCGACATCCGAAAGCTACGACTGCCGCCGCTGTCCAAAGCCGCGGTGATTGTCGGATCGCTGGTCGTCACGGTGGGTCTCATCGCCGCGCTGGTGGGCTGGCAGCTCTATGAAAAGCTGACCAACAACACCGTGATCGCCTACTTCCCGGCGGCCAACGCCCTCTACGCCGGGGACAAGGTCCAGATCATGGGCATCCGGATCGGTGCGATCGACAAGATCGAACCCACCGGCGACCGGACGAAGGTGACCTTCCATTACCAGAACAAATACAAGGTGCCGGCCAATGCGTCCGCGGTCGTGCTCAACCCGACCCTGGTCGCCTCCCGCAGCATCCAGTTGGAGCCGCCGTACAAGGGTGGGCCGCAGTTAGCCGACAACGCCGTGATCCCGATCGAACGCACGCAGGTTCCGGTGGAATGGGATGAACTGCGCAACAGCGTCACTCACATCATCGACAAACTCGGACCGAGCAAGGATCAGCCCAAGGGCCCCTTCGGTGACGTGATCGAGTCCTTCGCCGACGGGCTGGCCGGCAAGGGGCAGCAGATCAACGCCACGCTGAACAGTCTGTCGAATGCGCTGAGCACCCTGGACGAGGGCCGTGGTGACTTCTTCTCGGTGCTGCGCAGTTTGGCGATGTTCGTCAACGCGCTCCATCAGGACGATCAGCAGTTCGTGGCACTGAATACCGATCTGGCGATGTTGACCGACAACCTCACCAGCTCGGATCAATCCGCCACCAACGCAATTGAGCAAACTGACAGCCTGCTGTCCACCGCACAGAAATTCCTGACCGAGAACCGCGACGCCCTGACCCACGATGTCAACAACCTTGGTGATGTGACGACCGCGATCATGCAGCCCACCCCGCGCGACGGTTTAGAAACCGCGCTGCACATCCTGCCGAACATGGCCGCCAACGTACAGGCTATTTACGAACCAGCCCACGGGAGTCTGAGCGGCGTGGCCGCCTTCAACAACTTTGCCAACCCAATGCAGTTCATTTGCAGCGCCATTCAAGCCGGCAGCCGGCTGGGTTATCAGGACTCGGCGGAGCTTTGCGCGCAATACCTGGCACCCGTCATGGATGCGATCAAGTTCAACTATTTCCCATACGGGATCAATCTGTTCAGCAGCGCGGACACGTTGCCGAAGAACATCGCGTACTCTGAGCCGCGTCTTCAGCCGCCACCCGGCTTCAAAGACACGACTGTGCCCGGTATCTTCTCACCGGATACCCAGTGGTCCCATCGGAATTCGGAGCCCGGCTGGATTGTCGCTCCCGGAATGCAGGGAGTGCAGGTCCAGCCGGCCACGGCGAACCTCCTGACGCCGGCGTCGTTGGCCGAGTTGATGGGTGGGCCCGACATCCCGCCGCCACCACCGGCGCGGACCATGACCGGGCCGCCCAATGCGTACGACGAGAACAACCCGCTGCCTCCGCCGTGGTACCCGCAGCCGTTGCCGTCGCCGACGGCGCCACCACCACCACCACCTGATCTTCCGCTCGGCGCAGCCGAGGCGCCGATACCTCCGGGGACCCCCCGATGAGCGCGATGCGGTCGATGCGGCGCAAGGCGCTGCAGGCGGTGGCGCTGCTGACGCTCACGGTCGTGCTGACCTCATGCGGGAACTGGCGCGGTATCGCCAATGTTCCGCTGCCCGGTGGGCCCGGTAGCGGTCCGGGCTCCTACAAAATCTTTGTTCAGATGCCAAACACGATGGCGCTGAACGGAAATAGCCGAGTCCTGGTGGCCGATGTCTTCGTCGGCACGGTCCGTTCGATCGACCTGAAGAACTGGGTCGCCACACTGACAGTGGATTTGGACAAGGGCGTCAAGCTTCCGAAGAACGCGACCGCGAAGATCGGCCAGACCAGCCTGTTGGGTTCACAGCACATCGAATTAGCCGCACCGCCGGATCCGTCGCCACAGCCGCTGAAGGCCGGCGACATCATCCAGCTGAACAATTCGTCGGCATTTCCGTCCACCGAGCAGACGCTCGCCAGCCTTGCGATGGTGTTGCGTGGCGGCGGTATTCCGAATCTCGAGGTCGTCCAGGACGAGGTCTACAAGATCCTGGCCGGCCGCGCTCAGCAGATCCGGGATTTCCTGGGAAAGCTGGACACGTTCGCGCGCGAATTGAACGCGCAACGCGACGACATCCGCCACGCGATCGACTCCACCGACCGACTGCTGTCCTACGCGGGCAACCGCACCGACACCTTGGACCGAGTACTCACCGAATTCCCGCCATTGGTGGATCATTTCGCGCAGCAACGCGACCTGTTCGCCAACACCGTCGAAGCGGTGGGGCGGATCAGCAACGTCACCGGCCAGACCCTGTCGAACGCGCGCGGCGATCTTCACAAGGACTTACAAGAGCTGCAGCCGACACTCAAGCAACTCGGCCGTGCCGCACCATATTTGGTTGATGCGCTGATGCTGCTGCTGTCGCCGCCGTTCGCCGTCGACAGCGTGCCGAAGATCGTTCGCGGGGACTACATCAACGTTTCCGGAGCGCTCGATTTGACGCTGAGCACCGTCGACAACGCGATCTTCACCGGAACCGGGTTCTCCGGAGCATTGCGTGCCCTCGAGCAGTCCTGGGGCCGCGACCCGTCCACAATGGTTCCGGATGTCCGCTTCACGCCCAACCCGGCCGATGCGCCGGTGGAGCGAGGCGAATAACGGATGCTGACTCGCTTCATACGCACGCAGTTGATTGTGTTCGCCGCCTTGACATTAGCGGCGCTGGTCGCACTGGGCTGGTATTACCTTCGTATCCCGAGCCAACTCGGCGTCGGTCAGTATCAGCTGGTCGTGGAGCTGCCCGCGTCGGGCGGGCTGTATCGCACGTCAAACGTCACCTATCGGGGTATCCAGATCGGCCGGGTCACCAAGGTCCAACCGACCGCACACGGTGTCAGGGCGACGCTGAGCATCGACAGCGGGTACAAGATCCCGCTCGACGCGTCGGCCAATGTGCACTCGGTATCGGCGATCGGCGAGCAGTACCTGGATCTGGTGTCCACCGGTGACCCGGGGAAGTTCTTCTCGCCCGGGCAGACCATCACCAAAGCCACCGTGCCCAGCGAAATAGGTCCCGCGCTCGACGCGGCCAATCGCGGGCTGTCCGTGCTCCCAAAGAAGAAGATCGCGTCGCTGCTCGACGAAACAGCCGAGGCGGTAGGCGGATTGGGGCCTGCGCTGCAACGACTTGTCGACTCGACGCAGTCCATCGTCGGTGACTTCGAGGCGAACATGTCCGACGTCGAGGACATCATCGCGAACGCGGCACCGATCCTGGACAGTCAGGTCGAATCGGGCGACTCGATCGCGCAGTGGTCGCGCAACCTCAAGGTGCTCACCGCCCAGACGGCGCACACCGACCAGCACGTGCAAAGCATCCTTTCGAAGGCCGCGCCGACGGCCGATCAGGTCAACGACGTCTTCAACGACGTCCGCGAGTCGCTGCCGCAGACGCTGGCGAACCTGGAAGTCGTCGCCGACATGCTCAAGCGCTACAACAAGGGTCTGGAGCAGCTGTTGGTGTTCCTGCCCGAGATCGGCTCGGTTGCACAGACTTTGATCGCGTCCGCTCCGGGGTCGGTGCTGATGAATCTCAACCTGTCGCTGAACAACCCCCCGCCGTGCCTGACCGGCTTCCTGCCGGCCTCGGAGTGGCGCTCACCCGCGGACATCAGCACGGCACCGCTGCCGGAAGGGACGTACTGCAAGATCCCGCAGGACACTCCGGCCAACGTGGTGCGCGGTGCGCGCAACTATCCGTGTGTCGACGTCCCGGGCAAGCGAGCGGCGACCCCACAGGAATGCCGCGACAGCAAGCCGTACGTTCCGCTGGGCACCAACCCTTGGTACGGCGATCCGAACCAGATCCGCAACTGCCCGGCGCCCGGGGCTCGCTGCGACCAACCGGTCGACCCGGGAAAGGTGATCCCGGCACCGACGATCAACAACGGCCTCAACCCGGCACCGGCCGATCGGCTGCCCCCGCCGGCTGCGCCGGTCAACGATCCGCTGCAGCGACCCGGATCGGGCACCGTGCGGTGCAATGGCCAACAGCCCAACCCGTGCACCTACACGCCGGCCGGCCCGGCCGCGATCTATGTGCCGTCCAGCGGCGAAGTGGTCGGGCCCGACGGCGCCAAGTACACCCTCGAGGATTCGCGGCACACCGGGGACTCCGGGTGGAAGGACATGCTGGCACCGGCGGGGTGAATCGTCGGCCTGCGACGGGAATCTTGAGCGCCGGCTGGCGTTGAACCATCTATCCGCACGTGAGGAGACATCATCATGACCAGCCGACCCGTTCTCGAGCCGACCGCCGAGCATCCGATCACGATCAACCCGACGGGAACCCGGGTGGTGGTTCGCGTCAACGGCGAAGTCGTCGCCGACAGCTACCAGGCGTTACAGCTTCAGGAATCCACTTATCCTGCCGTGCAATACATTCCGCTCAAGGATGTAGCGCAGGACCGACTCGTCCACACCGATACCAGCAGCTACTGCCCGTACAAGGGCGAGGCCGGCTACTACAGCGTGACCACCGCCGCGGGGACTGTCGATGACGTGATCTGGACGTACGAACAGCCCTACCCGGCGGTCGCGGCCATCGCCGGCCACGTGGCGTTCTATCCCGACAAGGCTGACATCAGCGTCGAAACCGGTTAGCCGTTCGCCGAGCCGAATACGTGCGAGGTCAGCTGGGTGTCGCTGTATTCGCGCAGCGACGCGATGAGGCCGTCACGGGTTTCGAAGATGAAGACAGCTGGGCTGTTGTAGTGCACGCCGTCGGCGGTGTCCCCGTCGGCTTCGGCCTCGATCACCACGCACTCGCCGTCGTTGAAGCACTGGATGAAGTCCAAGTTCAGCTCGACCAGGCGTCTGCGCCGCTCGACTTCGTCGCGCAGCGTCGCCTTGTCGACCGAACTGCGGGTCAGCAGGCTCCAGTAGGTGAAGTCATCGCTCAGTAGCCCGAAGCATTCGTCGACGTCGCCGCCGTCGGACAAGCACTGCAGAAACATCCACGCCAGCTCGGCCTGCGGATCGTCGAACGGCGTCGTCACATCGCCATCCTGCGCGGAACACAGTTGCCGGTCAATGACGGGCCGGATAAGGATGCGTGTCCGAAGCCGGACTTATGATCGTCGGGATCGAGCAGTTGCGTATCCGGCGGGAGCAGATGGTGAGTAGCGCTCGCACGGTGACGTTCCCCGGTCCGGTCAGCCCGGGGCTCACACTCTTCCCGCTGCGTCGTGGCCCTGGTGATCCGTGTTTCCAGGTCGACGACGACGGCGCGATCTGGCGGACCAGCCGGATGCACAGCGGGCCGACTACAGCCCGCATGGGCCGCGCTGCGGCCAACGCAGTCGATTGCACGGCCTGGGGGAGCGGCGCTGAAGAATTCATCGATGCCCTTCCGGCAATGCTTGGCGCTCAAGACGATTCGTCGGATTTCGCGCCCGTCGACCCGATCGTCGTCGCCGCGCATCAGCGGGTGCCGCATCTGCGACTCGGTCGTACCGATCAGGTGTTGGAGGCGCTGATCCCCGCCGTGCTCGAGCAGCGTGTGCCCGGTGCGGACGCCTTTCGCGCCTGGCGCTTACTGGTCACCAAGTTCGGGACGCCTGCACCGGGACCAGCACCTGCGCGGATGCGGGTGCTGCCGTCCGCCGAAGGGTGGCGGCGCATTCCGTCGTGGGAGTTTCACCGCGCCAATGTCGATCCGGGACGCGCCCGCACCGTCGTCGGTTGCGCGCAGCGGGCGTCGTCGTTGGAGCGGCTGACGTCGTGGCCGGCGGTGAAGGCCCGCGAGGCGCTGATGTCGCTGCCCGGAGTCGGGATCTGGACAGCGGCCGAGGTGGCACAGCGTGCGTTCGGTGATGCCGATGCGCTGTCGGTCGGCGACTACCACATCTCCAAGATGGTCGGTTGGACGTTGCTGGGACGCCCGATCGACGACGACGAGATGGTCGAACTTCTCGAACCGATGCGTCCGCACCGTCACCGGGTGGTCCGGTTGCTGGAAGCCAGCCGACTTGCCTACGAGCCGCGCCGGGGCGCTCGCCTGCCGGTGCAGGACATTCGCGCGCTGTGATCTGGGCTGGGTGTACTTCCCACGGTCATCGGGTATCCGTCGCCCGACGGAGGGGATGACCTCAAGGAGGTAGCCATGACCCAATTCACTGTCCCGGGCTTGACCGATAAACAGGGAGCCAAGATCGCCGATCTGCTGCAGAAGCAGTTGAGCACCTACAACGACCTCCATCTCACGCTGAAGCATGTCCACTGGAATGTGGTCGGCCCCAACTTCATTGGGGTGCACGAAATGATCGACCCGCAGGTTGAGTTGGTCCGCGGTTATGCCGACGAAGTGGCTGAGCGGATCGCGACTCTGGGTGGATCGCCGCAAGGGACGCCGGGCGCGATTCTCAAAGACCGCACCTGGGACGACTACTCGGTGGGCCGTGACACGGTGCAGGCACACCTGGCCGCGGTCGACCTGGTCTACAACGGCGTCATCGAAGACACCCGCAAGGGGATCGCCGAAACCGAGAAGCTGGATCCGGTCACCCAGGACATCCTGATCGGCCACGCTGCCGAGTTGGAGAAGTTCCAGTGGTTCGTCCGCGCACACCTGGAGAACTCCGGCGGCGCGTTAGCTCACGAGGGCACCTCCACCGAGAAGACGGCGGCGAAGTCCGCACGGAGCAAGCGCTGAGTTGATGCGGGCCGGGCCGTGCCGGTCAAGGAATAATCGGACCGCGGTCCGGTTATATCGGGTATCGAAGCACAAGGAGGCTGAAGATGCCCGCGATCATCGCAGACACATTGGCCCTGCCGCGGGTGTCCGCAGCCGGTCCGACCGATACCGAACGCCCCGTCCGCTCGATCACCTCCGGGCCACGTGGCTATGAGGGCGAGGGGTTCCCGGTCGTCCGTGCGTTCGCCGGGGTCAGCAGCGCCGCACTGGATCCGTTCGTCCATATGGACCAGATGGGCGAGGTGGAATACCAGCCGGGCGAACCCAGAGGCACTGACTGGCACCCGCACCGCGGATTCGAGACGGTCACCTACATGATCGACGGCCGGTTCGCCCACCAGGATTCACACGGCGGGGGCGGGCTGATCGCCGACGGCGCGACTCAGTGGATGACGGCCGGAGCTGGAATCCTGCACATCGAAACGCCGCCCGCCGAACTCGTCGAGAGCGGTGGCGTCTTCCACGGCGTCCAGCTCTGGGTGAACCTGCCGAAGAAAGACAAGTTCGCCACCCCTCGATACCAGGCCATCGAAGGCGCCGACGTCGCGCTGCTGTCCTCTGACGATGGCGGCGCGCTGATGCGCGTCATCGCCGGGCAAATCGATGGCCACAGCGGGCCTGGCGTCACGCACACGCCGATCACGATGGCGCACGCGACAATTCAACCGGGTGCACGGCTGAACATCCCGTGGAACCGGGACTACAACGCACTGGTTTACGTCCTCGCCGGCCGCGGCTCGGTCGGCCCGATCGCGCACCCGGTCCAGCAGGGTCAACTGGCGGTCCTGGGTCCCGGCGATCGGATCACGGTCAACGCCGGGCCATCGCAGGACTCACGGGTGCCCGCGATGGAGGTGCTGATCCTCGGCGGCCGGCCGATCCGCGAGCCGGTGTTCCACTACGGCCCGTTCGTGATGAATACCAAGGCCGAAGTGATCCAGGCGGTCGAAGATTTCCAGTCCGGCAAGTTCGGCAGCGTGCCGGCCGATGGACTGATGCCCCACCGCACGGTGTAGCCACTGCTGGCTAACCGGCGGTTCTCCCGACTCGGCGGTCAAGAGTGTGAGCTGTGGCACAATTCATACTGTGGTGCAGCCCGCGAGTCGGGGGCCGGGTCGCCCCCCCGCAGCAAAGGCAGCTGAAACACGTCAGCGCATCTTGCGAGCGGCTCGCGAGGTGTTCAGCGAACGCGGCTACGACGCCGCGACATTTCAGGCGATAGCGATCCGAGCTGACCTGACCCGGCCTGCGATCAATCACTACTTCGCAAACAAGCGCGCCTTGTATTGGCAGGTGCTGGAAGAGACCAACAATGCCGTCGTCGCCGCGAGCGCTCAGCGGGCGCAGGCTGAGACAAGTCTCACGGCTCGGGTGGCCGCGTTCATCGAGGGCTCGATCGAGGCCGAAATCGAAAACCGCACGGCAGCGGCGTTCTTGATCACCGCAACGCTGGAGTCGCAGCGCCACCCCGAACTGAGCCGGCCCGGAACGGATTCGGTCAGCACCACCAGGGCGTTTCTGTCGTGGGCGATCAACGACGGAATCCAGCGAGGCGAGCTGAACGCGGACACCGACGCCTCGGCGCTCACCGAGATGTTGCTCGCAGTGCTGTTGGGTGTGGGTTTTTATGCTGGCTTCATCGGCAGCCGGCACGAGCTCGACCCCATCACCGATCAACTCAAGACGATGTTGGCCCGCAGCCTGGCCCGGCGGCACGGCTAACTGCAGTGATGTAGCGCACAGAACCATATAGATTGCCTAAGTTATTAGGTACGATCGAACGCGCTATGACTGGTCTATCCAACGTGAGCTCCGTTCGTACCGACGGCGACAGCTGGGACATCACCGAAAGCGTGGGCGCCACCGCCTTGAGCGTTGCCGCGGCCCGCGCCGTCGAGACCGGAGCAGCAGATCCGCTGATCCGCGATGAGTTCGCCTACCTATTGGTCTCCACCGCCGGGCAGCCATGGGCGCGGCTGGCCAGCTCGCTGGAGTGGATCGGCGACGACGACCACGGACGCCGCTCTCATCGGCTGGCCATCGACTACCAAGCCGTGCGCACGCACTACTTCGACTCCTACTTCAATGAGGCCGTCGCCGCCGGAATCCGACAGGTGGTGATTCTCGCCGCGGGCCTGGATTCGCGGGCGTTCCGGCTGGATTGGCCCGCCGGCAGCACGGTCTATGAGATCGACCAGCCTCAGGTGGTCGCCTATAAGACATCCACGTTGGAGTCGGCCGGTGCCGCCCCGACCGCCGATCGGCGCACTGTCCAGATCGATCTTCGCGACGATTGGGCCGCCGCGCTGACGGCTGCGGGCTTCGACCCGAGCCAACCGACCGCCTGGCTGGCCGAGGGCCTGCTGCCCTATCTCCCGGCCGAAGCCCAGGACCGGCTGTTCGAGATTCTGACCGGCCTGAGCGCACCCGGCAGTCGCGTGGCCGTCGAGGCGTTCAGCCTGGGCGCGGCCGACAACGAGGCCCGTCGCACCGCGCGGCGTGCCCGCTTCGACCGGATGCGCCAACGCCTCGGCCTCGATATCAACGTCGAAACCCTGACCTACCAGGAAAGCGACCGGACCGACGCCGCGGAATGGCTGACCGACCACGGTTGGCAGGTGACCGCGGTGGGCAACGCCACGGAGATGGCGCGGCTGGGCCGGCCGATACCGCCGGACCTGGTCAACGAGGCCTTCACCACCACTTTGCTGCGCGCCCAACTCGGCGCAACCGATTGATTACCAACCACATTCGCAGGAGGCAGGAGCCGGATGAGCACCTTGCGCAGTCATGACGACACTTGGGACATCGCGACCAGCGTCGGCACCACGGCGGTGATGGTGGCCGCAGCCCGCGCCGCCGAAACCGACAAGCCCGACCCGTTGATCCGCGACCCGTACGCGAAGGTGCTGGTCAACCAGGCCGGTACCGGCGTATGGGAGAAGATGCTGGACGGCTCCTTGCTCGCCAAGGTGGCGTCGATCGACGCCGAGGCGGCGGCGGTCTTCGAGCACATGCGCAGCTATCAAGCGGTGCGCACCCACTTCTTCGACGCCCACTTCGCCGGGGCGGCCGCCGCCGGCATCCGGCAGGTGGTGATCCTGGCCTCCGGCCTGGATTCGCGCGCGTACCGGCTGGAATGGCCGGCCGGCACCACGGTGTACGAGATCGATCAGCCCAAGGTGCTGGAGTACAAGGCGGCGACGCTGGCCGCACACGGCGCCACACCGGCGACCGATCGCCATGAGGTGCCGATCGACCTGCGGCAGGACTGGCCGGCGGCGCTGATCGCGGCGGGCTTCGACCCGAAGGCGCCGACCGCGTGGCTGGCCGAGGGATTGCTGATGTACCTGCCCGCCGAGGCTCAGGACCGGCTGTTCACACAGATCACCGAGTTGAGCGCACCGGGCAGCCGGATTGCCGCCGAAACCGCGGCCAACCACGCCGACGAGCGTCGCCAGGAGATGCGGGACCGCCTCGAGCGGGTGGCCGCCAAACTCGGCATCGAGCGCAGCGTCGACATCCAGGACCTGATCTACCACGACGACGATCGTGCCGACGTCGCCGCCTGGCTCAACGACCACGGCTGGCGGGCCACCGGGCAGAACTCCGGCGACGAGATGCGCCGGCTGAACCGCTGGGTGGACGGCGTGCCGTCCGGCGACGACCGGGATGCCCTCTCGCAGTTCGTGACCGCCGAACGCGCATGAACAGCACGGGTCGCTCCCACGGCGACACCTGGGACATCGCCACCAGCGTGGGTGCGACCGCTGTCATGGTCGCCTCCGCGCGAGCCGTCGAGACGGCCAGCGAGCAGCCGCTGATCCGCGACGAGTTCGCACAGCTGCTGATCGACGGCCCGGAGCTTGCCGATCTGGTCGGCAAGATGAACACCACCTACACGGCCGATCCGCAGCAGGCGGCGATCCGGGCACACATGGTCAACTACCAGGCCGCGCGTACCCACTTCTTCGATGCGTACTTCGCCACCGCGGCGGCGGCAGGCATTCGTCAGCATGTGATCCTGGCCTCCGGGCTGGATTCGCGGGCTTACCGGCTGGATTGGCCGTCCGGCACCACGGTGTACGAGATCGATCAGCCCAAGGTGCTGGAGTACAAATCCACGACGCTGGCCGCCCACGGCGTACAACCGGTGGCGGACCGGCGTGAGGTGGCGGCCGACTTGCGGTTCGACTGGCCGAAAGCATTGCGTGACAACGGATTCGACCCCACGCAGCCCACCGCGTGGCTGGCCGAAGGCCTGCTGATGTTCCTGCCGGGCGAGGCCGAGGCGCGGCTGTTCGCCGACATCGATGCGCTGAGCGCGCCCGGTAGCCGGACCTGCATCGAGGACTTCACCCTCGACGACGCGGCACGCGAGGGCTACGAAAAGCGCCGGATTCGAGCCGAAGAACTGCGCCGACGACTGGGTGATGAGAACGTCTTCGACCCCGGCGACCTCTGGTACACCGAGGACGAACGCTGCGATCCTGCGGCCTGGTTCGACAACCATCAGTGGCGTGTTGAAGCCGTACAGGGCCGTGACTACCTCACTCAGGTCGGTCGGCCGCTGCCGGAGGATCCCAGCATCGCCGCAACGTTCCGGGCCGTCTGGATCTCCGCCGAAAAGCCGTGACGGTACGCGCCGCCATTAGCTGAGGGCACCTGTTGCCCAACCGGCTGGTTGATTAGGATTGGGTTTTCGCCGGTCGAGGAAGGAATCCCCATGACCACCGAAACCACCGAGATCACTGCACCAGCCGCACCCGCGGCCCCGGCCACTGGCTCCGATGTCGCCAAGACGGTTGCGCGGTTGCGCAAGACATTTGCCACCGGCAAAACCCGCAGCATCCAGTGGCGTAAGGAGCAATTGCTAGCGCTCAAGCGGCTGATCATCGAGAACGAAACCAAGATCGCCGACGCCCTGGAGAAGGATCTGGGGCGGTCGCCGTTCGAGGCGTGGCTCGCCGACGTCGCCAGCACCGCCGGCGAGTGCACCTACGCCGCGAAGAACGTGGGCAAGTGGGCGAAGCGGCGTCACCACCGGCTCGAGATGTCGCAGCTGCCTGGCCGCGGCTGGGTGGAGTACGAGCCGTACGGCACCGTGCTGATCATCGGCGCGTGGAACTTCCCGTTTGCTCTGACGCTGGGCCCCGCTGTCGGCGCGATCGCCGCGGGCAACACCGTGCTGCTCAAGCCGTCTGAGGTGGCGCCCGCTTCCTCGGCGCTGATGGCCGAGCTGGTGCCGCGCTACCTCGACAGCGACGCGATCGCCGTCATCGAGGGCGACGGCGCTGTCAGCCAGGAGCTCATCGCGCAGGGCTTCGACCACCTGCTGTTCACCGGCGGCACCGAAATCGGGCGCAAGGTCTACGAGGGCGCGGCGTCGCAGCTGACGCCCGTGACGCTCGAGCTCGGTGGCAAGAGCCCGGTCATTGTGTCGGCAGACGCCGACATCAAGGTCGCCGCAAAGCGGATCGCGTGGACCAAGCTGATCAACTCCGGCCAAATTTGCATCGCGCCCGACTATGTCCTGGCTGAGGCGCCGATCCGCGACCAACTAGTCGACGAGATCCAGAAGGCGATCACCGGGTTCGAGGCGGAGAATGCCACCGGCGGTAAGCGGATCGTCAACGAGCGGCATTTCAACCGGCTCACCGCCGCACTCGCCGCGACCAAGGGCAACGTCGCCATCGGCGGTGGCTCGGACGCATCGAGCATGAGCATTCAGCCCACCGTGGTGGTCGACCCCGCCGCCGACGAGCCGTTGATGACCGACGAGATCTTCGGCCCGATCCTCCCGGTCGTGACCGTTCAAAACCTGGACGAGGCAATCGAATTCGTGAACTCGCGGCCCAAGCCGCTGGCCGCCTACCTGTTCACCAAGGCCAAGGCCGTCCGGGAACGGGTGATCAAGGAGGTGCCGGCGGGCGGCATGGTGGTCAACCACCTGCTGTTCCACTTCGCCACCCACAAACTGCCGTTCGGCGGCGTCGGCCCGTCCGGGCTGGGCGCCTACCACGGCAAGTTCGGCTTCGAGGAGTTCAGCCACCGCAAGTCCGTGCTGACCAAGCCGACCCGACCCGACATCGCCAGCTTCATCTACCCGCCGTATACAGAGAAGGCGTGGAAGTTGGCGCGCCGGTTGTTCTAGCGTTCGGCGCCCCCATTCAATCCGTTGGTCACTGAGGATCGAGAGATAGGAACGTAATGCCCGGAGTGCAGGATCGCGTTGTCGTCGTTACGGGAGCCGGCGGTGGCTTGGGCCGCGAATACGCGCTGACCCTCGCCAAGGAAGGCGCGAGCGTCGTGGTCAATGACCTCGGCGGGTCCCGCGACGGCACCGGCGCCGGACACAACATGGCCGACGACGTCGTCAAGGAGATCAAGGACGCCGGTGGCCGCGCGGTCGCCAACTACGACAGCGTGGCCGAGTCCCAGGGCGCGGAGAACATCATCAAGACCGCACTCGACGAATTCGGCAAGATCGACGGCGTCGTGAGCAACGCCGGCATCCTGCGTGACGGCACCTTCCACAAGATGTCGTTCGAGAACTGGGATTCCGTGCTCAAGGTGCACCTCTACGGCGGCTACAACGTCATCCGTGCGGCCTGGCCGCATTTCCGCGAGCAGAGCTACGGCCGAGTCCTCGTGGCCACCTCGACCAGTGGGCTGTTCGGCAACTTCGGTCAGGCCAACTACGGCGCCGCCAAGCTGGGCCTGGTCGGCTTGATCAACACGCTGGCCCAGGAGGGCGCCAAGTACAACATCAAGGCCAACGCGCTGGCGCCGATCGCGGCCACCCGGATGACCGAGGACATCCTGCCTCCCGAGGTGTTGAAGAACCTCACGCCGGAGTACGTGGCGCCGGTGGTGGCTTACCTGGTCACCGAAGAGGTGCCCGACACCGGCTCGATCTTCATCGTCGGCGGTGGCAAGGTACAGCGCACCGCGCTGTTCCAGAACGAGGGCGTCACCTTCAAAACGCCGCCGTCGGTCGACGACATCGCCTCGCACTGGGGCGTGATCGACGACTTGTCCGCGGCTAAGGCGGCAAACTTCTCGATCCGCTGATCGCGCCAGCATGAAAGCCTGTGTTGTACAGGAGCTTTCAGGCCCAGATGGTCTTGTCTACACCGATGTCCCAGACGTCGCCGGTAACGATGACGTCCTGGTCATCGGTGTGCGGGCCGCCGGGGTCTGCTTTCCCGACCTGCTGCTGAGCAAAGGCGAATACCAGCTCAAGCTGCCGCCGCCGTTCATCCCCGGCATGGAGGCCGCCGGTGTGGTCGAATGGGCGCCCGAGGAATCCGAATTCACGGTGGGAGATCGGGTTTCGGCATTCGGGATACTTGGCGGCTTCGCCGAGCAGGTGCTTGCACCGGCGGCCAACGTGACCCGCAGCCCCG